>NZ_RSAJ01000685.1 GCF_003933965.1 Streptomyces sp. RP5T
GGCATGCTCCATGTGGGCGTTGTCGCGGGGGCGGGTTGTCCGTGGTGGACATAGCCGGTTTCCGATGCGGTGTGACGGCTCGGCGCCGCCATCGGTGAACTCCCTTTGCGGGCGCGTTAGATTGGCCGCTGACGGTGGACGGAACGGCTGGTCGGGGAGCAGGGGCGATGGACAGCGACGGGACGCAGGACGCGCGGGGTACGCATGCGAATCCTGTGCCGCGGGCACGGGGGCCGCTGCCGCCGATGCCCACGGCAGCGCCCGCGGTGCCGCCGTTGCAGGCCGGAGCCGCTTTTCTCAGCTGGGTGCGCACCTCCCGGCCGGAGGCTCTCCCCGGAATCTGGCGCTTCGGCCACCGGCCCCGTCCCGTCGAGGAACCAGAGGAGACCCCGAACAGGCAGTTGCTGACCGGCGCCCTGGTCGCGTTCCTGGTCGGCTGGCTGGTGTGGTCACTCCTGCAGAACGGATATCTGGGTGGTTGGTGGGCGCTGCCGTTCAAGCTGTTGGTCCCCGATTCATGGCGCTACAGCAGCAGCAAGGTCGGCAACCTGATCCTCTACAAGGGCTATGAGCTGCTGATCGTGCTGGTCATCATGGTGGCGGTCGGCAAGCTGGGACGCTGGGGCGAGGTCTGGCGCCGCTTCGTGGTGCCGCTGGTGAAGCGTCCCGAGCCCCGGCAGGAGCCCGTGCCGTCGGCCGAACAGGACCCCGCCGAATACCCCGAGATCCGCGCCGCCGGGGCCGTTGAGGCCGCGGAGCGGTTGGCTGCGGAGGCCAGGGCCGGGTTGATGCGGGACGTGGACCATGCCCGGATCGCGCGTGCCTGGCAGGGCGTCCGCAGTGGCCGGTTCAGCCTCGCCACCTTCACCGGCGCCGTGCTCCAGGAGGGCGCCGCCGCCTGTGTGCACCCGTCCGGGGAGCGGGACCTGCCCGCACGGCTCGCCCGGCACGACCTGCTCACCGGACAGGTGCGGCTGGGGACCACCGCCGACGACGCCCGCAACCCGTACGCCTACCGGGGCGCCGGGCTCGGGCTCGGGCCCGAGCTGCTCGGGACCTCGCTGCTCGCGGTCGGGCCGGCCGGGTCCGGGAAGACCGGGACCGTCGTCAGGCCGATCGCCGAGTCGCTCTGCCTGCACGCGCTCGCCGGGCGGGCCGCCGTCGTGGTGGTCGGTGCCGCGGGCGCGGGGCTCGGACCGGCCGACGCCTTCGACGTCGTCGTACAGATCGGGAATCCGGAGTCGGTGTACGACCTCGACCTGTACGGGGGCACCACCGACCCGGACGAAGCCGCCGCGGTGCTCGCCGAGGCGCTGGTCGGGGACCTCGCCGAGCCGCATCAGGGGGGCGACACCCGCCGGTCCACCACCGTGCTCGCCCAGCTCCTCGGGCCGTTCCGGGCGGTGCACGGCCGCTTCCCCTCCGTACCGGAGCTGCGGCAGCTGCTCGACGGCGCGCCCGGGCCGCTGGCCGCGCTGCGCAAGGGCCTGCAGGACTCCGGGCAGGATTCGCTGCTGCGGGAACTCGACGCGCGGGAGCGGCAGATGGGGCATCCGGGGGACGTGGGGGGCATCCTCGCGGACCGGATCGCGCTGCTCGACCGGCCCGCCTTCGCCACGTTCTTCCAGAGCGCGGATCTCGACTCGCCGGGGCAGTCGCGGCCGTTCTCGCTGAAGGCTCTCGACCATCCCGTCCGGGTCCGGATCGATCTGCCCCAGCGCGGGCACGCCGACGCCTCCCGGATCCTGGCGCGGCTGGTGCTCGCGCAGTTCACGGCGAGCGTCGCGGTGCGCGAGGACCGCTCGCTGTTCGCCTGTCTGGTCGTCGACGACGCCACGGGGATCGTGACCCCGGAGGCCGTGCGGGGCGTGCAGCGGCTGCGGTCGGGCAACGCCGGTGTCGTGCTGACGCTGCGCACGCTGGACGACGTGCCGCGGCCGCTGCGCGGGCCCCTGCTCGGTGCCATCGGGTGCCGGATGGCGTTGTCCGGGCTCACCCCGTGGGACGGGCAGGACTTCGCCGAGGTGTGGGGCAAGGAGTGGATCGAGGCGCGGGACGTCACCGACCGGCAGATCATCGCCGAGACCCCGGCGGGCAAGGCGCTGCACGCGGTGCGCCGGGTCATCACCGGCAAGGCGCCGACCGCGCGGGCGGTGACCGTACGGCAGGTCGAGCGGGAGCGGTGGTCCGCGTCCGAGCTGGCGCACGGGGTGCCGCCCGGGCACGCGGTGCTGTCGCTGACCACGGTGACGGGGGAGCACGCCCCGCCGCTGCTGGTGGATCTGCGGGGATGACGTGCCCTGAGGACCGTACGGTGAGGCAGAATCGTCACAGGTCGTTCATACACGGCGGCCAAGAGATCGCAGCGATCACTGCTCCCTGAAGCCCTGAAGGCGCCATGCCACCCACCCTCGCCTCGCTCGTCCACCACTCCGCGCTCAAGCTGACCGTGCGCGCGGGCGAGGACCGGCTGGACGTGCCCGTCCGCTGGGCGCACGTCAGCGAGCTCGCCGACCCCGTCCCCTACATGGAGGGCGGGGAACTGCTGCTGATCACCGCGCTCAAGCTGGACGCGGAGGATCCGGAGGCGATGCGGCGGTATGTGAAGCGGCTGGCCGGGGCGGGCGTGGTCGGGCTCGGGTTCGCCGTCGGGGTCAACTACGACGAGATCCCCGAGGCCCTCGTCGAGGCGGCCCGCGAGGAGGGGCTCCCGCTGCTCGAAGTGCCGCGCCGCACCCCGTTCCTCGCCATCAGCAAGGCCGTGTCGGCGGCGATCGCGGCCGACCAGTACCGCTCCGTCACCGCGGGCTTCGCCGCCCAGCGCGAACTGACCAGGCAGGCCCTGACCGACGGCCCGGAGGGACTGCTCGCCGCGCTCGCCTCCCAGGTGGACGGCTGGGCGGCGCTCTACGACGCCTCGGGCGCCGTCGTCGCCGCCGCTCCGGAGTGGGCCGGCCGCCGGGCCGCGCGCCTGACCGCCGAGGTGGAACGGCTGCGGGAGCGGCCCGCGCCCGCCTCCTCCGTGACCGGGGGATCCGGCGCCCCCGACAACGACGACCGCGTGGAGCTGCACTCCCTGGGCACCGGGCGGCGGCCGCGAGCCGCGCTGGCGGTGGGGACGGCCTCCGCGCTCGGTACGGCCGAGCGCTACGCCGTGCACTCGGCGATCGCGCTGCTGACCCTCACCACCGAGCGCTCCCGTTCGCTGTACGCCGCCGAGCAGCGGATCGGGGCGGCCGTGGTGCGGATGCTGCTCGCGGGCGAGCCGGAGCACGCGCGCACGGTCGCGGGCGACCTGTACGGCGGGCTGCTGGACGCGCCCTTCCGGCTGATCGTGGCGGAGACGGCCGCCATGTCCTCGGTGCGGTTCGCCGCCGAGACCCCCGCCCGGGTCCCGTCCGCCGCCGCGCTCGCCGCGGCCGCCGACCTGCACGGCGATCCGCTCGGGGCGCTCACCGAGATCCTGGAGTCCGCCGCGGCCCGCTCCGGCGAGGCCGTGCTCGTGGTGCCCGAGGGGGAGCGGCTGGTGGCGCTGGCCGCGGACGGCGGTGCCGCCGTCACCGCGTGCGCGGAGTACGTCGTGGCGCTGGAGGCGGCCCGCACGCGCGAGCAGGCGGGCGCGGGCGACGAGGACGGGCTGGTCGTCGGGGTCTCGGCCCCCGCCGGACCGATCGCCGCGGCGGCCGCCTACAAGCAGGCCGAACAGGCACTGTCGGTCGCCCGGCGGCGGGGCCGGATGTACGTCGAGCACGAACAGCTGGCCTCCGGATCGGTGCTGCCGCTGCTCGCGGACGAGGCGGTGCGGGCCTTCGCGGACGGCCTGCTGCGGCCGCTGTACGAGCACGACGCGACCGGCCGCGGCGATCTGGTCGCCTCGCTGCGGGCCTGGCTCTCCCGGCACGGCCAGTGGGACGCGGCCGCCGCCGACCTGGGCGTCCACCGGCACACCCTGCGGTACCGGATGCGCCGGGTCGAGGAGATCCTGGGCCGCTCCCTGGACGATCCGGACGTACGCATGGAGCTGTGGCTGGCGCTGAAGGCGGCGTCGGGGGAGTAGACACCGCGGGGCGTGCCGAAGCGGAGTGTCCGGGCATGCCACTGCTCCACCC
>NZ_RSAJ01000686.1 GCF_003933965.1 Streptomyces sp. RP5T
CGCCCATCCCGGCCCAACACGCCCTAGCCCGTTTCGCCTCCCCGGTGGGCCTGGGTGACCAGGTCGGTGGCGACCTCCAGGACCGCCTTGCGCTTGGATTCCGGGTCGCCGGTGACGTCCTGGAGGAAGAACATTCCGGCGTGCAGGGTGAAGATCGCGCTGATGCAGCGGACCTGGTCGGTCAGGTCCGCCTCGGGGTCGACGATGATCTCGCGCAGCCCCTGCATCCGCTCCTTGAAGGTCTCGCCGACCCGCAGTTCACGCACCGCCGCCTGGTTCTCCTGCATGAAGCGGAACAGGGGCGTCGCACCGGCCAGCGTCTCGCTGTAGCGCCGTACGATCTCCTGCTTGGTCTCCAGGGTGTGCGGCTGCTGCCGGCCCCATTCGATCAGGTCGAGGATCGGCTGCGTCAGATCGTCGAAGATGCTGACGAGGATCTCTTCCTTGGTCTTGAAGTGGTAGTACAGCGCCGCCTTGGTGACATCCAGGTGCTCGGCGATCTCCCGCAGGGACGTCTTCTCGTACCCCTGCTGCGCGAAGAGTTCGAGGGCCACGTCCTGGATGCGCTGGCGCGTGTTGCCGCGGCGCTGCTGCTTGGTGACGTCCATGGTGCCGCCCATCCTCGTGCTCCTCGGCTTTCCCCAAAACTTACTTGACGCCCGGCTAGTTACGCGTCTACCTTCCCAGTGTAGTCAACTAGCCGGGCGGCAAGTAAGTGCCCCGGCGGAGGCAGTACCGCAGGACCTCAGGGGAGTGGGAACGATGGCGGACACACAGACGGTCGAGACGGAGCCGGACAGGAAACAGCGCAGTGTGCGTGTCGTCCTGCTCGCGCTGATGATCACCATGATGCTCGCGATGCTCGACAACATGATCGTGGGCACCGCGATGCCGACGATCGTCGGTGAGCTCGGCGGACTCGAACACCTGTCATGGGTCGTGACGGCCTACACACTGGCCACCGCGGCCGCCACCCCGCTCTGGGGCAAGCTCGGCGACATGTACGGCCGCAAGGGCGTCTTCATGAGCTCGATCGTGCTCTTCCTGATCGGCTCCGCACTCAGCGGCATGGCCCAGGACATGGGCCAGCTCATCGGCTTCCGGGCCGTGCAGGGACTCGGTGCCGGCGGTCTGATGGTCGGTGTCATGGCGATCATCGGCGACCTGATCCCGCCGCGGGAGCGCGGCAAGTACCAGGGCATGATGGCCGGCGTCATGGCGCTCGCGATGATCGGCGGCCCGTTGGTCGGCGGCACCATCACCGACAACTGGGGCTGGCGCTGGTCCTTCTACATCAACCTGCCGCTCGGCGTCGTCTCCCTCGGCCTGATCAGCGTGGTGCTGCACCTGCCGAAGAAGCGCGCGCAGGCCCGCATCGACTACCTGGGCGCCGCCCTGCTGACCGTGGGCATCACCTCCATCGTGCTGGTGACCACCTGGGGCGGCACGGAGTACGCCTGGACCTCAGCGCGGATCATGGAGCTGATCGGCATCGGTGTCGCCGCGCTCGTCGGCTTCGTGTTCTGGCAGACCAAGGCGGCCGAGCCGGTCGTACCGCTGCACATCTTCCGCAACCGCAACTTCACGCTGATGTCGATCATCGGCTTCATCACCGGTTTCGTGATGTTCGGCGCCACCCTGTTCCTGCCGCTGTACCAGCAGTCCGTGCAGGGCGCCTCCGCGACCAACTCCGGGCTGCTGCTCCTGCCGATGCTCGGCGCGATGCTGGTGACCTCGATGGTCGCGGGCCGGATCACCACCAACAGCGGCCGGTACTACGTCTTCCCGGTCCTCGGCAGCGTCCTGATGGTGATCGGGCTGTACCTGCTGTCGACCATGGACACCGGGACCTCGCGGTTCACCTCCGGTCTGTTCATGGCCGTGGTCGGGCTCGGCATGGGCTGCCTGATGCAGATCACCATGCTGGTCGCGCAGAACAGCGTCGAGATGAAGGACATGGGCGTCGCCTCCTCCTCCACCACCCTGTTCCGTACCCTCGGCTCCTCCTTCGGTGTCGCCATCATGGGCGCCCTGTTCAACCACCGGGTCCAGGACGTCATGGCCGAGCGGGCCGGTGCGCTGGGGTCCAAGGTGACCGAGCAGTCCGCGCAGCTCGACGCGAAGAGCCTGGAGAAGCTGCCGGCCGCGGCGCGCGAGGCGTACCAGTTCGCGGTGTCCGCGGGCACCCACTCGGCGTTCCTGCTCGGCTCGGTCGTCGCGGTGATCTCGCTGGTGGCGGCGGTCTTCGTCAAGGAGGTGCCGCTCAAGGGAGCGGGCCCCCAGAAGACGGCGGACGACGCGGCGCCGACCCCGCTGGTCGAGGTCTGATCCGACCCCGGGTCCCGTCCCGACCGAACCGAAGGCCCCCCGGACCGGTGTCCGCCCCGGGGGGCCTTCTCCGTGCGGACGCCAGGGCGATGTCAGTGCCGCATGTCACCATCGGCGCATGGACAAAGTGCGGCAGATCAGGCTCGCCAAGGACGCCATGGACCGGGACTGGGCCGATCCTGAGCTCGACCTGGACGCCGTGGCCGCGCATGCCGGGTACTCGCGCTACCACTTCCTGCGCGCCTTCAAGGAGGCGTACGGCGAGACCCCCGGGCAGTACCTCACGCACCGCCGGATCGAGCGGGCCGAGGAGATGCTGCGCGGGGCCGATCTGAGCGTGACCGAGATCTGCCACCTGGTCGGCTTCAGCAGCCTCGGCACCTTCTCCGCCCGCTTCAAGACGCGCACCGGCCTCACCCCGAGCGAGTACCGCACCCGGCACGTGGGCCGCGGCGCCGCCCTGATCCCCGGTTGCTACGCGATGCTCTGGGCCGGCGGCTTCCTCACCGCGAGAAGCACCGCAAGCACCACCACCGGGACCGCAGGCCCAGCAAGCGTCGCCGGGACCGCAGGCCCAGCAAGCGCCACCGGGACCGCCGGGGCAGCAAGCGTCGCCGGGGCCGCCAGCCCGGCCGGGACCGCAGGCACCGCCGGAACCGCACCCCCGCCCGGCACTCCAAGCACCGCAACTTCGGAGAAGCGGCCCCACCCCGCCGCTGCCTACCGTGACGGAGAGGAACCCCCGGACGACAGGAGAGCGGAGCCATGATCCAGGGACTGGGCATCGCCACGGTATGGACCTTCGACCAGCAGCGCACCAAGGCCTTCTTCACCGAGAAGCTGGACTTCGTGGTGCGCAGCGAGGTCTCGATGGGTGCCATGACGTGGGTCACCGTCGGCGCCAAGGAGCAGGAGGGCGTCGAGCTGACCCTGATGAGCCTCGACGGCCCGGGGCTCGACCCCGAGTCCGCCGAGGCACTGAAGAAGCTCGTCGGCAAGGGCGTGATGGGCGCGGGAGCGTTCCGTACCGACGACTGCCGAGGGGACTACGAGACGTTCCGGGCGCGCGGGGTGGAGTTCATCCAGGAGCCCAAGGAGCGGCCGTACGGCATCGAGGCCATCTTCCGCGACGACAACGGCAACTGGTACTCACTGACCCAGCGCAGCGAGGAGCTGGACTTCTCCAAGGACTTCGGGTGACACAGGACGCGGTCGCGGCCGACCACACGGCGGTCCGGGTCGCCCTCTGGCGGGCCCTGCACGTCCGGGCCGACCCGCCGCCGCATGTGCTGGAGGACGAGATCGGGCTACGGCTCGCGGACCCGGGCGAGGGGTGGCGGGACCGTCCCGACATGGACGTGGACGCCACGCGCCGCACCCGGGCGTCGATCGTGGCCCGGACCCGGTTCGTGGAGGACCTCGTCGTCGAGCGGGGTGTGGAGCAGTACGTCGTCCTCGGCGCCGGCCTCGACACCTTCGCCCAGCGCAGGCCCGAGGTCGCCGCCGAGCGCGCACTGCGGGTCTTCGAGGTCGACCGGCCGGGTCCCCAGGCCTGGAAGCGGCGGCGGCTGGAGCAGCTCGGCTTCGGCGTCCCCGACTGGCTGCGGCTGGGGCCGGTCGACTTCGAGGGGGACTGGTGGGGGCGGCTGGCCGAGGCGGGCTTCGATCCCGGGCGCCCCGCGGTCGTGGCCTCCACCGGCGTCACCATGTACCTCACCCGGGAGGCGAACGCGGCCACCTTCCGCCTGGTCGCCGGGCTCGCCGCGGGGTCCGTGTT
>NZ_RSAJ01000687.1 GCF_003933965.1 Streptomyces sp. RP5T
GGTGTGGGGCTGGGGCACATGGGTGCCTTCCGCCTGGTCCCACAGGGCCCGGAAGCCCTCGTAGATCTCGTTCTGCTCCTGCGTGGCCTCGACCGGGTTGACCGGCCCCGCGTACACGGCGTCCGGGTCGGCGCCGTACAGCCGCTGCATCAGCGGGAACAGCGTCGGCTGGTGCCTGCGGACCCAGTCGGGTCCACCGTTCTGCCGCGTCTCACCGGTGTACGGGTCCTTGCCCCGGTTCGCCCGCAGGTAGACGTTGGTGAGTTGGGCGAAGAACTCCAGCTCGTCCCGGCTCGAGTAGTTGACCCCCGTACGGCGCCCCTCGGCATCCATACCGTGCAGCGCTCCGTCGGGCCACAATGCGCCGTACTCGTCCAGGGTCGCCTGGTACGCGTCGTGGATGTCCTGCTGGTCGCTCTCGCTCAGCCCGTACCGGTAGATCGTGTGCGCGAACTCATGGAGGGTCGTGGAGTACCCGTCCGGATAGGCGGGATCGGTCCCGGGGACGGAGGTGAACTCGCCGAGGAGGTTTTCCTCCGTCACACCCGCCGTCCGCAGGCCGACACCCCGCAGCTCGTCCCACGACCGGCCGTCCGGCCTGTTCTGCCCCGCCAGGCCGCGGAACGGGTCCAACGTGGTGATCGCCTCGCTCCTGGGCACCACGATCATGCGAGCGCCGTTCTTCAGCAGCCTCGCCGTGACGTCGGGGTCGCGGAGCGCACGCGCGATCTGCGCCTGTGCCTCGTCCCGCGCCGACACCGGCTGGTCCACCCCGGCCGGTACCTGCACCATGAGCTGCGCCGCCGTCCGGGCGAACTCCGAGGCGGGCAAAGCGTCCCAGAGCGTCTCCGCCAGGACCGGGTCGGATGCCAGTCGCTCACGCTCGGCCGGTGACAGCAGCGCCAGTTCGCGCGTCCGGTCCGCCTCGGGCATGCCCGGCAGACGCGACGCCAGTTGCCGGATCGGGTCGGCCGCCACCGCGTCGGTGGCGCGCAAGACGTCGGCGAGAGTGGTGAGTTCAGTATTCAACCATCTCAGGTCGTTCTGCTCCGCGCCGAGGGTCCGCCACTTCGCCTCGTGTTCCGGCCGGGTCTCGCTGTTCCGCGCGACACCGTCCAGCAGTTCGCTGAGGCGGACCGTCAGCGTGGGGGCCGCCCCGGAGGGACGGGCGGCGCGGTAGGCGTCACCGTGCAGGGTCTCCAGCCGAGCGGCCGGGAGCGCGTCGTCGGTCGGGGCGTGCGACAGCCCCCACAGCAGGTCGAACAGGTCCCTCATACGCTGCTGCTCACCGGTGGCCAGCGCCAGCTTGTACGCGGTGTCCGCCAGCGACTGGGAGACGGTGGGAACGAGGAAGCCGCCGATTTCGGTGGTGTCGGTGGTGTCGGTCGAGGTGGGGCCGTGGATACCGAGGCTGATCTCCGTTCCCTGGACCACACCCGTCAGCGAGCGTCCGTCATCGCCCACGCGCAGGGCATTCGGTGACGCCTCGGGGAAGATCTGGGCGATGGCCTGATTGACGACATCGGCAAGCAGTCGCACATCAGCGGAGAGTTGGAACTCCAGGGTGCCGAGAGGACGCGGGTTCTCGAACTGCACCCTGCCCCGCGTCCCGCCGGCCAGGACCACAGGGTGGCCGAGGTCCCGCATGAGGGCGCTGAACCGGCGGCCGACGTCCAGCTTCGCGTCGTCGGAGAGCGGCGGAACGGGCGACGCCCCGGCGAAGGCCTGCGTAGGGGACTCGGCAGGTGGCAGCGAAGCAGGCTGCGGAGCCGTAACAGGCGGCGGCGCCGACACGGTGGAGACGGCGTCCGCCGTGACCGCGCCGGCCGGGGGCGCGGGCAGCGGGGCAGCGGTGTGGGGCCGCGGCTGATCCACGGGGGCAGGTCGGCCCTTGACGTGGCCCTGATGCGCCGGCCCGCCCGCGGCACCCGACTGGTCCGTCCCACCCCAGGCGGACGTGCCGACGCCGAACGCGGACGAGGCCGAAGGGCCGGAAGGCACCGCCGGGGTGAGCTGCGGAGCGGTGGCAGGGCTGCTCATGAACTCCGGGAGCGCCATCGGGCCCCCGGCCTGTTTGTTCGCCTGGTTCAGCAGGCCGACCAGTGCCTGCCCCGGGTCTGCCGGTACCGGCAGGCCGTGTCCCCCGTAGAAGAGTGCCAGGAGCTGGTCCAGATGGCGCCCTGTCAGCGGCTCCCTCTCACCCAGCCGCCACCGCATGCTCTCCAACGCGCCCAGACCGACGAGATACGCCGTGTACTCGTCGGCACGGTCCGGAGACTCGATGCCCGGCATGGCGTGCCGCAGAGCGCGGGTGAAGCGGCGTGCCCGCGTCAGCTGCTCCGGCAAAGCCGTGGGCAGGCCCGCCCGTCCGGCGACTAGAGGCATGTAGGCGTCGGAGATCTCCGGGATGAACAGCACGACGTCCTCGCGCTGTTCATCGAGCCGACCGTGGATGAGGATGCGGTCCGGCCTGCCGCCCTCCTCTCCCTCGGCGGGGCTCGCCTCCGCTGCATAGGCGTAAGCGGGCGTCCCCGTCTCGTTGGCCACGTGCTGGGCGGCCGGGACGTCGATCAGCGGGTCGTGGTGCTCCGGGTGGATGGCAGCGCCGTCGCACGCGTCCAGCCATACGGCGTGCTTGCCCCGGAAGCTCGGACGGCGCCGGATGAACCGGCCGACCTCCTGCCCGGGCACGCTCTCCTCGTCCACGAGCTCGCTGCCGTCAGGTTCACGCTTCCTGTACGGCAGTTCCAAGCCGCTGTTGAAGATCTGCCCGTGCGCGGCAAACACGTATGCGCCGCGCATGCCCTCCGGCATCTCCTGCAGCGGCCCCTCGGTGTCCGTCTCAGGGTCCCACCGCGCGAAGTGCCGTACCGCGGGCAGGGAAAGATAGGCCCACTCGTTCTCGGCGAACTCCTGCGGGTCGTGTGCGGCCCGCCCGGCCGACTGGTGCGTCCGCGGGTCGACCATGGTGTACGTCACCAGGTCGTTCTCCGTGAACGACGTGCCGGTGCCCGGACGGAAGACCATCCCGCCCTCGGAGGGGTCCAGCGCAGGGGCGGGCAGCATGCCAGGAGGGCTGGCGATCCACTGCCCCAACGCCTGGGTCCCCTCCGGCGCTGCGAGGAAGGCCACGTGCGGCCGCCCGCCGCCCACCGGGTTGACGAAGAGGTACCGCGCGTCCATCGACCAGACGGTGACACCAGCACGGTCGGCCGACCATCGTGGCAGCGCAAGGAGGCCGCTGCCCGCGTTCGCGGTCAGGATCACGACCGGCACCCCGGGCGGCCGCTCCGGGTCCCTGGCGATGACGTCGGCCACCTGTTCGGGCCCGTACCGGCGCGTCCTCCCCCCGGGGCCGTCAGGCAGGTACAACCCGTCAGGACCGCCGTCGGCAACGATCACGTAGACCGGGCCGTCGCCCCAGGGAGTCTCGATCGCGCCGCGACGTGTCCCGCCCGCCTGGAGGACGTCCCACTTCGACAGATCGAGGTCGTCGACCTGCTGCCCTGTGTAGTTCCGCCCCCGGCCGGGTGCGCCGCCGATCCGGGTCCCCTGCGCGTACACATGCGTAGGGGACGGCAGCACCGTACCCGGCAGGGCGCCGAACGCCTGGGGGTGCTGCTGGTGTCCCTGAGCCTGCGCCAGCGCCAAACCGAAGGTGCTCGCGAGGGGATTGGAACCACCGGACGGCGCGTTGCCGAAACCGCCAGGTCCCCGATTCGACGCCTTGGTGTGCCCCACCCTCGGGCCGGCCCGCCGCGGGGAGGGCTCACCCAGCGTCGTGGTCGTCGTGCCCTCGGTGTCCAGCTCCCCGACGGGTAGCGGAGCGGAATCGTCGGGGAACACGCTCGACGTCGCGGTGGCGGGCCGGTGCGGCGCAGGCACCGGGTCCTCGGTGGAAGCGATCGGATCCTCGGTGGAGGGGATCGAGTGGGTGTCCGTGAGGTCCTCGACGGTCTGGAGCTGGTCCAGCGGTACGGCCGGGGCCGGGAGTTCGACCGTGGCGGGGGCTGCGTCCGGGGCCAGATGGATTCCGGCGTAGCGGAGTATCTGGCGCAGGGCGGTGGCGTCGTTGCGGGTCTGGAGGCGGTCGCGGTCGGGGGC
>NZ_RSAJ01000688.1 GCF_003933965.1 Streptomyces sp. RP5T
AAAGGAACCTCGTCCCAGCTGATGCTGGAGACGGGGTATCAACATATCTGGCGTTGATTTTTGGCACGCTGTTGAGTTCTCAAGGAACGGACGCTTCCTTTGTACTCACCCTCTCGGGCTTTCCTCCGGGCTTTTCCCTTCGGTCTTGCGTTTCCGACTCTATCAGACCGTTTCCGGTTCCGATTTCCTCGGTGCTTTCCAGGTTCCCGCTCTCGCGTTTCCCTTTCCGGCGGTTCCGACTCTATCAGATCCTTTCGGGCCTGATTCCCAGTCAGCGGGTTTTGCCTTCCCGGCCGTTGGGCCGTTCCGACGAGTGAGACTTTAGCGGATTCCCGGCTCCCGACGCTAATCGGGGGCCGCCGTCCTTTCGAACGTGGATTCCTCATTTCGCGAATACGCACGCCAATACGGCGACGGCAGACAGAGCGACTGTCGTCGTTTGTTGGCTGGTACCTGCGGAATGGCTGTCCGGGGACCGACCGGAGTCGGCGCTCACGTCGGACAACTCGGAGAACACTACGTACCGGGCTGGGGAGTGTCAACTCAGCTCCGGAGGGCCCCTCGCAGGCGTACTCTGGCAGGCATGACAACGCGTACGTGCACCCAGCAGTGGTGGGCCGCCTGAAGGCGGCCGTGAGCACGTATGCACTCAACGGCCGCCGCCTCGGCGGCCGTTCGCGTATCTCCCTCCAGGACTCCTGAGGGTCGGCCGCCCGGGGCGGCGGTCTCGACCAGGAGGTGGAGAGATGACGCGGGTCTTCAGCGGGGTCAAGCCGACGGGGCATCTGACGCTGGGGAACTACCTGGGAGCCATGCGGCAGTGGGCCGCGGTCGACCAGCACCGGGCGGAGTCGCTGTTCTGCATCGTCGACCTGCACGCCCTGACCGTCGACCACGATCCGGCGCGGGTGCGTCGGCTGAGTCGGCAGGCAGCCACGCTGCTCCTCGCGTCGGGGCTGGATCCCGAGCTGTGCACCCTGTTCGTACAGAGTCATGTCGGCGAGCACACGCGGCTGTCGTACCTGCTGGAGTGCGTGGCCACGGACGGCGAGATGCGGCGGATGATCCAGTACAAGGAGAAGGCCGCTCGGGAGCGGACGCGGGGTGGGAGTGTGCGGCTGTCCCTGCTGACGTATCCCGTGCTGATGGCGGCGGACATCCTGGCGTACCGGGCGGACGAGGTGCCCGTCGGGGACGACCAGGCGCAGCATGTGGAGCTGACCCGGGATCTGGCGGTGCGGTTCAACCAGCGGTACGGCTTCACGTTCGTGGTGCCCCGGGCCACCGTGCCGGAGGTGGGCGCCCGGGTCATGAACCTTCAGGAGCCCCTGTCGAAGATGGGGAAGTCCGACGACTCCGGGCCCGGGATCATCTATCTGCTCGACGAGCCGGAGGTCGTGCGGAAGAAGATCATGCGGGCCGTGACCGACAGCGGGCGGGACGTCGTCTACGACCGGGAGGCCCGGCCGGGGCCGGCGAACCTGCTGGAGATCCTCGCGTCCTGCACGGGTGGGAACCCATCGGAGCTGAGCGGTGTATATGAGTCGTACGGCGCCTTGAAGAAGGACACCGCCGACGCCGTGGTCGAGGTCTTGAGGCCCGTGCAGGAAAGGCACAAGGAGTTGTGCGCGGATCCTGGCTATGTGGAGGGGGTGTTGCGGGATGGCGCGGAGAGGGCGCGGGCGATGGCCCGGCCGACCGTGGATGCCGCGTATCGCGCGATCGGGCTGCTTCCGGCAGCTTCGGACACGGCAGCTGGGGATGGAGCGGCTTCGGATACGGCTGCTGTGGATGGCGGAGCACTCGGCTGCGGTGCCGTGCTGAACGCTGCTCGGTAAGACGTGGCCGTGCCGGGAGCGGGCGCCGCCGTGGGCGACCGCTCCCGGTGAGCGTCAGTCCTTCTTGCCCGAGGCCAGTGCGCGGCTGCGGTCGCGGGCGGCTTCGAGGGCGGCGATGAGGGCGGCGCGTACGCCGTGGTTCTCCAGTTCGCGGATGGCGTTGATGGTGGTGCCCGCGGGGGACGTGACGTTCTCGCGGAGCTTGACCGGGTGTTCGCCGCTGTCGCGGAGCATGGTGGCGGCGCCGATCGCGGACTGGACGATCAGGTCGTGGGCCTTGTCGCGGGGCAGGCCGAGCAGGATGCCGGCGTCGGTCATGGCTTCGACCAGGTAGAAGAAGTACGCCGGTCCGGAGCCGGAGAGGGCGGTGCAGGCGTCCTGCTGGGACTCGGGGACGCGGAGCGTCTTGCCGACGGCGCCGAAGATCTCCTCGGTGTGGGCGAGGTGGTCGGCGGTGGCGTGGGTGCCGGCGGAGATGACGGACATGGCCTCGTCGACCAGGGCGGGGGTGTTGGTCATGACGCGGACGACCGGGGTGCCCGTGGCGAGGCGCTCCTCGAAGAAGGAGGTGGGGATGCCGGCCGCACCGCTGATGACCAGGCGATCGGCCGGGACGTGCGGGGCGAGCTCGTCGAGGAGGGCGCCCATGTCCTGCGGTTTGACCGTGAGGATCAGGGTGTCGGCGGTCTTGGCGGCTTCCGGGTTGCTGACCGGGGTGACTCCGTAGCGGCTGCGGAGTTCCTCGGCCCGCTCGGGGCGGCGGGCGGTGACCAGGAGGTCGGCCGGGGCCCAGCCGGCACGGATCATTCCGCTGAGCAGGGCTTCGCCGATCTTGCCGGTGCCGAGGACTGCGACTTTCTGGCTCATGCCGTTCAGTCTGGCACCGGGCCGGGGAGTGCCGGGCGGCTGTCCGGTGGGCGGGACATGGGTGCGGTGGCTGTGCTGGGCTGTCCTAGGCGGTCCTGCGCCGCAGTGTCGCCGCTCCCAGGCCGAGGACCAGCAGGGCGCAGCCGGCCACGATCAGCGTGTCGCGGACGAAGGCCGCGGTCATGTCCGTGTGCCGGAGGACCTCGTTCATGCCGTCGACGGCGTAGGACATGGGCAGGACGTCGGAGATGGCCTCCAGGACGGGTTGCATGTTGTCGCGCTCGGTGAAGAGGCCGCAGAGGAGGAGTTGGGGGAAGATCACGGCCGGCATGAACTGGACGGCCTGGAACTCGGAGGCCGCGAAGGCGGAGACGAACAGGCCGAGGGCGGTACCGAGCAGGGCGTCGAGCAGGGCGACCAGCAGCAGGAGCCAGGGGCTGCCGACGACGTCGAGGCCGAGGAACCAGACGGCGAGGCCGGTGGCGAGGGCGGACTGGATGATCGCGAGGGCGCCGAAGGCGAGGGCGTAGCCGGCGATGAGG
The DNA here is from genome assembly GCF_003933965.1 of Streptomyces sp. RP5T. GTDB lineage: Bacteria > Actinomycetota > Actinomycetes > Streptomycetales > Streptomycetaceae > Streptomyces. Next base: position 3,248 of record NZ_RSAJ01000688.1, read on the forward strand.
TCGCCCTTGCCGAGGGGCATGGCGAGAAGGCGTTCGAGGGTGCCGGAGGTGCGTTCGCGCAGGGTGGCGATGGAGGTGACGAGGAACATCGTGATCAGCGGGAAGATCCCGAGGAGGGAGGCGCCGATGCTGTCGAAGGTGCGCGGGCTGCCGTCGAAGACGTAGCGCAGCAGGAACAGCATCAGGCAGGGGATGAGGATCATCATCGCGATGGTGCGCGGGTCGTGGCGGAGCTGGCGCAGGACCCTGGCCGCGGTGGCGGTGGTGCGGGAGAGGTTGAGGGCGCTGCTGGGGGCAGGCGCGAGACCCGGGGAGGGCGTGGTGGTCGTGGTCATCGCGTGCGCTCCTTGGTGCGGCTTGCCTCGGCGGCCTGGTCGACGAGGTGGAGGAAGGCCTCCTCGACCGTGTCGGAGTGGGTTCGGGTGCGGAGGGCTTCGGGGGTGTCGTCGGCGAGGATCTCGCCCTCGCGCATCAGGAGGGGGCGGTGGCAGCGCTCGGCCTCGTCCATGACGTGGGAGGAGATGAGGAGGGTGGCGCCGCGGTCGGCGGCGATGTCGTGGAAGAGGTTCCAGAGGTCGCGGCGCAGGACGGGGTCGAGACCGACGGTGGGTTCGTCGAGGACGAGGAGTTCGGGGGCGCCGAGGAGGGCGACGGCGAGGGAGACGCGGCTGCGCTGGCCGCCGGAGAGATTGCCCGCGAGGGCGTCGGCGTGGGAGGCGAGGTCCACGTCGTCGATGACTCGGGTGACGTCGGAGTGGCGGCGGTCGGCCGCGGCGCGGCCGGGGGCGAGGATCGCGGCGAAGTAGTCGAGGTTCTGGCGGACGGTCAGGTCGTTGTAGACGGAGGGGGCCTGGGT
>NZ_RSAJ01000689.1 GCF_003933965.1 Streptomyces sp. RP5T
GCTCAGTGGGTGTTCAGCAGCAAGCCGGCTGCCTCGCGGGCCTCGCGGGCCGGGTGGGTGGTTCGGGTGATTCCCGCTGTGACCATCGCTCCCTCGGCCAGGAGGAAGAGCGGGGCGGCCAGAGTCGCGGGGCGTCCCGCGTCGGTCACGAGCGAGGCGAGGTAGGCCGCGAACGCCTCCTTGTGCGCCCTGACCTGGGTCGCCACCCGGTCCGAGGTCGCGCCCAGTTCGCCGTACGAGTTGATCCACGCGCAGCCGCGGAAGCCCTCCTAGCCGAACCACTGCTTCAGCCAGTCGAAGACCGCGAGGACCCGCTCCTCAGGGGCCTGCCGGAGTTCCACGAACTCGGCCAGGCGGCCCCGCCGGCGCCCGTCCCGCCGCTCCGGATAGGCCTCCACCAGTTGCTCCTTCGCGGGGAACAGCTGGTAGAGCCGCTTGAGCGAGACCCCGGAGGCGCCCCGTATCTCGTCCATGCCGACGGACTGGATGCCCCGCCCGTAGAACAGCTCCTCGGCGGCGTCCAGCACCTGCTCACGGGCCACTGCGCTGTCCATGGACGACCACTCCGTGACGAGAGAACGTGCGTTCCCCTGCGGTAGCAGGCAACCGGAGAACGACCGTTCTCCACTTGTCCGGCCGCTTCGGCCACGGAGGACGTCATGACCGACCGCCCGCCCCTGCCCCCCTTCACCCGCGAGACCGCCGTCCAGAAGGTGCAGGCAGCCGAGGACGCCTGGAACACCCGCGATCCGCAGCGCGTGGCGCTCGCCTACTCGCCGGACTCCCAGTGGCGCAACCGCGGCACCTTCGTCACGGGCCGCGCCGAGATCGTCGAGTGCCTCACCGCGAAGTGGGCGCGCGAGCGGGAGTGCGCCCTGCGCAGGGACCTGTGGGCGTTCGACGGCAACCGCATCGCGGTCCGCTTCCAGTACGAGTGCCAGGACACCGACGGGCAGTGCTGGCGGGCGTACGGCAACGAACTGTGGGAGTTCGACGAGCACGGACTGATGACCCGGCGCGAGGCGAGCATCAACGACGTGCCCATCGAGGAGAATTAGCGCCGGATCCACGGACCGCGCCCCGAGGGCGAGCGGGGACTGTCCTTCCCGCTTCAGTAGGGTTCCGGCGTGACCCGACAGGACGAGACACCGCGCTTCTTGTATGTCGTCGTCTGCGCCGCCGGCATCGCGGCGGGCGTCGGCAGGCTGATCACCGCCGCGCAGGAACGGCAGTGGCACGTGGGCGTCATCGCCACGCCCACCGCCATGGACGGCTTCTTCGACGCGGCCGCCGTGGAGGCGCGGACCGGCCGTCCGATCCGCAGCGCGTGGCGCCGCCCGGGGGACCCGCGGCCCTTCCCGGACCCGGACGCGGTCGTGGTCGCCCCGGCCACCTTCAACACCATCAACAAGTGGGCGGCCGGCATCGCCGACACCCTCGCCGTGGGCACGCTGTGCGAGGTGGTCGGACGGGGCGTCCCGGTCGGCGTCCTGCCCTGTGTCTCCGACGACCTCGCGGGCCACCCCGCCTACCAGGACAGCCTGATCCGGCTGCGGGGGATGGGCGTACGGTTCGGGCAATCCCACCAAGGCGTCGACGGCGCGGACTTCGGGTGGGAACGGGCGCTGGACCTGGTCGAGTAGGGGCGAGCGGGGACCCTGGCCGCCCGTGAGGTCGTACGCTCCCCTTCGGACCCCTCTCGAAGGCAGGAGCAGCAACGATGCAGTACGTGAAGCTCGGTTCGACGGGCCTGGACGTGTCGCGGATCTGTCTGGGCTGCATGTCCTACGGCCTGCCGGACCGCGGCGTGCACGAGTGGACCCTCGACGAGGAGTCGTCGCGGCCCCTGATACGGCAGGCGCTGGACGCCGGGATCAACTTCTTCGACACCGCGAACGTCTACTCCGACGGCACCAGTGAGGAGATCGTCGGCAAGGCCCTCGCGGACTTCGCGAACCGCGACGAGATCGTGCTCGCGACCAAGGTGCACGGCCGGACGCGCTCCGGGCAGAACGCCGCCGGGCTGTCCCGCAAGGCGATCATGACGGAGATCGACCACAGCCTCAGGCGCCTGGGCACCGACTACGTCGACCTGTACCAGATCCACCGCTTCGACCCCCGCACCCCGGTCGAGGAGACCATGGAGGCGCTGCACGACCTGGTGAAGGCGGGCAAGGTGCGCTACCTGGGGGCCAGTTCGATGTACGCGTGGCAGTTCTCCAAGATGCAGTACACCGCCGAGCGGCACGGCTGGACCAAGTTCGTCTCGATGCAGAACCACTACAACCTCCTCTACCGCGAGGAGGAGCGCGAGATGCTGCCGCTCTGCGCCGACCAGGGCGTCAGCACCCTGCCGTGGAGCCCGCTGGCCCGCGGCCGCCTGACCCGGGACTGGGGCACGGTCACCGACCGCAGCTCCACCGACGACTTCGGCAGCCGCCTCTACCAGGAGGGCGACCGCTCCATCGTCGAGGCCGTCACCCGTATCGCCGGCGACCGGGGCGTGCCCCGCGCCCAGGTGGCGCTGGCCTGGCTGCTGGCCCAGGACACGGTGGCGGCCCCGATCGTGGGCGCGGGCAAGCCGCACCACATCGAGGACGCCGTGGCAGCGGTCGAACTGGAGCTCAGCGACAAGGAGCTCGAGGAACTGGAGCGGCCGTACACGACCCGCCCCGTCGTCGGTCACAGCTGAGTCCGGTCGGCCGAGTCCGGTCACGGCCGTGTCCGAGACTCAGCCGAGTCCGGTCACGGCCGATCAGTGCGGTCCCTGCGGTGCGAACTCCGTGCCGCACGGGCCCGCGCCCTCGCTCTCCGGCAACGGCACCCGCGCACCGCTCATCGACAGCGTCCGGTAGTGGTGCCCGATCCGTTCGGTGGAAGCCCCCACGTAGTGCCCGATGAACGAGCGCCGGAACCGGTCGGCCGTACGGTTCGGCTGCGAGCCGTGCACCAGGCTGCCGTTGAAGAACAGGACGTCCCCCGGCGCCATGTCGACCGGGACCGCGGTGAGCCCCGGCGGCGGTGCCACGTACTCGCGCGCGAACGACAGCTCGGAGTCGGCGAGTTCGGGGCAGAACAGGTCCATCCGGTGCGTGCCCGGGACGACTTCGAGCCCGCCGTTGTCCCGGTCGATCTCGTCGCAGGCCACCCAGGCCGCGACACACGTGCCCGGCTCGACCCGCAGATAGAAGTTGTCCTGGTGCAGCGCCTGTCCCCGCGCCCCCGGCGGCTTGAAGTAGAACATGCTCTGCGCGGCCAGCACCTCCTCACCGAGCAGTGACTCCAGCACCTCCCGCAGCCGGTCGTCCAGCAGGAACCGCAGCGAGAGGTCGTCGATCTCGTGCGGCTGCATCACGCGCGGATACCTCCGCAGCGGATCCGCCGACTCGCCCGGCGCGCCCGGCTCGAAGTGCCCCGGCACCGGCCCGCCCGCGTGCAGGGCCGTGAACCGCGCGCACAGCCGGTCGATCTCCTCGCGTGCGAACAGCCCGCGGACGACCATGAAGCCGTCCTCCTCGAACTGCCGGACCCCTGTCTCGATGCCTGTGACTGTCATGCGGCCACTCCCTGGTCGTCCCAGCTCGGATGTGTTCCACTCGTCACGCTAGGCCGCAGCCCGTGCGAGGAGGATGCCCGTGACCGCCGACGGATTGTCCGAGACCGCTGCGTCAGGCGACCCCGGGCCGCCGCCGGGCCTGGTGGTCGTCGGCCGCTACGACGAACTCCCGGGCTACGCCGTGCAGCGGCCGGACGGCGCCGACAGCTGGCTGTTCACGTGGACGGTGCACGGCCGCGGCACCCTGTGCCAGGGACGGACCGAGACCGCCGCGGGCGCCGGGGACCTGGTGGTGTTGGCCCCCGGCACCCCGCACCGCTACGGCGTCCAACAGGGCGCCGAGCACTGGGGGTTCTGGTGGGTGCACTGCGGAGCCAGGCCGTCGTGGGCCGCTTGGCTGGGGCCGTACGCGAGGGGAGACGGCATGTACGTCATCACCCCGGGCCCGCCGCAGTCCCCGAACTCCGAGGACTGCGCCGGCGAGGCGCCGCACGCCCGCATCGAGGCCGCCTTCCGCCGGATGCTCGCCGACGCCCGCTGGAC
>NZ_RSAJ01000068.1 GCF_003933965.1 Streptomyces sp. RP5T
GGCCGGGCTGGGGGAGTCCGGCCGGCCGCCCCGATGGGGTCGTGTCAGGGGCGGGTGTTGAGTTGGTCGGCTGTGGTGGTGGTCAGATCTGGCTGGCTCCGCCGTCCACGTATATCTCGGCGCCGGTCATGTAGCTGCTGGCGTCACCGGCGAGGAAGAGGACGGTTTCCGCGATCTCCTCGGGGCGGCCCAGCCGCTGCATGGGGACTCCCGCGGCCAGGCCCTGGAGCAGTTGTTCGGCGGCCTCGGGACCGCCCGCGAGGCCGCTGAGGCCGGGAGTCCCGATCGGTCCGGGAGCGATGGTGTTGACGCGGATGTTGCGGGCGACGAGCTCCGCTGCCCAGCTGCGGGCGAAGGAGCGAAGCGCGGCCTTGGTGGCGGCGTAGACGCTGAAGGACGCCGCACCCTTGGTGTCGATGTTGGAGCTCGTCAGAATGACCGATGCGCCGTCGGCGAGGAGGGGAAGTGCCTTCTGTACGGTGAACAGGGTGCCGCCGACGTTGGTGTGGAAGGTGTTGGCGTAGTGGTCCCAGGTGATGTCGGGCAGGGCCGCGAACTCGCCACCGCCGGCGTTGGCGAAGACGATGTCGAGGCTGCCGTGCTGCTCGATCCGGGCGAAGAGACGGTCGAGGTCGTCGAGGTCGGCGACATCGGCGCGTACTCCCGTTGCGCGCTCGCCGATGGAGGCCACGGCCTCGTCGATCGCTTCCTGACGGCGGCCCGTGATGAAGACGTGGGCTCCTTCCGCGGCGAGCCGTCGGGCGGCGGCCAGGCCGATGCCGGAGGTGGCGCCGGTGACGAGGGCGGTCTTGCCGTCCAGCTGTCCCATGAGGGTTCTCCTTGTTTTCTGTACCGTTCGGTACTTAAGTCGTTCGCTGGTACGTAACCGCGGCATCGGGACACCTATTCCGTACCGCTCGGTTAAAATTTGGAGGGCAGAGACAGGAGGACGTCATGGCAGCACGCGGCAGACCCCGCGGCTTCGACGCGGAAGCCGCGCTGGACCGTGCCGTGGAGGTCTTCTGGCGTCAGGGGTACGAGGGCGCCTCGCTCAGCGACCTCACCGAGGCCATGGGCATCAACCGCACGAGCATGTACGCGGCGTTCGGCAACAAGGAGGAGTTGTTCCATCAGGCCGTCGCCCGCTACGCCGAGCAGGACATGGCCTACGCCCGCGAGGCCCTTGCGGAGCCGACCGCGTTCGGGGTCGTCGAATCCTTCCTCCGCGCCAATGCGGACGCGCTCACCCGCGCGGACCGTCCCTCGGGATGCCTGTCCGTGCAGGGTGGCCTGGCGGAGGGCGGTGACAGCGGCCGCATCGCCAGGTTCCTGGCCGACAGCCGTCTGGCCGGCGAGCACGCCCTGGCCCGGCGACTGGCCCGTGCCGTCGGGGAGGGCGACCTGCCCGCGGACACCGACCCCCACGCCCTCGCCCGCTACGTCATGGTCGTCAGTGAGGGCAACGCCGTGCACGCGGCGGCCGGCGCGACCCGTGCGGCCCTCCATGCCACCATCGACATCGCCCTGCAGGCGGTACCCCGGCCCCACGCCGACGTGGGCGCCTGACCTCCGCAGGCCGCCCCGATCTGCTCGTCATTTCGCTCGCTGCGGCTTCGCCGGCCACTTCGTCCACGACGACGCACCCCCTCGCCGGATGGCCGACCGTCGCGCTCACACCTGCCGTGCCACCTGAACTGAACGGATCCCACGGTCAGACAGGCTGATTGCGGACGCCGGGGGCGACGTTTCGAAGGAGATCGAAAGCATGGCGTCCCCGGTAGGTGCGTGCCACTGTCGCTGTGACCGTTGCACTAACAGGGGGAACGCATGAGGCATCCCGTCAAGGCGGCGCTGGTCGCGGTGTTCGTCGCCGGCTGCTCCGCCATAGCCACCAGCCCGGCGTCGGCAGCTCAGGGCGCGATGATCACGACGTACGAGCGGGTGAACGTCCGTGACTACCCGACCTCGAAGAGCGCCTGGGAGGACGTGTACCCGGCCAACTACACGGTTTACGGGCTGTGTTGGAAGTGGGGCGAGACCATCACCGACAACGGCTACTCGAACGACGTCTGGGTGGCCACCGGCAAGAAGGGCAGCCGCTACTCGTACTGGGTGAGCGCCGTCTATCTGAAGGGGGACAAGTACGCCGGCCTGTCCGTCGAGAACGGCTACTGCTGGGACGACGCCTGACCTGCGCCGTAGCGACCAAACGACCAGAGGAATACGGCAGCCCGCGACTCACGTGGCGCCGAACCGCACGCGGCTGACCGTGAGCACGCCTGTGGCCCTGACCGGAACTCCGGCCAGGGCCACAGGCGCACGGCTACGCAGGCCGGTGCAGGCGGCGCCCGCAGTGCGGTCCAGGACGCGCCGGGTAGCCCGGCAAACGCAACTACTGTGGCGTGAGGCTCAGTTGCCGCCGTTCTCCCAGTGATGGACGGCCGTGGTCGCGGTGACGTCGTTCGCATAGACGAGGGCGACACGGTGGTTGTACTGGATGGTGTACATCTTCTTGCCTCCGATGACCACCGCTCCGCTTGAGGGGAAGTAGTCGTCGGTCGCGGTCGCTTCCCGCGTGGCCACGTACGCCTGTCCGGTCGGGATGGCGTACATGCTCAGCGGTGCCTGTGTGGAGGCGCCCAGACCGGCCGGGTACTCGGCCTTGTCGGGGTAGCTGGAGCCGTAGAGGGACACGGGAGTGGTGCCCGCGGGCTTGATGATCTTCACTCCGTAGCTGGTACGGGTGTTGACGCCGCCGGGGTTGTGGAACCACACCTTCGCACCGCTGAACCAGATCGCGGTCCAGTCGTCCTGAACGTCCGCGACGACGAACTGCTGTCCGGCCTGAGCCGTGCTGCCCCAGTCGCTCACCCGGTCGGTGCCGGGCGCGGTGCCGTGGATCGCCTGGTCGCCGAAGAGAGGGGCCGTCTCGCTCGGGGCGGTGTGCAGGTAGACGAAGTTGGTGGGGTGCTGCTGCTCGGTACAGGTGGTCGTCTGGCCCGTCGGGTCGTCGGAGGGGCAGATCTGGAGGGTCTGCACGTTGTCCGCGAACGAGGGCTTGATCGACACGACGGAGCCGGGCTGCGGCACCTCGGACACACCGCTGACGGGTGCGTCGAGCAGGCTCATGAAGTGGTTCCAGTCCCAGGCGTAACCCGGGTCCCAGTGCATACCGGAGACCAGGGCGGAGTTGGGCCCTGCAACGTTGTCATGGCCGACGATGTGCTGCCGGTCCAGCGGTATGCCGAAACGTCCGGCCAGGTACTTCACCAGGTCCGCCGTGGCCTGGTACTGCGCCTCCGTGTACCAGGCGGCGCCGTGCGCGGCGTACCCCTCGTGCTCGATGCCGATCGAGTGCAGGTTGGTCGAGTAGTTCCCCGCGTGGAAGGCGATGTCCTTGGTGGGCACCATCTGGGTGACCGCGCCGGACGAGGACATCACGTAGTGGGTCGCGGCGGGGTTCGTGGGGTTGGCCAGACCCGCCACGCCGGCGTCGTAGGTGGACTCCAGGTCGTGGATGACGATCGTGTCGATGCGAATGCCGTTGGTCGGCCGGTCGGCGACCTGACGGCCGACCGGTGATCCGGCGACGAAGGTGCACTCGACGATCGTGGGACATTCGGTCGCTGCCGCCGTCGACGAGGCCTTCAGGCGAAGGGAGTTGATCTGCTCTCGGGCGGGATCGACGGAAGGACCGGCGGACAGACGTACACGCTGGCCGTCCTGGGTCGTCGCCGAGGCGCCGCTGCGGATCGTGCGGAAGACGCGGTCGGCGAAGGAGGCGGCCGCCTGCTTCTGCTTGGCCTGGCTGTACCGGGCCACGGCGCCGTACCACTGGGAGGGGTCCGCGGGGGTTGCACCGACCAACTCCTTCTCGTACGAGGCGAGCAGGGCGGCACCACCGCGGATGTTCGCGGTGTCGTCCTCACGCAGGGACTTGACGGGCAGTCCGGTCAGCTCGGCCGCCTCGCGCAGGGTGTGCAGAGCGGGGTCCGCGGCCAGGGAGTCGAGGTCGGCTCGGCCCGCCACGCCTGCGGCACCGCCCGCCAGCATGGTGGAGGTGACGTCCGTGAGGTTCATCGGTCCGTAACCGCCGTCGGTGCTCGGCAGGGCGCCGTGGCCCTCCCATGCCGACTCCTGGTGGGAGAGGGCGAACAGCACGCTCGACGGGATGTCGAACTCCTCGGCAGCGGCCAGCAGCGCCCGTTGGCGAGAGCCCGCGGTGGCGTTCAGGTCGTCGGCGAGTGCGTGGCCGGGCAGAGTGAGCAGGGAGCCCGCGACCAACGCGCTCACGGCGATGCCGAGGGGCACGACGGCCCTCGATCTTCTGTGCAAGGTGATGCTCCTCAGAGGAAGAAACATGGGCAACAAGGTGCGCGGGCGCGGCGGCATGTGCCGCTCGGGGGTAAGGCCCGGACGACGCCTTGATGCGCAGATGACTATAGGACCATGGTCGTTGCAGTGACCACGGAAAGGGTAACTGTGTTCCGTCACACGTGTGTTGCGGTGGAGTCGCGCGGAATGGACATAACAGCCCTTTCAGAAAAGCGAGTTGCCGGAGAGTACGGGCGACGACGGGCCGCTGCGAAGGCGAGGAGCCGGGCGCGATCCTAGGCACCCGCGGAGGAGCGTGCTCGGGAGTGAGGCGTCGGATTCGAAGACGATGTGTATTGCTATACACTCTTCACAGCGTCCAATATCGTGTGACAACAAGTCGCAGGTATGGGCGCCGATCCACCCGCCGGCCGTCCGTCAGCGGGTGCGTGCCTCGGGCGCCTGTTCGAACCCCCGCGGGCGGGTGCCCGAGGGATCTCTGTGACTCTCAGCTCAGGCAGACGAGCGAGCTCCGGTCAGGACCCCTGGGCACGGTAGAGACCGCGGCCGGCCCGCCGTACGCGCGAGGTGCCGACCAGACGGTCGAGCGTGCTGCGCACCGCGTTGATGCTCCCGGAGTCGCTGTCGCGGCCCAGCGCTGCGGCCACGTCGCGCGCGCGGACCGCCGCGTCACCGACGCCCGCGAAGTAGTCCAGGATCTGTTCGGTGAGCGCGCCGTAGCTGCGCGGTTCGTCGGCCTTCGCGTGCGAGGAGGCCGCCCGCTTCTCCTTGCGCCCGGGCTCCGCCTGTCGCGGCGCGGGCTGCTTTCGCACCGCGCGGGCGACGGGCGCGACGACCGGAGTGTCGGCCTCAGCCGGTTCGGGCTCCTCGGCTGCTCGGCGGCCGGACGGCTCGGCCATGAGGACCGTCAGGGCGCTCAGGGCGCGCCGGACGGAGTCGAGGTGGGCGGCCACGGCGGCCAGTTCCCTCTCCAGTGCCTGCTTCTGCATCTCCAGGCGGGCGAGGTCCTCCTGCAGGCTCTCCGCAGTGACCTCGATCTCATGCGCTGCGCGAGGTGCCGAGACCATGTCTTCCTCTCCTCCTCAACCCTCCGTACCGCGCCTCGCTGAAGTCAGCTGCGGTGCCGCTCCGCTCGGACCCGGGGAGATGTGTGTGAGTGCATCGTATGTCACAGCGTACGAGGCTGGGATCCGGAAGATGCAAGGTGGTGATCGTGAGGTCCTGCGCGGTGGATGCGGGTGCCGCTTCCTGGCCCCCGCGTCGTCCTCATTTCTCCTGCGTGGCCGTCCGGTTCCAGTGGCGGAGCTTGTCAGGGTTGAGGACCGCCCAGATCTGCACGACGCGGTCGCCCGCGACGTCCAGGCTGATGACCGCGGCGACCTGGTCGCCGTAGCGCACCACTATTCCGGTGCGGCCGTTGACGGACTGGCAGTGCAGTGTGGTGCGGGGGCGGCCGGCCAGGAGGGTCAGCATGCTGCGGGTGACGCGCCCTGCGCCGTGGACGGGCCGGGGCAGGGTTCTGACCTTGCCGCCTCCGTCGAAGAACACCGTGGCGTCCGGTGCCAGCAAGGATGTCAGGCCGGCTGGGTTCTCCGTCACGCAGGCCTGTCGGACCGCGCGCACCACACGGTCGTGTTGCTGTGGTGTCGTGGGGTGTGCCCGCCTGGTCGCAAGGCTGTGCCGGGCCCGGGCGGCGAGTTCGTCGCATTCCTCTTCCGTCTGTCCGACGACGGCGGCGACCGTCCCCGGGGCCATCCCGAACACGTCGTTGAGGACGAATGCGGCCCGCTCGGCCGGTGACAGCCTGTCCAGCGCATCGAGGAGAGCCTGGCTCACTTCTTCGTCCACGTCCTGAGGGGGCGCCGCGCCGTCCGGGCCCGGGTGTGACCGCCCCGTCAGCGTCAAGCGCTCCAGACAGATGCCGCCGACGGTCGTCACCAGCCACGACCGGGGTTCGGCGATACGGATCCTGTGATCGTCGGACAGGTCGTACCAGCGCCGGTAGGCCTCCGCCACGTCGTCGTCGGCCTCCTGGCTCCGGCCCAGCATCCAGTAGGCCACGTCGAGCAGTCGGCGTCGCTCGTCGAGCAGCTCCGCGATCGGCACCGTCTCGTCGTCCTGCATGCGGTCCATCCGGGATCACCCTTCGCACAGCACCCGGCAAGGCGGTGCCATTCCTCATTCCGGCCCGTGTCTGCCGCGGCTCCCCAAAAGGGGGCAGTCAGTATTCGTCCGGCGGGTCCAACCGGATGCACTGCTGACCGGACAGAGGTGGAACGTGTGACACGGTTCCCTCGTCGTATGCGGAGGCACCGAGCCGCCGCTCGGCCGGGTGCCCGCGGAAGGCGACGCGGTCGTAGCCGCCGGGGACATTAGGCGTGGGCGACGCCCCTGCGGCGCGCACGCCTACGCCAACGCTCGTCGGTGACGATGACGTTGCGCACCTCCAGTCCGGCCGCCTCGGCGGCGTGGGGGACGTTCGCTGCCCGCGCGGCGCACGCACCGCACGTTGTCCGGGTCAGCCTCGAACACCGTCAGCCGGCGGAGGGACGATCCGGTCGCCAGGAGCACCCGACCAAGGGGGCGTGTGCGTCGACGGCCGTCACGCGCGTTCCCGTCATCAGGTCGGCGTCCAAGGACGAGCGGGCCGTCGTGGCCCTGTTGCCGGAGTGCCTCGGCGGCTCCGCCCGCGGCGGGGCCGCCCGATGACAGCGAACCCGGTTTCTCTCGCTCCGGCGGGCGTTAGCGTCCGGTGTCCCGCGCCCAGTGCGCCTCAAGTGCGGCGGCCACTTCCGCGGGCCGCTCGAGAACCGTCCAGTGGTTGCAGTCGAGATGGAGGACGCGGGTGGCGCGCAGGGCGGCGCCGAGTTCGTCGCCGAACTCGATCTGGCAGGCCGGGTCGCGCTCGCCCCAGAACACCAGCGCGGGTGCGGTGACGTGCGACAGGGCCGGTTCCCACTCCGTCCCCATGGTCACGGCGGACCGGTACAGCCGCAGGATGCTGTCCTTCATCGTGCCGTCGACGTGCCGGATCATCTCCTCCACCGGTTCAGCGGGCGCGTCGAAGCCGTTCACCAGGTCCTTCGCGAAGGACTCGGGGTCCAGTTCGGCCATGAACCGCTCGCCGGCGACGGGGTCCTGCCAGGTCTCGGCCAGCGGGTGCCATACGTAACGGGAACTGATGGGGCCGTTGCCACCAGCCCAGGTACGCACCAGATCGGGGCGGAGGGAGGCGACGCGCGCTGTGAGGATGCAGCCCCAGTCGTGACCGACCAGGTCCACGGGCTCGCCGACGCGCTCAAGGCGCTCGACGAGCCAGTCGACGTACTCCTCCTTGCTGGAGGCGAAGCCGGTGGGGCGGGGGATGCCGAATCCGGGCAGGTCCCAGGCCTCGACGTCGGAGCGTGTCAGGTGTCGGCGTACGCCGTCCCACACGCGGTGGGTGTCGGGAACGCCGTGGATGAGGATGGCGGGCATGGTCGGTACATCCCTCGTGATGGGCCGCGGCCGAGGTCCGGGGAGGCTGTGCGGCCGCGGCGGGCCGGGCCGACGGGCATCATGTGCTGCGTCGGATGCACCCAACATAGTGGCACACCGTGTCACGAATGTGTGCCGTGGCAGTCCGACGGGGGAGGAACGGGCCGGCGCTGATCTCGCGCCGCGGGCATGTGTTACCGGTCCGGACTCACTTCCCGGTCACGCGTCTCCGACGAGTGCGCCCTCCGGGGCGGCCTACGCCGCCAGGGTCCGGTTCCACGACGTGCTGCGAGGTGAGGCGGATGCCGCGCAAGTGCGGCAACTGTACGCAGAAGCGGTGGGCAACGCGCGGGTGGGTGTGCTGGACACCGGCAAGGGCATCGGCCGTGTCACCGTGCTGGGCCTCGCCGGCTCCGACGCCGGCGTGCATGCCCACGAACTCGTGCCGTCCATTCGCACCTCGCTGCACACCGTCCACCCCCTGTCCGCCCCGAGCACGGCGGGAGTACGGCGCTGTCGGCCGACGCCGGCCGTCTCCGGAGCCGTTTCGACTCCTGGGTGCGGCACGTGACCGGTGTCCTGCGCGAGCACACCGTGACCTTCTGGATGTCGTCGGCGTCCCAGCACGACCTCGTCGCTGAACCGACCTGGCACGGATTCACCCGGTGCCCGACGCGGCCGATCCCGTGGTGCTGAACGTGCGACCCGCGTAACCGCGACCCGCGTAACGGCGCCTCGCCGCCCCGACACACCGTGCCCCACAGAGCGCCGTCCCGGCGGCGATCCCGGTGCCACACGCGCGGGCCCTCACCTGTCTGTCCTTCTGCGGACCCTGCCCGGCCCTCCTCGGCCGCGGTCCGCTCCACCACCGGCAGGCACACGGCGACGGCTCGCAACGACTGATCGTCGTGACCAGCGACCGCAAGGACCCACACATGTCGACTGTCGTCTCGTACACAGCGTTGACAGGCGTATACACCATCGACCCGGCCCACAGCACCATCGGCTTCTCCGTGCGGCACGCCGTGATCGCGAACGTGCGCGGGCGCTTCGGCGCGTTCGAAGGGCTGGTCAAGCTGGACGGGTACCAACCCGGCCGCTCCGAGGCCTACTTGAGCGTCCAGACCGGCAGTATTGACACCAGCAATCCTGACCGGGACATCCATCTCGCGGGTCCGGACTTCCTCGACGCCGCCGCCTATCCGCTGATGGTCTTCCGCTCCGCCGGCCTTGCCGACCGGGGAGACGGCCAGTTCCGTCTGACGGGCCACCTGAGGATCAAGGACGTCGAACTCCCTCTCCACATCCACCTCGCCTTCGAAGGGGCCACGCAGGACGAGAGCGGAAACCACCGCGTCGGGTTCTCCGGCACCGCCCTGGTGCGCCGCTCCGACTGGGGGCTCGGCGGGAGTACGCCCGACGAGACCGGCGGTGTCCTCATCAGCGACAAGGTCAGGCTCGACTTCGGCCTCTCCGCCGTCCGCCTCTCCCGCTCGTACGCCGCATGACCAACCCCGCGCCACAACACCGACCGCCCCGCGCGGTCACCGCCGGCAGCGACGCCGGTGAACACAGTCGGTCCGCAACCCGCGGCCGAACCGTACGCACGAAACCCAGGTGAGACCCCCCATGAATCATCACGACCGCACCGGCCAGGACCGGTTCCGCTCGATCACGACGATGGAGGACCTGCGCGAGCACCTGCAGTGGGCCATCGAGCTGGAGCACGCCACGCTGCCGCCCTACCTCACAGCCCTCTACTCGCTCGACCCCGAGCGGAACGCCCACGCCGTCGAAGTGGTCAGCAGCGTGTTCGTCGAGGAGATGATCCACCTCGCGCTGGTGGCGAACCTCCTGAACGCGGTCGGCGGGAAGCCTCGCGTCGACACCCCGGAGATGCTGTCGCCGCATCCGCGGCCCATGCCGCACGCCGACCCCTCCATGCGGCTGTCCCTGCTGCCGTTCGGTCAGGAGGCGGTCACCATGTTCCTCCGCCTCGAACAGCCCGCCCACCCGGGCGACCCGGCCGAGGGCGACGCCTACATGACGATCGGCCAGTTCTACGACGCGATCGAGAAGGGGCTGCGACACCTGTGCGCCGAACTCGGCGAGGAACAGGTCTTCACCGGTGATCCCGCCCGTCAGGTGGCCGCAGGACCCTTCGGGCACACCGGCGGCCGGCTGAGTCCGGTCACGGATCTCGCCTCGGCGCTCTCCGCCCTGGAGGAGATCGTGGAGCAGGGCGAGGGTGCGGCACGCGTCGACGTGTGGGACGGGGACATGGACATGTTCCACCCGCAGACCAAGGCGGTCTCGCACTACTACCGCTTCCAGGAGCTGGCCCGGGGCCGGCGCTACCAGCCGGGGGACACACCGGAGACAGGGCCCACCGGAGAGACGCTGACCGTCGATCCCGCCGGGGTGCGTCCGATGCGGCCCAACCCGCGGCTGGAGGACCATCCGGAGGGCAGTGCGATCCGCACGGCGCAGGAGGCGTTCAACATCGCGTACGGCAAGCTGCTGCAGCTCCTGGAGCAGGCGTTCAACGGCAGTCCCGCGATGCTCGGGGCGTCGGTGGGCACGATGTACGCGCTGAAGGGGCAGGCGCAGAGCCTGATGTCGATGCCCGACGGCGAGGGCCTGACCGCGGGCCCCACGTTCGACTACGTCGCTCCGGAGGATCGGGACTGACTCCCGTGCATATGGTGGCCCCCTGGACCGTCGGGTCCAGGGGGCCACCATATTGGTGCGGGTCAGCGCACGGTCCGAGCGGCTGCCTCGATCACCCCGGCGACGTCGGCGGGGTGGGAGACACTCACGGCGTGAGATGACCGTACGCGCGTGATGTGGGCGTGTGCGCGCCGTGCCATGAAGACCTGGGCCTGCGCCGGGATGTTGCGGTCCTGGGTGGCGACCACGGCCCAGGACGGGATGTTCTTCCAGCCGGCCTCGGAGGCGTCGTCCGCCAGGGCGGCATGGGTGATCGGGCGCTGTGTGACGGCCATGAGGTCCGTGGTGTTGCGGGGGACGTCCGCGGCGAACTGCTGGTGGAACTTGCTCGGTTCGATGGTCAGGTCCGCATCGCGAGAGCCGTTCGGCAGGGTGACCGGCACGGAGCGCAGAGCGTCGCCGAGGGTGCTGCCGGGGAACTTGCCCGACAAGTCGACGGCGCTCTCTCCCTTTTCGGGGAGGAAGGCGGCGACGAACACCAGGGCCTTGACGTTGTCGGCGTCGTGGGCGGCGTTGCTGATCACCGATCCGCCGTAGGAGTGTCCGGCCAGGACCACCGGGCCCTCGATGCCGGCCAGGACCTCTTTGAGGTAGGAGGCGTCGTTGTCCAGTCCGCGCAGAGGGTTGGCCGCGGCGACGACGGGGTAGCCCTCGTGCCTCAGCCTCCTGATGACGCCGTTCCAGCTGGTGGAATCGGCGAAGGCGCCGTGCACGAGCACCACCGTGGGCTTCTTCTCGCTGTCCGGTGCGGGCGTGGTCCTGTCCGCGTGGGCGGGGGCGACCGCCGTGGTGATGAGGGCGGTGGTGACGGAGGCGGTGGCCAGGAGGGAGAGCGGGGTGCGGACCCGCTGGTAGGCGGAACTGCGCTTCATGAGAGGCCCTTTCGGGAAATGGTCTGCTGTCACCCTCAAGGACCGTGTGCGTGCCGTAGGTGTGACACTTTGTGTTTCTTAGTCCTTTTCGCTGGCGAAGTGATGTTCGCGCGTGATGTCCCGGTACTCCTGGACGGTGGGCTTGAGGATCTGTGTCCCCTCGCCGTAGAGGCCCTGGCTGAGCCGGGCGCGCAGCCGTCGCACCCTGCCGCTGGCGTGGCCGTCTCCGTCGCGTTGTCCCGGGGCGAGGGGCCTGTACTGCTCGTGCGCCGTGAGGGCATGGAGTTCGTAGGGGTCGAGGGGCTCGTGCACCTCCACGTATTCGCCGTGCGGCAGGCGTTTGATGATGCCTGTCTCGCGGCCGTGCAGGACTTTGTCGCGATCGCGGAGTTGCAGACCCAACGCGATGCGCTTGGTCACGAGGAAGAGAACGACCGGTACGACGAACAGGGCTATGCGGACCGCCCAGGTGACCGTGTTGACCGACAGGTGGAAGGTCACGGCGATGATGTCGTTCGCGGCTCCGAGCAGAGCCACCAGGTAGACCCCGAGCCATGCCACGCCGAACGCCGTGCGCACGGGCCGGTTGCGTGGCCTGTCCAGCAGGTGGTGTTCGCGATCGTCGTCGGTGACCCAGGCCTCGATGAACGGGTAGGCGCCCATGACGAGGAAGAAGCCGAGGCCGACCAGGAGAGGGATCAGATTGTCCAGGGCCAGGGTGTGGCCCCAGACGTTCACCTCCCACCCGGGCATGACGCGCAGCAGCCCGTCGGCGATGCCCATGTACCAGTCGGGCTGGGATCCCGCGGAGACCTGATCGGCGCGATAGGGGCCGAACTCCCAGACGGGATTGATCTGGGCGACCGCGGCGATGGTGAGGACGACGCCGGCGACCAGGCAGAAGTAGCCGGCCGCCTTGACCACGTACACCTGCACCGGCGGGCCGACCACGTTTCGCTCCGTACGGCCGGGGCCCGGGTACTGGGTGTGTCGGTGCCGGTGCCCGAGGAAGGCGTGGAAGGCGACGAGCGCCAGCATCAGCGCCGGAATGACCAGGACGTGGATCGCGTGAAAGCGGGGCACCAGGTCGTGCCCGGGGAACTCGCCGCCGAACAGGAACATCGACAGGTAGGTGCCGACGATCGGTACCGACAGAAGTGTCCCGTTCACCACGGCGAGCCCGGTTCCCGACAGGAGGTCGCCGGGGAGGTCGTATCCGGTCAGACCACCGAACATGCCGAGGACGAGCAGAGCGAAACCGGCAACCCAGTTCAGCTCGCGCGGCTTGCGGAAGGCGCCGGTGAAGAACACGCGCATCAGGTGGGCCAGCAGGGATGCCACGAAGATCAGTGCCGCCCAGTGGTGGGCCTGACGGATGAGCAGGCCCCCGCGTACGTCGAACGAGATGTGCATCGTCGAGTCGAACGCCTCGGACACCAACTGGCCGCGCAACGGAGTGTAACTGCCGTCGTAGACAACCTGGTTCGAGGACGGGTGGAAGTAGAACGTCAGGAACACGCCGGTGATGAGCAGGATGACGAAGCTGTAGAGAGAGATTTCGCCCAGCAGGAACGACCAGTGTTCAGGGCGAGCCTTGCGTGTGCCGGTCGTGGTGGTGGGCCTGATGCCCATCCGTGTTCTCGCCCAGTCGGCGATTTTGTCACCGCTGCGGCTGCCCGCCGTGGTGACCGGTTCGATTGCGTCGCTCATGTCATTACCACCATCAACACGTCACCGGGTGCGCCTTGCGGCCGGGGTCTGCGCAACGAGACGGTGCATGCCGATGAGCTGCCACACCGGGTTTCGTTGCCCTCATCAGGAGGGACCGAGCAAGTGCGGAAGGTGTGACATGACGTCTTAAGGAACGATCGCGCCGCAGGTGTCCGGGTCAGAACGCTTCCGCACCGACCCGCTCGACATCCTTGCGTGCCGAGCGTCGTCGCGTCGCCCGGCGCTCGCTCTCCGTCGTGCCGCCCCAGATGCCCTCGACCTGCCCGGCGTCCAGCGCCCACCGCAGACACTGCTCCCGCACGGGGCACCGGGCGCACACGGCCTTCGCCTCGTCGATCTGGACCAGCGCCAGACCCGCGGTGCCGATGGGGAAGAACAGGTCGGGGTCGACATTCCGGCAGGCCGCTCTCTCGCGCCAGCTCATGGCAGCGCCTCCTCAGTCGTCGCGAATGCCTCTCATGCATCTGACCGTCCGGAGGTGGGTCCTGTGACATTCCATGGCGGAGAGCAACAGTGTGAAATTCGGTGTGACAACAGACACAATGTCTTGAGCGGGGCTCCGAATCGCCGCACCATCTGGGAGTTGTGAACGCCACACAGGGCCCCAGGCCCCTTCCCAGCCCAGCCGTCGGTCCCCGGGACCCCCTCTCCCTGGGCACCCACACCCTCGTCGTCCAGCACGGCACGGCCGCCGTCGACCAGCGCTACCACGTCGCCGGAACCGGCCCGGTGTGCGTCGCCCACTCCGGAGGGCCGGGCATCGGCTGGGAGTACCTGCGCATGCCCGAGCTGGAGCGCAGCATGACCGTCGTCTACGTCGAGCCGGTCGGCACAGGCGAGTCCGGCCGGCTGGCCGATCCACGCGACTACACCCTCGCCACCTACACCCACTTCCTGCATGCGGTGATCGAGCATCTGGGCCTCGCCGAGGTGGCCCTGCTGGGTCATTCCCACGGGGGCTTCGTCGCGCAGCGCTACGCCCTCGACCACCCCGAGCGCCTGGCGTCCCTGGTCCTCTACGACACCTCGCCGATGACGGGAGAGGAGTTCTGGGCGACCGCCGTCGACAACATGGAGGGCTTCGTCCGGCGGCACGCCGACGAGCGGCCGGAAGTCGCCACCTACGTCTCGAGTCTCACCACACGAGTCGACCGGTCCGACGACGAGGGCGCGACGAAGGTGCTGCGCCTCATCTCGCCCGCCTACTTCCACGACTACTGGGGTCGCGAGGAGGAGTTCGCCGCGGGGCGGGCATCCCTGCGGATGTTCGCCGCACCCGCCTGGGGGGAGGAGCCCCCGTTCGACGTCCGCGAGGAACTGCCCCGGCTCACCGTCCCGACCCTGGTCCTGGTCGGCGCGGACGACTTCATCTGCGGGCCGCGCTGGGCGCACATGATGCACCAACTCCTGCCCGGCGCACGGCTGGTGATCCTGGAGGAGACCGGCCATCTCGGGCACATCGAGCGTCCCGAGAGGTTCACGGCGGCCGTGCGCGACTTCCTCAGAACCTGATTCCTCGGGAGTATGAACCGCACTGTCTGCTGACGGACGGCTTCTGTTCTGGCCATGATGGGAGCGGGGCCTCCCGATGCGGTTCACTGCGCGTGTGCACGAGATGGGGCGGTATGTCAGCAGAGAGCGTGGGCGCGTTCGTGGCGGCACTCGCGGTGTGTCTCAACGCGTGGTCGATGCTCTATCTGGCCAGGCAGACGAAGGTGGCCACCGGGCAGGCCAAGGTGGGCAATGCCGTGGCGGCTGCGTCGGCGAACGACACGGTCCTTGGGGCCCTGCGCGAGGTGCACGTCCTCATGCTGGAACGGGAGGGGATGCGGGAGTACTTCTACGGCGGTGAGCCGCTCCCCGAGACCGGCCCCCGACGTGAGGCCGTCATCACTCTTGCGGAGCTGCTCGCTGACGTGCTGACCAGCGGAGTGCATGTGCACCAGCTGATCCCCGAAAGCGGCAGCGCCGGCCCGTGGGCGGACTACTGCCGCCATACCGTTGCGAACAGCCCCGCTCTCCGCCATCTGCTCCGCGCGCATCCCACGTGGTGGCCACCCCTGCTGTCGGTACTGCCCGACTCTCTCCTGCACGCCGACGCCCCTGCCCGCGTGCCCGCACCTGGCAGCGGTCGGGCGGATGCTTGAGCTCTCGCTGACGCACTGTCAAATCAGTCGTTGCGTTCGTGGACCGGTCACCGCGACCGTTCCACGAACGCTGCCACGAAGCTCGTCGCTCTCGCCGGTGAGGAAATGCCACAGGAGGGGATCCATCTCCTGGGAGCCGAGATCGCGGACCGCGTCCCGGACGGCCTGTTCGTAGCGGGACGCGGTACGGCGCATCGCGGCGTGCCCCGCCGGGGTCAGCAGCATCTGCACGCCGCGCCGGTCGTGGTCGACGGCGCTCGATGTGATCAGGCCCTGTCGGCGGAGGCGTGCCGTCAGCCGGCTCGTGGCGGACTGACTCAGGCCGAGCCCGTCGGCCACGTCCCCGAGCCGCACGGGGTCGGCGCCGGCATCCGCCGAGGAGCGCCTCCCCAGGTGCTGCAGGGCCTGAACATCGCTCAACCCGAACCCGGTCTCCTCGCGCAGCCGACGCTCCACCATCCCCTGGATTCGACGGTGGAGACGGTCCAGGGCGTCCCACGGGTCAGTCGCGCAGGGCCGCGTAGGGCCGTCGGCAGGACCGGTGCGCACCTCGCGCACCACATCCCTGTGCGACGCGCCGGTCATGCGGCGGTCCGGTAGGAAGGCGCGCTGTCGCGTACGGCTTCCTTCTTGTCGGAGTGCGGCGCGTCCTGGCCGGTCAGTACGCGCTCCAGGCGGTCGAGGTCTCCGGTGCGGGCAGCAGCGAAGATCGCCTGAACGAGCCGTCGATGGGCGGTCGCGTCCACGTGCTGCCGGTGCCGCCGGTTGTTCAGTCTGTCCTGCGCGCGGGAGACCTGCTGGCGCGCGTTTCCCACGGACAGGCGGAGCAGGTCACCGATCTGGTCGTACGAATAGCCGAACGCCTCGCGCAGCACGTACGCCGCGCACTGGTTGGGGGTCAGGGTCTGCAGAAGCAGCAGAACGGCATGCTCCACCGAGTCCCGGCGTTCTGCCAGGGCCTCGGGTGTCACCCCTGTGTCCGTGGACTCCGGCAGCCAGGGCGTGGCACTGGACTCGCGGCGTCTGCGTGCCGACTGCAGCACGTTGATGGCGAGTCGGACGGTCGTCGTGCGGAGCAGCGCACCGGGGTCGGCTACGGCGGTGCGGTCCGTGCCCTGCCAGCGCAGCCATGCCTCCTGGATGACGTCCTCGGCTTCGCCGGGATCTCGGAGGATCCGGTTGGCGATCTTGAGCAGTCCTGGCCGGACGCGGCCGAACACGAAGGCCGCGTCGTTGAGTTCGACGGGCGCGGCAGTGATGGTCACCATCACCGACTGCGGACTCTGCCGGGTTGCGATCACAGATGTGTCCACGATCGGCTCCTCTGCTGAGTGGGGATCGGCGGCTTCCCTCGCCGCCGACACCAACTTCGCGCCGGAAGGGGCACTGCCGCGCCCCTGACAGCCCGTGGGGCATCCCGTGGTCGTACCGTGGTCGACCCGTGGCCAGGGCCTCCTACCCCCTGGCCCGCTGGCTCCTGGGGCCCGCTACCTTCTGGCCTCGCTGGCTCCTGGGGCCCGCTGTCTTCTGGCCTCGCTGGCTTCTGGGGCCCGCTACCTTTTGGCCTCGCTGGCTCCTGGGGCCCGCTACCTTTTGGCCTCGCTGGCTCCTGGGGCCCGCTACCTTTTGGCCTCGCTGGCTCCTGGGGCCCGCTACCTTCTGGCCTCGCAGGCTCCTCGGACCCGCCACCCTCTGGCCCCGCACGCCCCTGGAGCCCGCCACCTTCTGGCCTCGCTCGACCCGGGGCCTTCCACCCTCTGGCCCCGCACGCCCGTGGGGCCGCCGTCCCCGTCCTCGACGACTCGGGCCTCTGCGGTCCTGTCGAGGTCCGGTCCCGCCGCAGGCCGGTCCTGACCCCGGACAGCCCGGAGCCACGGGCCGTGTGGAGAGGAGTCCCGTGGGCGCACCGCGTGGAGGGGAGGCCGCCTCTGCGGGTTGCGGGGGATCCCGCCGGGGCGCGGCATGCGGATCGCCCCCGCCGACAGCGCGGCCCCCGGGAGGTCAGGCGGGGGTCGCTGCCCCGCCCGGCAGCACGGCGCCCAGCTGTTTGCGGGACCGGATCCCGAGCTTCGTGAACACCTTCCGCAGATGCCACTCGATGGTGTGCGGGCTGAGGAACAGCTGCGCGCCGATCTCCAGGTTGGTCAGCCCCTCGCCGGCCAGCCGGGCGATCTGGGCCTCCTGAGGCGTGAGTGACTGATGGGTGCCGGTGTCGCGCCTGCGCACGGTCTCCCCGGCGGCCTCCAGCGCCCGGCGGGCTCGCTCGGCGAAGGCCTCCGCGCCGGCCCGGTCGAGGATCTCGTGGGAGAGGGCCAGCTGGTCCCGGGCCTCGGCGCGGCGGTTCTCGCGGCTCAGCCACTCGCCGTACAGCAGCCGGGTGCGTGCGAGCGCAGTTCGCACCGGGGTGCTCTCCAGCCGGGCGATCGCCTCCCGGTACAGGGCGTCGGCCGTGTCCCCCCCACTGATCAGGGCACGCGCCGCCGCGGAAGTGCCCGTCGCCCAGGTCGTGCCACTGGCCTGGCAGATGGTCGCGAGGCGACCGGCGGCCTCGACGGCGAGGTCCCGCTGCCCGCTGCGGGCCGCCGCCTCCACCAACTCGACCAGGGAGGAGAGGGCGAGCCCCAGCTCCTGCGGGTATTCGCAGCCCTTGGCGGCGGCGGCGCAGGCATCCTCGTACCGCCCGAGGCCGTTGTACAGCACGGCCAGCGCCCATTGGGGAGCCGTGAGCGCCTTTCCCTCGCCGCTGAGGATCCGGTCGCCGGTGATCGTCCCGATCGCGCGCAGCGTCTCGGTCTCGCGGCCGCGCCAGGGTTCGATCACCAACGCCCCGTAGTGCGCGAGGAAGTGGCTGCCGGTGGCCTCGCCGATCGTGACCGCTTCCGCGGCGAGCGAGTCCGCGTCGTCCAGGTCACCGGCGAAGACCCGGTTCGCCAGCCGTAGCAGGAGCGCCGAGGGCAGGACGGACAGCGTTCCGGTCTCCCGTGCCAGACGGACGAGTTTGGCCGACAGGCTGCTCCAGCTGTCGAAGTCCCACACGCCGTGGGCCATGCGGCAGGCGAACGGGAGCCAGCCCAGCGACTGTTCCACCGTGAAGCCGCCGCACCGCAGCGTGTTCAGTGCGCGGCGCAGCATCGGGGCCCCCGCCGCGTAGCCGTCGGTGGTGGCCAGGGCCAGGCCGTCGAGGAAGAGGTCGGTGGGTCCGGGGTGAGCCGTCGGGGGCGTGGTGCGTGCGGCCCGGGCGACCTCCTCGAGGCCGGGGCCGCTGGACACGCGGCCCGCGGTGAGGGCCGCGTAGAACGCGTCCCGGTAGGTCTCGCGCGCGATGCCGGCGTCGAGCGGCTCGAACTCCCGGGCCGCCGTGAGCAGCAGCGGCACGGTGGCACCGGCACTGCGGGATCCGAAGGTGATCTGCCCGCGCAGCAGGCTGGCCTGGGCGTGTTGCAGATCGTCGAGCGCGCCCATCTGGGCCACGTTCAGCAGCTCGAGCGCGGCGTCGAACGCTCCGGCGAGGTACTTGGCCCGGGCCGCTGCCAGGGCTCTGGTGCGGCGGCGGGAGGGATCGGGCGTCAGCTCGGCCGCTCGTTCCAGGAAGGCCGCCGACGCGGCGATGCCGCCACGCGCCTGCGCACGGTCGGCCGAGCGGACCAGTTCGTCTGCCACGGCCTCGTCGGGCTCCGCCGCGGCGCGGGCCAGGTGCCAGGCGCGGCGGTCGGGGTCGGACCGCGCGTCCGTGGCCTCGGCCAGTGCCCGGTGCGCCTCCCGGCGCTCGGCCGGTCCCGCCGCGCGGTAGACGGCCGAGCGCACCAACGGGTGGCGGAACTGGACCCGTGTGCGCACTTCCAGCAGGTGCGCGGCCACCGCGGGGGATGCCTCGCTCATGGACACGCCGAGAATGTCGGCGGCGCGGCGCAGCAGTGAGACATCGCCGACGGGCTCGGCCGCCGCGAGCAGCAGCAGCCGCCGTGTCGGTGGGGGCAGTTCCTCGACGCGCAGGCTGAAGTTGTGCTCGAGCCTGCCGACTAGTGGCCCCATCGACGGTGAGGCGTAGCCGCCCGCGAGTTCGGCCGCGGAGGTGCTGCGGGGCAGTTCCAGCAGGGCCAGCGGATTGCCGCGTGCCTCGGCGAGGATCCTGCTGCGGACCGGCTCGTCGAACCGGCCGGGAAGCACCGAGGTCAGCAGGGCGCGGGCGTCGGGCTCGCTCAGCCCGCCGAGGGTGAGTTCGGGCAGCCCTTGCAGGGCGCGTTCGCCGTCCGCCTCGCGGACGGCGAAGATCAGCCCCACGCGCTCCGCCATCAGCCGCCGGGCGACGAATCCGACGATCTGGGCCGAGACGCGGTCGAGCCACTGCACGTCGTCGACGAGGCAGATCAGCGGCGTCTCCTCAGCGGCATCGGCGAGCAGGCTGAGGACCGCCAGCCCCACGAGGAACCGGTCCGGGGGAGTCCCCGCGCTCAGCCCGAAGGCGGTCTCCAGAGCCGTTCGCTGCGGATCGGGGAGGTGCCCGAGGCGATCGAGGAAGGGCGCGCACAGCTGGTGCAGACCGCCGAAGGCCAGCTCCATCTCGGCCTCGACGCCCGCCGCGCGCACCACGGTGCAGTTCTCGGCGGTCTCGGCCACGTACTCCAGCAGGGCGGACTTGCCGATACCGGCCTCACCGCGCAGCACGAGGACCGCGCTGTGGCCGTCGCGCACCTTGGCCAGATGCCGGTCCAGCACCGCGCGCTCGCTCTGCCGCCCGTGCAAGAAGCCCGGACTCTTGCCTTTCATGAATACCCCCGGCTACGAGCGTATAGATCTGGTCTTCGGCCACACAACTCATCTGCGTCGCTGGTCACCTCGTGGGTGAGACGCAGGGCAGGGGCGTCGCGTCGGGCCGTGACGGAGCTGCGGCGGGGCCGGCCGGCGTGTACTGCCGGACCGTCGGCGGTCGTGTCCGGCGTATCCATGGTCACCGCCGTCGCGTCAGCGAATGTCCTCGAACGCCGCGGTCTCCACGATCTTCCTCACGGAGGTGAGGTAGCGGGCGGCGTCCGCGCCGTCCACCCGTCGGTGGTCGTAGGAGAGCGTGAGGTGGACCAGTTCGCGGACACCGATGAACTCCTCGTCGCCGTCCTGTACGACCGCCGGCCGTCTGACCGCGGCCCCCACGCCCAGGATCGCCGCCTGGTGCGGCGGGACGATGAGGGTGTCGAAGAGTGCGCCGCGCGCTCCGGTGTCGGAGACCGTGAAGGTGGCTCCGGCCACGTCCGCGGGCGTGAGCCGGCCGGCCAGGGCGTGAGCGGTGAGGCCGTGGACGGCACGGGCGATGCCGCTGACGGTCAGATCGCCCGCGTCCCGCACCACCGGAGTCACCGGCCCCTGGTCGGTGTCGACCGTGATGCCGACGTTCTCGGTGTCGTAGTACGTGATGGTCGCACCGCCCGTGTCGATCCTGGCGTTGATGACGGGGTGTGCTTTGAGCGCCTGGGCGGCGGCCAGGATGAAGAACGGCATTGGTGTCAGGGCGAAGCCCTCGCGGGCCAGGAAGCCGTCCGCTGTGTGCCGCCACAGCCGCAGCAGGCCGGTGGCGTCGGCCTCGACGGTGGAGGTCAGCTGTGCCTGCTCCAGCAGCGCCTGCTTGAGACTGTCGCCGACGGCCCTGCGCAGCCGGGGGACGGCGGCGGTGTGGCCGCGCAGGGTGGCCGTCGGGGGAGTCGCTGCCGTTGTTGCTGCTGCTGGGAGCGGGCGCGGGGCCGGCGCGGCCGCGGGTAGCGGTGCAGGGATCGGGGCGGGGGTCGGCGTCGTCGTCGGCGGCGGAACCAGTGGGCGCTGTCCGGGCGGCGCGGAGGACGGCTGCGCGACCGGCGCCGGTGAAGAGACGGGCCGCGGCCCCGGAGCAGGGGCGGGAACAGCGCGAGGTGCGGGTTGCGGCGCCGGTGAGAGGGCGGACGGCTCTGCGGTCATCGGCGCGGCCGGGTCGGCGGTGACCGCGGTCGCCGCCGACGGTTCGGCGTGGGGCGGGCCGATGACGGCGAGCTCGGCGCCCACTTCGACCGTCTCGTCCTCGCCGACGACGATGGTCAGCAGGACTCCCGTGGTGGGAGCGGGGATCTCGGTGTCCACCTTGTCGGTGGACACCTCCAGCAGCGGTTCGTCCTCCTGGACGTGCTCGCCGGGCTGCTTCAGCCAGCGGGTCACGGTGCCCTCGGTGACGGACTCGCCGAGTGCGGGAAGGGTCACGGAAACAGTCATGGCGGCGTACGGCTCCTTCAGGCGTCCAGGCCGTAGTGCTTGCGGGCGCGGTGGACGGTGTCGGGGTCCACTTGTCCGGCCCGTACCAGCCGGTCCAGGGCCGTCACGGTGATCGATTCGGCGTCCACGTGGAAGTAGCGCCGTACGTCCTCGCGGGTGTCGGACAGGCCGAATCCGTCCGTGCCCAGGGAGTAGTAGTCCTGCTCGATCCACTGGCCGATCTGGTCGGGGACCTGGCGCATCCAGTCGCTGACGGCCAGGACCGGACCCGGCGCACCGGCGAGCGCCTCGGTCACGAAGGGCGCACGTGTCTCGCCGCGCGCGCGGGCGGTGTCCGCGTCCATAGCGTCCCGGCGCAGCTCCGTCCAGGATGTCACCGACCAGACATCGGCGCGCACGTTCCAGTCGGCGGCGAGCAGTTCCTGCGCGCGCAGGGCCCAGTGGACGGCGGTGCCTGAGGCCAGGAGCTGCAGCCGGGGGCCGGACACGGCGGGGTCACCGGGCCGGAACGGGTACAGGCCGCGGACGATGCCCTCCTCGATCCCGGGCAGCGTCGGCATGGGCGGCTGGGGCTTCGGCTCGTTGTAGACCGTGAGGTAGAAGAAGACGTTCTCGGGGTGTTCGCCGTACATCCGGCGCAGGCCGTCGCGGACGATGACCGCGATCTCGTAGGCGAAGGCCGGGTCGTAACTGACGGCCGCCGGGTTCGTGGCGGCCAGCAGGTGCGAGTGGCCGTCGCCGTGCTGGAGACCTTCGCCGGTCATCGTGGTGCGTCCGGCGGTGCCGCCGACGACGAACCCGCGGCCCATCTGGTCGGCGAGGGCCCAGAACTGGTCGCCGGTGCGCTGGAAGCCGAACATGGCGTAGAAGATGTAGAACGGGATCATCGGCTCGCCGTGGGTGGCGTACGAGGTCGCGGCGGCGGTGAACTCGGCCATGGAACCGGCTTCGGTGATGCCCTCGATGAGGAGCTGCCCGGTCTTGCTCTCCCTGTAGTGCAGCAGTTGGTCGGCGTCGACGGGGTCGTAGGTCTGGCCCTGCGGCGAGTAGATGCCGGCCGTGGGGAACATCGACTCCATGCCGAAGGTACGCGCCTCGTCGGGGATGATCGGTACCCAGCGGGCGCCGGTGCGGCCGTCCCGCATCAGATCCTTCACCAGGCGGACCAACGCCATGGTGGTGGCGACCTCCTGGTGGCCGAAGCCCTTGAGGAGTGCCTCGAACGGCTGGGTGGCGGGCTCCGGGAGGGGCTTGGCAATGACGCGGCGCGCCGGTGCGGGTCCGCCCAGCGCGGCGCGCCGCTCGCGCAGGTAGCGCACCTCGGGCGAGTTCTCCCCCGGATGCCAGAAGGGGACGACGTCACCGGCGAGGGCGCTGTCGGGGATGGGCAGGTCGAGTACGTCGCGCAGCTCGCGGAACTGCGCCATGGTCAGCTTCTTCATCTGGTGGTTGGCGTTGCGGGACTCGAACGCCGACCCGAGGGTGTGCCCCTTGACCGTCTGCGCGAGGATCACCGTCGGCGCGCCCCGGTGTTCGACGGCGGCCCGGTATGCGGCGTACACCTTCAACGGCTCGTGCCCACCGCGGGAGTTCTCGAAGAGTTCCACCACCTGGGCGTCGCTCAGGGCGGCGGAAAGTGCGGACAGGGCGTCTCCGACGAAGAAGTTCCTGCGGATGTAGGCGGCGTCCCGCGCGGCGAGGGTCTGCATCTGGGCGTCGGGCTCCTCGCCCAGGCGGCGTACCAGGTCGCCGGTCGTGTCCTGGGCCAGCAGCGGGTCCCAGGCCTCGCCCCACAGGGTCTTGACCACGTTCCAGCCCGCCCCGCGGAACCGGGCCTCCAGCTCCTGCACGATCTTGGAGTTGGACCGCACGGGTCCGTCGAGGCGTTGCAGGTTGCAGTTGATCACGAAGGTGAGGTTGTCCAGGCCCTCACGGGAGGCCAGCGTCAGGGCGGCCGTGGCTTCCGGCTCGTCCGTCTCCCCGTCGCCGAGGAACGCCCACACGCGGGAGGCGGAGGTGTCCTTGATGCCGCGGGCCTGCAGATAGCGGTTGAAGCGTGCCTGGTAGACGGCGCCGAGAGGGCCGAGGCCCATGGACACGGTCGGGAACTCCCACAGCCACGGCAGGCGCCTGGGGTGCGGGTAGGACGGGATGCCGTGACCGCCGGCCTCGCGCCGGAATGCGTTCAACTGCTGCTCGCTCAGTCGGCCTTCGAGGAACACCCGGGCGTAGATGCCCGGCGAGGCGTGCCCCTGGAGGAACAACTGGTCGCCCGAGCCGTCCTGTTCCTTGCCGCGGAAGAAGTGGTTGAAGCCGATTTCGTACAGCCAGGCCGCCGAGGCGTAGGTGGAGATGTGTCCGCCCAGGCCGAGCCGCGAGCCGCGGGTGACCATGGCCGCGGCGTTCCACCGGTTCAGGGCGGTGATCCTGGTTTCCAGGGCGATGTCGCCCTCGAACGCCGGCTGCGCGGCCGCCGGGACGGTGTTGACGTAGTCCGTGGTGAGCAGCCCCGGCACGGACAGGCCGGCGCGGGCCGCGTACTCGTGCACGCGCCGGATCAGGTACACCGCCCGATCGGGTCCGGCGTTGCGTATGACGGCGTCGAGGGAGGCCTGCCACTCGGCGGTCTCCTCGCGGTCACGGTCGGGAAGCTGGTCGAGCTCACTGCTCGACGGGGACGCGGCGGGCCGGGACGGGTCACTCATGGGCGGCCTTTCTCAAGGCATGGGGCGGGGGAGGG
>NZ_RSAJ01000690.1 GCF_003933965.1 Streptomyces sp. RP5T
GACCGACACCACCCCGACCAACTCCACCTCGGCCAGCGGCCCCGCCTCCACCACCCCGGTGGAGTCCAGTTCGGCCAGTGCCCCCGAGAGCGGTACCGC
Organism: Streptomyces sp. RP5T; assembly: GCF_003933965.1. GTDB lineage: Bacteria > Actinomycetota > Actinomycetes > Streptomycetales > Streptomycetaceae > Streptomyces. Next base: position 100 of record NZ_RSAJ01000690.1, read on the forward strand.
GAGCTCGTCGAGCGGGACGATCATCTAGGACAGCGCACACAGGAGGGCCGGGTCCGTCGCACGGACCCGGCCCTCGTCGTCGTGGCGGAGAAGGAGCTGTCAGAACAGCCGCAGCTTGTCGTCCTCGATGCCCCGCAGCGCGTCGTAGTCCAGGACCGCGCAGCCGATGCCGCGGTCGGTGGCCAGGACGCGGGCCTGGGGCTTGATCTCCTGGGCGGCGAAGATGCCGCGGACCGGGGCGAGATGGGGATCGCGGTTCAACAGGTCGAGGTAGCGGGTGAGTTGCTCGACACCGTCGATCTCGCCGCGCCGCTTGATCTCCACCGCGACGGTCTGCCCGTCGGCGTCCCGGCACAGGATGTCGACCGGGCCGATGGCCGTCATGTACTCGCGCCGGATCAACGTGTAGCCGTCGCCGAGCGTTTCGATGCGGTCGGCGAGCAGCTCCTGAAGGTGTGCTTCCACGCCGTCCTTGATCAGGCCGGGGTCGACGCCCAGTTCGTGCGAGGAGTCGTGGAGAACCTCCTCCATCGTGATGATGAGCTTCTCGCCCGCCTTGTTGATGACGGTCCAGACGCCGTCGTCGTCGCCGGTCCCCTCCTTCAACGTGCAGGGCGGCGACATCCAGTTCAGGGGCTTGTAGGCCCGGTCGTCGGCGTGGATGGAGACGCTGCCGTCGGCCTTCACCAGGATCAGACGGGGGGCCGAGGGCAGGTGGGCGGTGAGCCGGCCCGCGTAGTCGACGGAACACCGGGCAATGACGAGACGCATGGTCGGCAACGCTACTCGACGGGCGCATGTCCACGCGATTCGGCCCGTAAGGCTGTGGAGAACCCCTGCTCACTTGTGGCCGATTGTGGGCCTGTTGGGAGCGCCCTTTGTTCGCATTCTCCTGGTGCCGTCACCGTCCGTTGCCTACGGTAGTAAACGGGAGGTCGCGAGGCATGTACTGAGCGTGTCCGGCAGCGCGGCGTCCCTCATCTGTCCGGCAACCCCTGAGGAATCAGGGGTGCGAGAGGAGAACCCATGTCGCTCGACGTCTCACCGGCCCTACTCGAGAAGGCCGAGCGAGGCGAGGTCGACGAAGCGGAATTCGTCGACTGCGTCCGGACCTCCCTGCCCTACGCATGGGAGATGATCAGCTCCCTGGTGGCCCAGCTGAAGGTGGACGGCGGCAACTTCGCCGACAACCAGACGCCCCCGCCGGACGAGCAGGCACGCGGTCAGCTGCTGCGTGCGCTTGCGAGTGACGCGATACGCGGCGCGCTGCAGCGGCACTTCGGTGTGCGGCTGGCCTTCCAGAACTGCCACCGGGTGGCGGTGTTCCCGTTGGACTCCTCTGTCGACGAGACGCTCGTCCGCTTCACCTCGGTGCGCAGTCAGCTGCTGAACCAGTCTCCGGAGTTCCGGGACTGCTGACGCGGCGCCGCTTGCTTGCCGCTCCGTACGCGGGAGGTGCATCAGTACCGGGGCGGCAAGCTCCCGCTGGACAGGGTTGTTCCGTTTCAGGTCAGATGCGGCAGCACTTCCGCACCCAGCCGCCGTACGTTCTCCTCGGTGGCCGCCAGGTCTCCCGAGCCCTCGACGAGCAGGGCGAAACGGGAGACACCCGTCCGTTCGCTGGTCGCCGCGAGGCGGTCGGCGGCGAGTCGCGGGGTCCCCACCGGGTGCAGTCCGCACAGCAGTTCGGTGTAGGCCACCGGATCGCGCATCTGCCGTGCGCGGCCGTCGACCGTGACGTGGGCGCCGAGCCCCTGCCTGAGCCAGCCCGGCATCGCCTTCACCAGGGTCTCCACCGCGTCGGTGCGCCGGTCCGCGAGCTGGCAGACACCGGCCGACACATGGGGCGCGCCCAGCACCTTCTCCGGTGCGTGGCCGGCGGCACGCGCCTGCCTGCGCCACAGCGCGACCATCTCCGCCTTCTCCTCGTCCCCGACATGCATCCCGAGCAGCATCGGCAGCCCGCGCTCGGCGGCCAGCCGGACGCTCGCCGGGGAGGTGCAGGCGACGATCACCTCGGGGCCGTCCGTCTCCGTGAGCGCCTCCGACGGCCTTGGTACGACCGGCACTTCGCGGAAGCGGAAGCGCTCTCCGTCCGCCCCTACGGACGGCTCGCGCAGCCACCGCACCAGCAGATCGAGTGATTCCGGGAACCCCTTCTCGTAGGCGTCGAGCCCCGAGCCGAACACCTCCAGGTCGACCCACGGACCGCCGCGTCCCACGCCCAGCGAGAAGCGCCCGCCGCTCGTCAGGTGCAGCAGCGCGGCCTGCTCCCCGAGCGCCACCGGGTGCGCCGTGGGCAGCACGCTCACCGCGGTGCCGACCCGGATGCGGCGCGTGCGGCCCAGCAGCAGGGCGGCGAGGGTGATCGCCGACGGACAGGTGCCGTACGGCACGAAATGGTGTTCTGCCAGCCAGACCGCGTCGAGTCCGGCCTCCTCCGCGACCTCGGCCGAGCGGACCGCGCGGTGCAGCGCCTCCCCCTGGCCCTGTCCCGGGAACTGGGCCGCCAACACGAAACTTCCCACGTGCATGTGCTTTTCCTGCTTCCTTGGCTCCGACACGGAGCTCCCCCACCCGGCATAACCGTCCGACACGTGCCGAGGACACGGCCTGGCGGAGAGATTTGCCGATTGTCTGCAGAATCGGCGCCCCCGAGGGGGACTTGTGGGGGTTGGCGCCGTACGCGTACCCCGCCGCGCGCCGCGTAGGCTGGATACGGTCCCTGCTTCCTGTATAGCCCCGTGAGGTGTCCTGTGTCCCCGCGTCGCAACCGACCCAAGGGTTCCGGTTCGTCGGACTCGGCCGGCCGGAGTGCCGAGGACGACCGCTCCGGTCGCTACGGCGGCTTCCAGTCCTCGACGCACTGGCAGGGCGAGGACTGGAACGTCCGGCATGTGGCAGGGGCCAGCGCGCAGGGCAAGACGTACCGCTGCCCGGGCTGCGACCAGATGATCCCGGACGGCGTCCCGCACGTGGTGGCCTGGCCGGACCACTCGGGTGTCGACGAGCGCAGACACTGGCACAAGGCGTGCTGGAACGCGCGGGACCGCCGCACCACGCGGGTGCAGCGGTCCCGTAACGCGCCGAGGTTCTAGGGCTTTCCTACACGTCCCGCTTCTCCAGCAGCGCGAACGCGGCGGCGAACGCGACCGCCGTCACGCCGAGCATGATCCACAGCGGGTCCCAGCCCGAAGGGCCGGTCTCGGTGAGGGAGTTGGAGTAGAACACGCTGAGCTGGTTCGGGATGGAGTACTCGAACAGGGCCTGGCGCACGTCCGCCAGGGACTGCGAGAACATGAACAGCGCGATGACCAGCGGGGCCAGCACCAGACCGATCATCAGGGTGATCGCGCCCGCCGAGTGCCGGATGACCGAGCCGACGATCAGCGAGAGCAGACCGAGCAGCGCGATGTAGAACGAGATGCCGACGGTGCCCTTCAGCCACTCCTGGCCGGTCGGGGTGCGGGCGCCGTCCAGCAGGGCCACGTCCGCGAGGGCGACGACCAGGACCGAGACGAGGGTGGTCGCGAAGGCGACGGCGAAGAACACGAGCGCCTTCGCCGCGAGGACCCGGCCGCGGGAGGGGCAGGCGACCATCGTCGTACGGATCATCCCGGTGCCGTACTCGGACGCCGTGGTCAGTACGCCGAGCGTGATCACGCACATGCTGCCGAGCAGCAGCCCGAAGAACCCGAACGACAGCGGGTTCTCGCCCCGGATGCTCTCCTGCGAGGTGTTGGCGGCGACCAGGGCGGCGGCACCCAGCCCGATCCCGATGACGAGCAGCACGAACACGCCCAGTGTCCAGATCGTCGACCGCACGGACCGGATCTTCGTCCACTCCGACGCGACGGCGTGCCCGAGGTGCGTGCGCACGACGGGGATCGGCGAGGTGTAGCCGGGGTACGACGGCCCTCCCGGCGCCTGCCAGTTCGGCACGGCGGCCTGGGGCTGCGGCATCGAAGGCTGGGGGGTGCTCATCGGGCGTCCTCGGGC
>NZ_RSAJ01000691.1 GCF_003933965.1 Streptomyces sp. RP5T
GCCCAGCCCTCCCCCACCCCCAGCGGCTCGATCTCCGTCCGGCTCGGATCGCCGTCCACGAACAGGCTGTTGTCGTACGACTTCGAGGGCTCCGTCACCGTCGAGTAGGCGAGGCGGGTGTAGTACGGGTCGTAGCGGACGTCCTCGCTGCCGTGGTTGTGGAGGCGGACGAGGCCGTCGGAACGGGTGGACTGGAGAAGCCAGTTGGGGGCGGTGATCGGGGTGAGCGCGTCGGCGCGTTCGGCCGGGCCCGGCTCCTCCGGCGCCGTCCACACCTCGTGGTCCGCCGGGAGGAGCAGGCCGAGGAAGGCCTTGCTCGCCCAGTACGGGGAGGCCGGGCCCGAATAGCCCTGCAGGACAGCCTGGTCGGGCCCGTGCCAGCCGAGGGTGAGCAGGCCGCGGGAGTCCACCGCGCCCCGGTCCAGGAAGTACTTGAGGGCTCCTGAGGCCAGGCGCCGGGTCTGCCCCGGGGGCAGCGGGGTGTGGCCCGTCAGGGCGCCGAGCCACAGCGGGGCCGTCGTCGCGAAGCGGTACGTCAGGGAGCGGCCCTGGTGCAGGGGTGCTCCGTCGGCGCCGAACAGGCGGGCGTAGTCGTCGAGATGGCGGGACAGGCGGCCGCCGTACAGGTCCAGCAAGCGGTCGTCCTCGGCCAGCCAGGCGTGCAGCACCGGGTAGAGGTGCATGGCCCAGCCGTTGTAGTAGTCGAACTTGCGGCCGTCGCCGTCGGTGTACCAGCCCTCGCCGACGTACCACTGCTCGATGCGCTCCAGGCCGCGCTCGATCGCCTTGCGGGAGGCCTCCGGCTCGTACCCGACGGACGACAGGAAGCCGGCGACCGTGACCGGGAAGAGCTCCCAGTTGCAGGGCCAGGCCTCGGCGGTGAGCGCGTCGCCGAGCCAGGCCGCGGCGCGCTGCCGTACGGAGTCGTCCAGGCGGTCCCAGAGCAGCGGCTTGGTGATGCGCAGCGCGAACGCGATCGACGCCGCCTCCACCAACGGCTGGCTGCGGTCCTCGATCCGCGGCCAGACCCCCGACACCCCGGCGGCGAGACCGTCGGCGTACCGCTCCAGCGCGGCCGCGTCCTGGCGGAAGGCCGCCAGCAGGAGCGTACGGGCGTAACCCTCAAGGCCGTCGGAGAGCCGGCCGGACCAGCTCTGCCGGTCGCCGGGGAGGTGGTAGAGGGCGTGGTCCTCGGTGGCGTACGGCTCGACCGCGACGAGCAGGGCGTCGGCGGCGGCCTCCCAGTGGGCGCGCGTGTAGCCGGTGTACGGGCTGAGGGTGCGGTCCTCGGGGGGCAGCTGCATCGGTTCTCTCTTTTTCGACTTCGGCTCGCAGGCTCGCAACGTCTCGCCATGCAGGTTCGGCACAGACCTGGGGCGCCCCGGTTCCGGTCGGGACGCCCCAGGCGTCTATCCCACCCGCACCAGCCCTGCGGGCACCAGCCCCTGTGCGAGCAGTTCGTCGCGGACCAGGCCCGCGTACACGGTGGCGCCGTGCACGGAGGTGTGGGTGTTGTCCCTTTTCTCGTTGTAGAGGTAGATCGCCTTGGAGCCCTCCACGCCGAGGGACTCCACGAGCGACTTCGTCTTCGCCGTCAGGTCGATCAGCGGGACGTCCTCGGCCGCGGCGACCGAGCGGATCACCGCGGGATGGTCCACCCCGAGGCCGTTGACCAGCAGGGCCGTCCCGTTGTTCAGCGTGCCGTCCGAGTTGAACCAGCGTCGCACGATGGGCGTCACGAGGACAGGGTTCCCGCCTTTCTCCCTGACACCCGCGACCAGAGTCTCCAGGTTCGCCCGGTAGGTCGCCTCGTCGGTCGTCTTGTCGTTGTGGGCGAGCTGGACGAGGACGAGGTCGCCGGGGCGGATCAGCGGCTGGACCGTGGCCCACAGGCGCGGCTCGGACAGATAGGTCACCGTGCTCTCGCCGGAGTCGGCGTAGTTGGCCACGGACACGCCCTTGCGCAGGTACTGGGGCAGTTGCTGGCCCCAGCCGGAGTAGGGGTCGCCGGGCTGGTCGCAGACCGTGGAGTCGCCGACGAGGAGGATCTGGCGGGTGTGCCGGGCGGGGGTGACCCTGATGTCGGCGAGCGCGGGTGCCGAGCCGCCCAGCACCAGGTCCAGGCCGGGTGTGCCGTCGGGGCCGGTCGGTTCGCCCTCCGGGGTGCGGACGTTGACGGTGAAGCTGCGGGAGACCCGCTCGCCGGCCGGGGCCGCCGTCTCCGGCAGCAGGGAACGCCGGGTCTCGCCGCTGATCGCCGTGCTCGACGCGGTCTCGCCGCCGAGCAGGACCTTCACGTCGTACGTCCCGGGCGGGACGTCGAAGTGGCAGCCGGCGGTGGTGCAGTTCGCGATGCCGAGGGGGCGGCCGGAGTGCGCCTGCGCCGGTACGGCGGTCAGGCCCGCGCTCAGCGTGACCGCCGCCAGCACGGCGAGGTTGAAACGTCTCATTCGAGGCTCCTCAGACGGACGACAAGGCCTGGCGGCTGGACCGTACCCCCATTGGCAAGCGCTTTCTAGCCCCTAGGCGAATTTCACAAGATTGCCAACTCCCAGGCAGTGAAAGCCCTTTCGCGAAATCGATTCAACTGTCACTCTCCAAAGCACCCGCACCACCCCCGCACGTCTCGAAGGAGGCACCCCCATGTCCGAATCCGCCGTGAACAGACCGGTCGGACGCCGTACCTTCGTCCTCGGCACCGCGGCCGCCGCAGGGACGGCCGCGCTCGCCGGGCCGCTCGCCCAGGACGCGTCCGCCGCGGGCTTCGGCTGGAGCGACGACGGCTCCAACTACGTCGTCGACACCGGCGCGAGCCTCGTCTTCAAGGTCAGCAAGAGCAACGGCGATCTGGCCTCGCTGGTCTACAAGGGCACGCAGTACCAGGGCTACGGCGGCAAGAACTCGCACATCGAGTCCGGCCTCGGCACGTCCACCGTGAGCATCAAGCAGTCCGGTACGACGATCCTGATCTCGGTCGCGTACGGCACGCTGAAGCACTACTACGCGGCCCGCAGCGGCGAGAACAACATCTACCTGTGGACCAACAAGGCCGACGACTCGGTCTCGGCGACCCGTTACATCCTGCGCGTCAACGCGGGCAAGTTCCTCAACGACGAGCCCGACTCGTACACCTACGCACCCACCACCATCGAGGCCTCCGACGTCTTCAAGAAGTCCGACGGCCAGACCCGCTCGAAGCACTACGCGAGGGCCCGGGTCATCGACTACAACTACGTCGGCTGGACCACCGGCAGCGTCGGCCTGTACATCGTGCGCTCCAACCACGAGAAGGCCTCCGGCGGCCCGTTCTACCGCTCCCTGCTGCGCCACCAGAGCGCGGACGGCGGCGGCCTGTACGAGATCCTGTACTACGGCGAGAACCAGACGGAGGCCCAGCGCTTCGGCCTCCAGGGCCCCTACGTCATCGCCTTCACCGACGGCGGCGCCCCCTCCTCCTCGCTGTACCCGGGAACCCTCACCACCGCGTGGGCGGACTCGCTCGGCATCTCCGGTTACGTCCCCGCCGGCGGTCGGGGCAAGGTCGCGGGAGTCGGCATCACCGGCCGGAACACGGCGTACGCCTACACGGTCGGTCTCGCCAACTCGGCTGCCCAGTACTGGGGTTCGGCGCGGTCCTCGGACGGCTACTTCTCCATCGGGGGTGTGCTGCCGGGGACGTACACACTGACGGTGTTCAAGGGCGAACTGGCCGTCCACACCACCTCGGTGTCCGTCACCGCGGGCGGCACGACCACCCTCAACAGCATCGCGATCCCGTCCTCGAACGACCCGGGCAACGCGAGTGCGATCTGGCGCATCAACAACTGGGACGGCACGCCCGGCGGCTTCAAGAACGCCGACCTGATGACGTACGCCCACCCTTCCGATGTCCGTGCCTCCTCCTGGACCGGCAACGTCGTCATCGGCAGCGGCACCGAGACCTCGGCCTTCCCCTGCTACCTGTGGAAGGACGTCAACAGCGGAATCATCGTCTACTTCAAGCTGACGGCCGCGCAGGCCGCCGCCGCGCACACCCTGCGCATCGGCGTGACGACGGCCTACGCCAACGGCCGCCCGCAGGTCGTCGTCAAC
>NZ_RSAJ01000692.1 GCF_003933965.1 Streptomyces sp. RP5T
GCTCAGCGACCCAGCAAGAGGGGGCCCGACGGCTGGAGGGCTGAGCGGCTCCGCGGCTCGGCGGCCCCCACGGCTTGGCGCCGGCGGCTCGGCGAATCGACGGGTGGGCGGCTCAGCGGGACCGTGCCCCGGCAGGACGGCGGCTCAGCAACTCTGGGCGCCCCGACAACTCGGCGCCCTGGCGACCCGACGGCTGGGCGAACCAGCAGCACGGCGGCCCGACGGCTCGGTGGCTGGACGGCTGAGCGGCTCGGCGGCCGCCACGGCTTGGCGCCGGCGGCTCGGCGAATCGACGGGTGGGCGGCTCAGCGGGACCGTGCCCCGGCAGGACGGCGGCTCGGCAACTCTGAGCGGCCCGACGACTCGGTGCCTCGGCGAAGCGACGGCTTGGGCGATCCGGCAGCGCGGCGGCCCGACGGCTCAGCGGCACCGTGAACCGACAACACGGTGGCGCGGCGACCCGGCGGCCCGGTACGACTGGGCGGCTCCACGGCTCGACGGCTCAGCGACCCGATAAAAGGGCGGCCTGACGGCTGGAGCGACCCGAGGCCCGACGGTTAGGCGACCCGGTAACACGGTGGCTCGGTGACTGGGCAGCCCGGCACCACGGCGGCCCGATGACTTGGCGGCCCAGCGGCTCAGCGGCTGGTGCGCCTCGTTCTGTTTCGGTGGGTCAGCGGGGCTGGTGTTCGTGCGGCACATGAACCGGCCTCCCGGGTGCGTGGGGCGCCCGGGAGGCCGAAGTCACTGGTCGCTCGGCGGGGACGTCAGTGGTTGAGGCCGAGGTTGCCGAAGGCGGGGTTCAGCACACCGATGACGTTCACGCTGTTGCCGACCGCGTTCACCGGGACGTGCACCGGGGCCTGGACGAGGTTGCCCGAGACGACGCCGGGCGAGCCCACGGCCTTGCCGTCGGCGTGCGACCCGTCGGTGGCGGAGGCCATACCGGCACCGGCGGCGATCAGCCCGCCGGCCACCATCGTCACGGCCGCTGCCTTCTTCAGGTTCTTCACTTCTAAGCCCTCCTAGCGATTGCCGCGGCAGTCGCCGCAGCACGCACTGGAGAACGGCGGGCCCCCGAGAAGGATGCGCCATTCGGGGGACATTCCCACGACGGTATGAATCTCACTCCGGAGCGGAACCCTCCGTATTGCCGTCCGCCCCCGGGATCAACCGGCTACTCCATGACGAACCGCCCACAACGCCGCCTGTGTGCGGTCCGCCAGGTCGAGTTTCATCAGGATGTTCGAGACGTGTGTCTTGACGGTCTTCTCGGAGAGGACCAGCGCGCGGGCGATCTCCCGGTTGGAGCGGCCGTCCGCGATCAGCCCGAGCACCTCGCGCTCCCGCTCGGTGAGCGAACCGCCTCTGCCCTGGCCGTAGTTGCTCTCCTCCTGGGACAACAGGGCACCCGCGACCTCGGGTTGGAGCAGGATGTGCCCGGCGTGTACGGAGCGGATGGCGCCGGCCAGGGCGTCGGGGTCGACGTCCTTGTAGACGTAGCCGGCGGCGCCCGCGCGCAGGGCCGGGACCACCGTGCGCTGCTCGGTGAAGCTGGTGACGATCAGCACGCGCGCGGGGTTGTTCAGCTCGCGGAGCTTGCGCAGGGCGTCGATGCCGTCCATGCCCGGCATCTTGACGTCCATGAGGACGATGTCGGGCTTCAGTTCCTCCGCGCGCTCGACGCCCTCCGCGCCGTCGGCGGCCTCGCCCACGACCTCTATGTCGTCCTGCACTTCGAGGAAGGTGCGCAGTCCCCGGCGGACGACCTGGTGGTCGTCGACGAGCAGGACCTTGATCGCGTCAGCCACCGGGGACCTCCATCTCGATCGTGGTGCCCTTGCCGGGCGCCGATTCCACGGTCAGCGTGCCGCCGACCCCGCTGGTGCGGTCCCGCATGGAGACCAGGCCGAGGTGGCGGCCCGCACGGCGGACCGTCCTCGGTTCGAAGCCGCTGCCGTCGTCCGTGACGCGCAGGACGGCTCCGCAGCCGCGCCGGTCCAGGGTCACGTCGACATGGGCGGCTCCGGAGTGCCGCAGCGCGTTGTGCAGGGCCTCCTGGGCGACGCGGAGCACGGCCTCCTCCTGGGCGGCCGGCAGGGCGCGGAAGTTGCGGGCGGCGAAGGTCACGCGCGCGGTGTGGGCGCGGTCCAGGACCTGGATCTGGGTGCGCAGGGTGGCGGTCAGGCCGTCCTCGTCCAGAGCGGCCGGGCGCAACTCGACAACTGCGGCGCGCAGTTCGTCGGCGGCTTCGGCCGCCAGCACGGCCACCTGGTGCAGTTCGTCCTTGGCGCGGGACGGGTCGCGGTCGACGAGGGCGGCGGCTGCCTGGGCGGTCAGGCGCAGGGAGAACAGCTTCTGGCTGACCGCGTCGTGCAGTTCGTGGGCGAGGCGGGAGCGCTCCTCTGCGATGGTCAGCTCGCGGCTGCGTTCGTAGAGGCGGGCGTTGGTCAGGGCGATGGCGGCGTGCTGGGCGAGGATCGAGAGGAGTTCCTCGTCCTCCTCGGTGAAGCCGCAGCCGCCCTCGGGCTTCTCGCAGTTCTTGTTGGCGAGGAAGAGCGCGCCGATGACCTCGTCGCCGTCGCGGATGGGCAGGCCCAGGAAGTCGACCATGTCGGGGTGGGCGGACGGCCAGCCCTCGAAGCGGGGGTCCTTGCGGACGTCGGCGAGCCGCTCGGGCGTGGCCTCGTGGAGCATCGCGGCGAGGATGCCGTGCTGGCGCGGGAGCGGGCCGATGGCCTTCCACTGGGCGTCGCTGATGCCGTCGACCACGAACTGGGCGAAGCCGCCGTGGTCGTCCGGGACGCCGAGGGCCGCGTACTGCGCGTCGAGCAGCTCGCGGGCGGAGGCGACGATCGTCTTGAGGACGTCGCGCACCTCCAGGTGCCTGCTCATGGCCAGCAGCGCGGAGCTCACCGCGGCGAGGCCGGACCGGGGGCCTTGACTCATGCCCTCAGAGTACGGGCGGGGTGTGACAGTGCGGATCGGACCTGTGACGGCCCCGGGCTGGGGCGAACGACCTAGGGCGAAGGGCCTCGCCGTCCTGCGTCCCGCGTCCGAGGCGGCCGGGACCGACCCGTTCCTACGTTGGCCGCACGCCCGTCAGGAGGCGTGGGGAACGAGGGGACGGATGTCATGCCGGTAGCGATCATCACGGGGGCATCGAAGGGTCTGGGGCGGGCGCTCGCCGAGGCGCTGGCCGCGCGGGGCTGGGACCTGGTGCTCGACGCGAGGACCGCGGAGGTCCTGCGGGAGACGGCGGCCGAGCTCGCCGTGCGCGGGGGACGGGTGACGGCACTGCCCGGGGACGTCACGGACCCGGCGCACCGCTCCGAGCTGGTGGCGGCGGCCCGGGAGCTCGGCGGTGTCGATCTGCTCGTGAACAACGCGAGCGCGCTGGGTGCCGAGCCGCTGGCGCGTCTGGAAGCCCTGCCGCCGGACGGGCTGCGCCGCGCGCTGGAGGTGAACGTCGTGGCCGCGCTGGGCCTGGTCCAGGAGGCGCTGCCGCTGCTGCGGGCCTCGGAGGCCGCAACGGTGATCGCGGTCAGCTCGGACGCCGCCGCCGAGGCGTACGAGACGTGGGGCGGCTACGGGGCCTCCAAGGCCGCCCTGGACCACCTCGCGGCGGTACTGGGCGAGGAGGAGCCGTGGCTGCGGGTGTGGGCCGTGGACCCCGGGGACATGGCGACCGACCTGTACGCGGCGGCCGTACCGGACGACGGGGACCCGCGGCCGGAGCCGGCGAGTGTGGTGCCGGCGTTCTTGCGGCTGCTGGACGAGCGGCCGGTGAGCGGGCGGTACGGGGCTCCCTCGCTGCTGGAGGGGCGATGACCCTCGCGATGGGGGTCCCCCCGCGTGAGCCCGTTCGAAAGTGGGGGAGCGTACCGGAGGAGCTGTCGGCGCGGGTGCCCGCCGAGCAGCGCGGGCCGGGGCTCGACCGGGACGCCGTACGCCTGCTGGTGTCGCGGGGGACCGCGGTGTCGCACCACTCCTTCCGGGAGCTGCCCCGTTTGCTGCGGGCCGGGGACCTGCTCGTCGTGAACACCTCCCCCACGCTGGCGGCGGCCGTCGACGGCCGCCGCCAGCGTGGGG
>NZ_RSAJ01000693.1 GCF_003933965.1 Streptomyces sp. RP5T
GTGCCGGCCGTCGACGCGCTCGGCACCGGCTTCGCCGCGGCCCGGACCCCCGCCGAGCAAGGGGCCCTGGCCACCACGCCGTTGCAGGCCCGCAAGGGCAGGGCGAGTTATCTCGGCGAGCGCAGCATCGGGCACCAGGACCCGGGCGCGACCTCGGCGGCCCTGCTGATCTCCGCACTCGCGGAGGCCGCCGGTGAGTGACGGGAAGCTGGTCGGGATCGTGCTGGTGTCGCACAGCGCGGAGGTCGCCGCGTCCGTCGCGGAACTGGCGAAGGCACTCGCGGGCGGCGGCACGCAGGTACCCGTCGCCGCGGCCGGGGGCACCGAGGGCGGTGGGTTCGGTACGAGCGCGGAGCTGATCGCGGGCGCGGCCGCCGCCGTGGACCGGGGCGCCGGGGTCGCCGTCCTGACCGACCTCGGCAGCGCGGTGCTCACCGTCAAGGCGCTGCTGGCGGAGGGGGACGAACTCCCGGCGGGCACACGGCTGGTGGACGCCCCCTTCGTCGAGGGAGCGGTGGCCGCGGTCGTCACGGCCGCGACCGGGGCGGACCTCGCGGCGGTGGAGGCGGCGGCAGCGGAGGCGTACAGCTACCGGAAGGTGTGACCGCTTTCCAGGGGGATCACTTCGCCTGTACGAACAGTTTCGCCAGCCGCTCCCCCGCCGCGACCGCGGCGGCATGGTCCTCGATCGGCTTCACCTGCGTGTTCCTGAAGACGACGTAGGTGACGCCGGAGGGCGTGCCGCCGCCGCGCGGATCGGGGCGGATGCCGAGGGCCTTCGCGGTGGCGTAGGACGCCTCGCCGATGATGTGGCCGGGCCCCACGTCGCCGACCACCGCGTACTGCACCCGGTCCCCGTACACGACGGCCGCGACCGCGCCGCCGCGCACCCCGTGCGCGCGGTAGTCCCAGATCCCGCTCGGGGCCGGCACCACGATGTAGGGCAGACGTTCGGCGCTGAGGTAGCGGCCGTCGGACTGCTGGAAGGCGGTGGTGTCGGAGAACAGCGGATCGGTGCGGCTGTTGCAGCGGCTGCCGGGCCGGCCGTCGCAGTCGATGTCCATGTCCGCCTTCCAGAAGACGGCGTCCTTGGTGCCGCAGACCGGGATGGTGGCGGCCGTGCCGTCGTCACTGCGGTAGCGGCCGCGTGAGACCGGTTCGCACTGGCGCGTCCTGGCGAGGAGGTCGGCGGCGGCCACCTCCCCCTCGCGCCGCACCACCGGCCCCGGCAGGCCGGCGGCGGGCTCCACGGCGGGGGACGTCGTCGGGGCGAGCAGGGCGGCGCTTGCCGCGGCCAGTGTGAGCGACTGGACACGCACGATAAGGGACCCTCTCCTCGGCGGCACTGACGAGCACTCAGCCCAATCTGATGCCGCCTCAGCCGTGCGGCCACCGCACAGGGCCGGACGGGGCAGGGGCCGGGGGCCCGGGCCCTCGACGAACCCCGGCCTCCCGGCCACCCGTGCGGCACGGGGACAGCGACGACAGCGGCCCGTGCCGAGGGCACGAACTCCGTTTGTCTCATGGAGAGTTCGGCCGTGAGGTCTTCAGCATACGTAACCCGCCCGGGCGTGCCCCGCACGCTCCGCCCTCTTGATACGGGCAGACCCCCGGCGCCATATTGGTCCGGACCATTGCCTCGGTGTGGCTCCGGGAGGGCAGAGACGTGCGAGGTGTTCCCTCACCCCTGGTCCTGTGCGCCGCGCTTTTCCTGGTGGGCTCCTGCGGATGGGGCGGACCGGACGACGGCGGGGGCGGCAGGCTGCCCGCCGCCCCCGTGGGCGTCACCGCCGCCGCGGGCAGCGCGACCAGCGTGCACGTGATGTGGAACGCGGTCGGCGCGGGGATCGAGCGTTACGAGGTGTATCGCGGCACCACAAAGATCGACGATGTGCCCGGTTCACGGCACATGGTGGATGTCACCAGGCTCAAGCCCGCCACTCCGTATGTCTTCACCGTGCGGGCCCGCGACACCGAGGGGCGTCTCGGACCGCCCAGCCGGGAGGCACGGGCGACGACTCCGGTAGCCACGGCCGCGGACCACTCGGCCCCGACCCGCCCTGCCGAGCTACGGGGCCGGGCCGTGGGCGGTCACGCCGTCCAGCTGAGCTGGGCCGCCTCGGCGGACGACCGGGACGTGGTGTCGTACGACGTCTATCAGGGGGGAACGAAGATCCACAGTGTGGGCGGCGAACAGACCGCGGCCGTGGTCACCGGGCTGCGCCCCGGCACCCGCTACTCCTTCTCCGTCCGGGCCCGGGACGCGGCCGACAACCTCTCGCCGACCGGGGACACCGTCCGCCTGACGACTTCGGGCACCGACGACGGGCGGGACACGGCACCGGCGGACTTCCGCGCGAGCACCCGGCGGGCCGCCGACGGGGCGTACTACCTCGACCTGTCCTGGCTGCCGCCGCGGACGGACGGGGTCGTCGTCGAGTACCAGGTCCGGCTCGACGGCAGGGCGGCCACCTCGCTCGTGTTCGGCGCGGCGCCACCGCGCGGGAGGGTGACGTACGGCTTCTATCTGGGTCGTGAGGCCGGGGAGAGGCACCGGGTGCGGATCCGGGCGCGGCTGCCGGACGGCACCTGGGGCGGGCTGTCGGCGGAGCGGTCGGTGACCACGGGCGCCGGCGCCCGCCCCTGACGGGCGTTCACGTCCGCGGCGTCGGTCGGAGCGGTCCGTCACCTGTCCGGCTCAGCTCCGCGTGCGGGCCGGGCCCGGCGCACATTGGCTGTCCCTGAGGCAGCACGGGCTTCCCCCACCTCGGCGGCGCCACGGATGTACCGCCAACCGTGCCGCCGGAGGGCAGTCCATGCGCACAAAACAGCTACTTCTCCGCTCCGGCCTGACCGTCGCGGCCGTCGCCGCGCTGCCGCTCGCCCTGACCGCCGGGCCGGCCGCCGCGGCATCGGGCATCTCCGTGAGCACCTCCGGATCCACGGTCTCGGTCACGACCACGGCCTGCTCCCGCACGGCCGCCAACGGCGGCTGGGGCACCGCTTCGCTCCTCACCAGCAGCCAGGCGAACTTCAGCCAGGGCCGCCAGGTGGCGCTGTCGGGGACCACCTCCCTGCAGTCCGCGGCCTGGTCGAGCGTGAGCCCCGGGACGTACACCGTCATCGTGATGTGTGCCTACAACAACAGCACCGCGGGCACCCAGTCGATCATCGTCTCGGGGTCGGCCACGCCCACGATCTCGGCGACGGCCACGGCCTCGCCGTCCCGGGGTGTCATGGGCGGTCTCGGCGGCGCCACCAAGGACTACGGCACCCTCACCCTGGCGGCCGGCGGCGGCATGGTGGCGGTCGGCGCGGTGGCGGCGGTGTGGTTCCTGCGGCGGCGCCGCTCGCGGCCGTACCGGCTCTGACGGCCCCCGGTCTCGGCCGTACACCGGTCAACGGCGGTCAGTGGTCGGGGAGTTCGACCAGTTCCCGCAGCGCCTCGGTGAGCCACTGCGTCCAGAAGGTCTCCAGTTCGATGCCCGCGCGCAGGACCAGGTGCTGAAGCCTGGCCTGCGCGCTGTCGCTGCCGGGCGGGAAGTCGCGCTTCTCGATCTCCTCGTACTCGGCCAACTGCCGTCGGTGCAGGTCGAGATGGCGGCGCAGGTCGGCTTCGAGGCCCTCGGTGCCGACGACGGCCGCCGCGCGCAGCCGCAGCAGCAGGGCGTCCCGGTGCGGCTTGGGGTCCTGGGCCGCGGCCGTCCAGCGTTCGAGTTCGGCGCGGCCCGCGGGCAGGACCTCGTAGCTCTTCTTCTGCCCGCGGGTCGGCTGAGCCGCCGGGATGGCCCGGATGTGGCCCTCGGCCTCCAGTTTTCCCAGCTCGCGATAGATCTGCTGGTGCGAGGCCGACCAGAAGTAGCCGATCGACCTGTCGAACCGGCGGGTCAGGTCCAGCCCCGCCGACGGCCTTTCGAGCAGTGCGGTGAGGATCGCGTGCGGGAGTGACATGGGGTCATCCGTAAGTTGTTAGGCGGCCCGGGAGGGCCGGATGTGGCTTATGGGGTCTTGCCTTCAGTGGCTCCCAAGGAGTGGCCGTCCGGCTCTCCGGGGCGCCCTGGCTGCTGATTGAGATGTGCGCGTCG
>NZ_RSAJ01000694.1 GCF_003933965.1 Streptomyces sp. RP5T
GTCGGGGGCCGCCCCGGACCGGGCGTGGGTGTGGCGGCGGTGGGCTGCTGACAGGGCGCACAGGGTGAGGGTGGTCGCGATCGCCGCCACGTGTTCCCTGCCGGCGAGATTCTCCTTCGCCAGGACCTCGATCACCATCGCCGCGATCACGGCGGCCGCGGTGACCCGCGCGCCGTAGCGCCAGCCCAGGAACACGGCGAGGCCGACCACCGCCGCCGACGGCCCGGTGTCCACGACGTGGGCGTCCGAGGCGGGCAGGCCGAGCGGGCTGTCGGGGCCCAGCCAGATGCCCACGCGCGCGTACAGCGTCCCGGCGAGCGTGGCCGCGTACGCCAGCGTGAGCGTCCGCCACCGGCCCAGACAGATCTCGGCGATCCCGAACACGAACAGGATCTGCGCCAGCGCACCCCACACCGGCAGGTCCAGGGCCGGCACGAACAGGGACAGGGGAGTGCGGAGCAGGGCGAGCCAGAGGGGGTCCGCGGCGCGCACGGCACCGACGTCCTGGACGAAGCCGTACCCCCACGACCGGCCGTGCACGAAGTGCAGTGCCGCCGTCAGGCACACGGCCGTCAGGGCCAGGGGGACCGCCCGCCACCCGCGCCGCAGCAGCGGCCCGCGCACGGTGTCGTACAGCGCCCCCCACTCCGCGCGGGCCCAGCGGCCGAGCGTCCTCATCCCACGGTCCTCATCCGGCGGTCCTCACCTGTGTGTGCTCAAGTGCTCCCGGCGCCGCAGCCACTTCGGCAGCCCCGGCACCTCCAGGAACCCCTCCGCGCGCGCCGAGGCGATACCGATCCGTGGCAGGTCCGCGCTCTTCTCGAAGAGCAGGAACCGCGGCTCCCAGATGGGCCGGTACTTGGCGTTGGCCCGGTACAGGGACTCGATCTGCCACCAGCGGGAGAAGAAGCTGAGCAGCGACCGCCACAGCCGCAGCACCGGCCCGGCGCCAAGACGCGCACCACGTTCGAAGACCGAACGGAACATTGCGAAGTTGAGCGAGACCTGGGTGATCTGGATCTCCCGGGCCCGCTTCAGCAGCTCGATGACCATGAACTCCATGAGTCCGTTGTCCGCGTCGCGGTCCCGGCGCATGAGGTCGAGGGAGAGCCCGTGCGGCCCCCACGGCACGAAGGAGAGCACCGCCTTGAGCTCCCCGTCGGCGTCGGAGCACTCCAGCGCCACGCACCGGCCGTCCTCCGGGTCCCCGAGCCGCCCCAGCGCCATGCTGAACCCGCGCTCGGTGGCCCCGTCCCGCCAGTCGTCCGCACGCCTTACGAGAGCCGCCATCTCCTCGGCGGGGATGTCCTCGTGGCGCCGGATCCGCACGGTGTACCCGGCCCGCCGGACCCGGTTGTAGGCCTGCCGGACGGTCCGCATCGCCCGCCCCTCCAGGGTGAACTCGGCGACCTCGACGATCGCCTCGTCACCCAGTTCCAGCGCGTTCAGGCCGTGCCGCGCGTACACCGTCCCCGCCTCCTCGCCCGCGCCCATCACGGCCGGCAGCCACCCGTGCGCCCGGGCCTCGGCCAGCCACGGTCCGATCGCCCCCGGCCAGGCCTCCGGGTCGCCGATCGGGTCACCGGAGGCCAGCGAGACCCCGCTGACGACCCGGTAGGTGACGGCCGCCTTCCCGGTCGGCGACCAGACGACGCTCTTCTCCCTGCGCAGCGCGAAGTACCCGAGCGAGTCCCGCTCCCCGTGCCGCTCCAGCAGCTCCCGCAGACGCCGCTCGTCGTCCTCGGTGAGCGGGTCCAGGGCGCGCCGGGAGCGGAAGGCGGCGTAGAGGACGGCGAGGACTAGGAGCGTGCTGAGCACGTTGATGACGACGTTGACCCAGTTCGGCGTCAGGATCCCGTCGAAGCGCGAGTCGTCGGCGGCGACCGAGACCAGGCGCAGCGTGCCGTACCACCACCGCTCCCCGAAGGACGAGGACGTCGGCGCCTCGTTGGTGACGGTGACCAGCAGCGCGGCCAGCAGCGAGCACACCAGCAGTCCGCCCACGGCCACGGCGGCGGCGAGCCGCGGGTTGGACCGGTCGCCCTTGGCGTAGAACTCCCGCCGTCCGACGAGCAGGGCCGCGACGAAGGCGGCGGTGAGAAACAGGGAGATCCAGTTCTGCGCGTACCCCCGGATCTCCGGGAAGGTCATCGCGAGGACGAACAGCGCGAGGAACGCCCCCGACAGCACCAGGTTCAGGATCCAGGCCGCGCGCTTGCGCCGCCGCATGGTGATGGCGAGGAAGGCCGTGAACACCCCGGAGGCGAAGCCCGCCGTCAGCAGATACGGCGTGAAGTAGTCCTGCTGGTTGTGCCGCCGTACGTCCTGCCCCAGCGTCACCCACACCGCGCTGAGGAAGTTGACGAACGCGACGAGCCGCAGATACCAGACGGCGAAGGCGGCGGACCGCCGCGAGCCGGCGGTGGACCGGACATTCCGAACAGGTGCAACCCGGACATCTCCCATGAAGGGCGATCATGCCCCTTGCGCCGGCGATTCCGTCGCAAGGGCACCCACCTGTCCCCGGCTACTCCTCGTCGGACGCCTTCTCCGGTTCCGGCTCCGGCGCCGCCTTCGGCTCCTCGGCGGCGTCGGCCCTCTCGGGCAGTTCGGCGGCCAGCGCCGCCGCGGCCTGCACCAGCGGCAGCGCGAGGAGCCCGCCCGCGCCCTCGCCGACCGTCACGCCGTGGTCGAGCAGCGGTTCCAGGGCCATCCGGTCCAGCGCCTTCGCCTGCCCCGGCTCACCGCTGTTCTGCCCGGCCACCCACCAGTCCGGCGCCCGGAACGCGATCCGCTGGCCCACCAGCGCGCAGGCGGCCACGACCACCCCGTCCAACACGACGGGCAGCTTGCGCACCGCGCTCTGCAACAGGAACCCGGTGATCGCCGCGAGGTCGGCCCCGCCCACCGTCGCCAGCAGTTGCAGCTGGTCCCCGAGCACCGGCCGGGCCCGCCGCAGCGCGTCCCGGATCGCCGCGCACTTGCGCATCCACGCCAGGTCGTCGATCCCGGTGCCGCCGCGCCCGGTCACGACGGACGCGTCGGTCCCGCACAGCGCGGCGACCAGCACCCCCGCGGCCGTGGTGCCGCCCACGCTCACATCGCCGAGCACCACGAGATCCGTGCCGGAGTCGGCCTCCTCGTCGGCCAGGGCGATCCCGGCCCGGAACGCGGCCTCCGCCTCTTCCGGGGTCAGCGCGTCCTCGACGTCGATACGACCGCTCCCGCGCCGCACCCGGTGCCGTACGACGTCCTGCGGCAGCTCGGCCGGATCGCAGTCCAGCGCCATGTCGACGATCCGCACCGGCACGCCGAGGCGCCGCGCGAGGACCGACACCGGGCGGCCGCCCTCCAGGACCTCCCGCACCAGCTCCGAGGCGCTGCCGGCGGCCCGCCCCGAGACGCCCAGTTCCGCGATCCCGTGGTCACCGGCGAACAGCACGACCCGCGGCCGGTCGATCGGCCGTACCGGTACGGCCGACTGCGCCGCGGCCAGCCACTCACCCAGGTCGTCGAGGCGGCCCAGCGCCCCGGGCGGCACGATCTGACGCTCCCGGCGCGCCTCGGCGTCGCGGCGCACCCCGCCGTCGGGGCGCTCGATCAGATCGGAGAAGTCGTCGAGATTAAGCGAGCTCATTCGCCGAACAGTACCGGCCCTGATCGAACACGGGGGCGCCACGTGGCCATGACGTCATTGCACCCGGGAGAGGGATCCCATACGTTCCGTTTTGCAGCGAATTGCCGTGCGCCCCCGGGAGGTCCCATGCCCGCACCAACCGCCCCTTCCGTACGGCGTCTTCGCTCCACCGCCCGCGCGATGCTGCCGTTCCCCGAGCCCGAGAGCTGGCTGGACGTGGACACGGGGGACGCGGACTTCCCGGCGGCGGCGAGAGCGTTCTTCCCCTACACGGCCTTCGACGGCCTGGACCCCACCCCCCGCGTCCTGCACGCCCAGGCGGCCGAGCGACTGGAGGAGGGCTATCAGGGCCGTCTGACGGATCCGTGGCTCACCGCCCACCTGCGCGCCCGCTACGACGTGGTGAGCCTGCTGAACCCGCACGCGGACCCCGCCGAACTCCGGGC
>NZ_RSAJ01000695.1 GCF_003933965.1 Streptomyces sp. RP5T
CCACAGCGCTGGGAACCTTCGCCATGTCTGCCTCCTGACCCTCATGATCGATGAGCCGAGGCTCACTGCGGGCGGAAACCCGCACCCGAACCTGAGTCTGGGCTTGTCAAGTTTCCTGGCTCCGAGCTATATAAGAAGGCGTAGGGCATCGCACAGGAGTCTGTGGAAAGGAGATGGACTGTGATGCTCATGCGTACCGACCCCTTCCGTGAGTTCGACCGCCTCACGCAGCAGGTTTTCGGTTCCAACGCCCGTCCCGCCGCGATGGCGATGGACGCGTACCGGTCGGGGGACGATTTCGTCGTCCACTTCGACCTCCCCGGTGTCGACCCCGAGACGATCGACCTGGACGTCGAACGCAACGTCCTGAACGTCCGCGCCGAGCGCCGCCGCCCCGCCCCCGAAGGCGCCGAGATGATCGTCGCCGAGCGACCCACGGGTTCGTTCACCCGGCAGCTCTTCCTCGGCGACACCCTCGACACGGAACGTATCGACGCCTCGTACGACGCCGGTGTCCTCACCCTGCGCATCCCCGTGGCCGAGCAGGCCAAGCCGCGCCGCATCCAGATCACCGGCGGCGACAGCGGCCGCAAGCAGATCAGCGGCTGACCGCGACGACCGGACAACGTAGAACGCAGTCGCGCCCCGCGGGCCGGCAGGCCGCCCGCGGGGCGCAACGACCCCCAGGAGACCCGTACATGAGCGCACTCAGCGCGGATCGAGCGACCAGAACGGCACGGTGGAGCGACCTCGTGGACGCCGTGCGGGATGCCGGACAGTACGCGAGCGCGGCGGAGGCGGAGCAGGTCGTCCGTGTCGTCCTGGCCGCGCTCGGCGACCACGTCACCGGCGACGAACGTGTCGACCTCGCCCGGGCCCTGCCCGAGGAGGCCGCCAGGCTTGTCGCCTCCCGGATCCCGGTCAACAGGCCTTTGACGGCACCGGAGTTCGTGGACGCGGTGGCCGGTCGTATCGAGGGCGCGACCCCGGCGACGGCCCGCTGGGACGTCAGCTCGGTCCTGAGCGTGCTGCCGAAGCTGGTGGGCGACGAGCTCGTCGATCGCCTTCTGTCGCAACTCCCCTCCGGTTACGCCCTGTTGTTCGGCAAGGCGGAGCTGGTACCCGCGGCCTGACCCACTCGCCGCGGTCCGATCCAGGTCCCCGCGCCCCCGGGGGCCTAGCGGGCGCCGCCCTCGCGTGCTTCGGCGCGCAGCCTCAGCTCCGTCGTGTAAGCGGCGGCGATGGCGCACGCCGCGGCCGCGAGGGCGGCGCCCAGGGCGACGGGATTGACGTACCCGGGGATCGCCCCGGCCGAGTAGCTTCCGCCGCCCGTCAGCTCGCAGTCGAAGGAGAGGGGGAGGAAACCCACCGAGTAGTCGCTGACGTGGACGGCCTGCGCGTTCCCACGGCACGGGAGCAGCGGCGCGGAGCCCGCGCCTCCGTCCTCCGCCTCCAGGACCGCGCCGGCCAGGTGCAGCAGCCCCCAGGCGTAGACGGCGAGCGCCACGAGACCCGCCGACACGGCGAGACCCCGCAGACGCCTGTTCAGCGATGGCGATGACATCCCGGCCCCCCTGACCGCTCGTTCCTGGGTCCGCCGAGTTCAGCAGCACGCCGTGCGAACTGCTGTGATGGAGCCCACAGTTCCGGCAACAGGCCTGTCACAGCCCGTCCGCCGCGCCAAACGGCTGGCGCGGACGGCAGGGGCGGGCGACTCTTCCCTTACGGACACAACCGAGCTGAGGGGGGAGACGAGTTGAGCCACGAACTCACGCGGGCCGACCGGGAACGACACCTGGGCGAGGGGCCATGAGCGGCGCCGAAGGCACCGGCCGCCCCCTCCTCTACCTCGACGTCGACGGACCCCTCAACCCCTACGCCGCCCAGCCCGAACGCCGCCCCGAGGGCTACACCACCCACCGTATGAAGCCCGAGGGCTGGATCGCCCAGCACCCCGGCCTGGCACCGTCCGCCGTCAAGCCGCTGCGGGTCTGGCTCAACCCAGACCACGGACCCGCCCTGCTGGCCCTGGCCGACCGCTACGAGCTCGTCTGGGCGACCATGTGGCGCCACGAGGCGAACACCTGGATCGCCCCCGTCCTCGGCCTCCCGGCACTCCCGGTCGTCGACTGGCCCACGACCCTCACGCCCGCCCCGCACGGCACCTTCTGGAAGACCCGTCACCTCGTCACCCACGCCCGGGGCCGCCCCTTCGCCTGGCTGGACGACGAACTGGACCACGCGGACAGGGAGTTCGTGGCAGCACACCATAACGGCCCCGCCCTGCTGCACCGGGTCGATCCCCGACTCGGTCTGCGGGAGGCCGACTTCGCGGAGCTCGCGGCCTTCGTCCAGGGTCTGTGAGGACGGGCGGGCGTCCGCCTTCGACGCGCCCCGGCCGCGCCTCACACCTCGTCGAACAGCGCGGCGAGCCCGTGGTCGAGGTCGGGGCCCAGGTCCTCGGTGCCGGGCTCGACGACCTCGTAGGAGCGCAGCAGGAAGCGGCGCAGGGGGGCCGTGCCGAAGCGGATCACTGCGAGGCCCAGCGGGGAATGGAACTCGATGACGGTCCGGGCCCAACCACACGGCCGTATCCGTACGTCGCCCTCCCCGGCGGGCGCTTCGAGCCCCTCCTCCAGCAGCGCCCGCCCGAAGATCCATGTCACGCCCTCGCCGTCGGCCGAGACATCGGCGGGGAAGTCGATGTGCACGGCGAACGGCTCGGCGGAGCTGTAGCGCAGCGTGGGCCGCACCGGGAGTTCGGGGTCGCCGGGGCTGATCAGGCGGGCGCGGACGGTCTGTTGCAGGCTGGTGAGGTGCATGGGAGGCGTTCTCCGTCTCAGGTGAGGCATCGGTCCGGGGGCTCGGGGGCTGGGTGCTGGCGCGTCCTTTTCCATTGCCTTGTCGAATGACCGGAGTTCCGCTTGATTACGCAACCACCGCCCGCGAGTTCTGTGATCTGAATCACGGCCGGAACTGAATGATTGAAAGTTTGGTCATCTACGCTGACAAGCTTTCCGCCCCCCCACCCGCCGGGAACTGGAGCGTTCCTGCATGACCGCCGACCGACCTCCTGCCGGAGTGCCCGCCCGGACGTCCACCGCCGCGACTGACGCGTACGTGCGGATCTACGAGGAAGAGCAGCCGCGCCTCGTCGCGTACGCCCGCTCGCTCACCCGCAACTCCTGGGCGGCCGAGGACGTCGTCGCCGAGGCGCACTTCCGCGTCTGGCGGCGGCTGTCCGCGGGGCACGAGATCGACAACGTTCCGGCGTACCTGATGACGACCGTCCGCCACCTCGCCTCCTCCCTCGCGAGCAGCGCGAGCAGCACGCACGAGACCCCCCGGGACCCGCAGGTCCCGGAACAGGCGTCGGCCGGTCACGTGGCGGACCCGGCCGAACAGGTCTCCGCCACCGACCTGTTGGTGCGTGTCCTCGGTGAACTCCCCGAACGCTGGGTGCGGGCCCTGTGGCTCGCCGACGCCGAGGGCCAGCCGCTGGAGACGGTCGGCCGCCAGATCGGCGCCAAGCAGGGCGCGACGGCCGTCCTGCTGCACCGGGCCCGCGAGGGCATGCGCCAGGCGTTCCTGCGCTCGCAGACCGAGGCGCCCGAGGATCCCGCGTGCGAGGTCCACTGGGTGCGGATGCCGGCCTACGTCCGCGGCAACGCGACCCCGCGCCAGTCCGAGCGCCTCCTCGCCCATGTCGACGCCTGCGACGGATGCCGCGAGCGCCTCGCCGTCCTGATCCGCGCCAACGACCGGCTGCCCGCACTCGTCGGCCCCGCGCTGCTGGTCTTCGCGGTGGGCGGCGGCACGGGGAAGTTCCTGGCCTCGCTCACGGCGGGCTCCGCGGGATCCGCTTCCGCGACCGTCCAGGGTCTCCTGCGTACGGCCCGTGCGGTGCGCCCCAGGACCAAAGCCGCCCTCGCCTCAGGTGCGGCAGCCGCGGCGGCCGTGGTGGTCGTACTGGCCCTCGGCGTGCACCGGGCCCCCACGACGGTGACTTCCCCGGAGCGGGTGCCCGTGGCGCAGGCACCGGTGGCGGGACCGTCGGCGGGTGCGGTGGGGG
>NZ_RSAJ01000696.1 GCF_003933965.1 Streptomyces sp. RP5T
GTGGGGGTTGGCGGGCGGTCAGGCCGTGATCGTCTCGCCCGGGAGAGCCAGGTCCAGGGCGATCGTGCGGTCGTCGCCCGTGTGGGTCGCCGAGGAGGCCAGGGGGCCGTGGCCGGTGGCGCGGGCTGCGAGGACGTAGGCGCCCTGGGCGGGCACGGCGAGGACGTACGCACCGTCGGCGTCGGAGAGCGTCGCGCCCGCCTGGCGTCCCCGTCGGTCGATCAGCGTCACCTTGGCCCGGGCCACCGGGGCGCCGGTCGCGTCCAGGACGCGGCCCCGGAATCCGCGCAGGGCCTCCTCGGCCCGTTCCAGGTTCGCCTCCTCCTCACTGCTCGCCCGCAGCTGCGGCGCACGGTTCGGCTTCGGCAGGAACAGCGCCATCAGCAGTCCGACGGCCACCGCGCCCGTCGCGATCAGGAACGACACCCGGAAACCGTGCATCGTCGGAATCGCGACGCCCCCGACGTTGTCCGCCGTGTTCGCCAGCACCATCCCGATCACGGCGCTCGACACGGACGTACCGATGGAACGCATCAGCGTGTTGAGGCCGTTCGCCGCGCCCGTCTCCGACGCCGGGACCGCCCCGACGATCAGCGCCGGAAGAGAGGAGTACGCGAGACCGATGCCCGCGCCCAGCACCACCGCGATGACCAGGCTCTGCCAGGCCGCGCTCATGAGGCCGAGGCCGGCGCCGTAGCCGATCGCGATGATCAGCATGCCGAGGATCAGGGTGAACTTGGGGCCGTACTTCGCGGAGAGGCGGGCGTAGACCGGTGCCGTGACCATCATCGTCAGGCCCAGCGGGGCGACCAGGAGACCCGCGACGACCATCGACTGGCCGAGGCCGTAGCCGGTCGCCTTCGGGAGCTGGAGGAGCTGGGGCAGGACGAGCGAGACGACGTAGAAGGAGACACCCACCATGATCGACGCCAGGTTGGTGAAGAGGACGGCCGGTCGGGCCGTGGTGCGCAGGTCGACCAGCGGGGCCTTCACCCGCAGCTCCATGACGCCCCACAGGACGAGGACGACCGCGGAGGCGGCGAACAGGCCGAGCGTGGTGCCGGAGGTCCAGCCCCAGTCGCTGCCCTTGGTGATGGGGAGCAGGAAGAGGACCAGGCCGGTGGAGAGGCCGAGCGCGCCCAGGACGTCGAAGGTGCCCTCGGCGCGCGCCGGGGACTCCGGTACGACGAGGAGGGTGAGGGCGATCGAGAGGACGCCGAGGCCGGCCGCGCCGTAGAAGAGCGCGTGCCAGTCGGCGTGCTGGGCGATCAGCGCGGCGAGGGGGAGGGCGAGTCCGCCGCCCACGCCGATGGAGGAGCTCATCAGGGCCATGGCCGAGCCGAGCTTCTCGCGGGGCAGCATGTCGCGCATCAGGCCGATGCCGAGCGGGATCGCGCCCATGGCGAAGCCCTGGAGGGTGCGGCCGGCGATCATCGTGAGCAGGTCGCTGGTGAGCGCGCTGACCAGGGCGCCCACGACCATCACCGCGAGGCTGAGGATCAGCAGGCGGCGCTTGCCGTACAGGTCGCCGAGGCGGCCCATGATCGGGGTGGCGACGGCGCCCGAGAGCAGGGTGGACGTCAGGACCCAGGTGGCGTTGCTGGGGGCGGTGTCCAGCAGTTGCGGCAGGTCCTTGATGACCGGGACGAGCAGGGTCTGCATCACCGCGACCACGATGCCCGCGAAGGCGAGCACCGGGACGACAGCGCCGGACGCTCTCCGGGTGGGCTGGTCGGTCGGCGTGTGCGTCATGTGAGGGAGGCCTCCGGGCCTGGAAGATCGGTTACGTGTGGCTTGAACTACGTATGCATGGGCAACTATTCCGATGCTTCGGCGTACTAACGATTTCTTTATATTCTCTTGGGGAAGTCGGAGCGGGTTGAGACCATGACCGTCATGCTCGATGCCGCTGACGCCACCCGCAGACCCTCGCGTGTCCGCCCCGCGCCCCCCGCCTGGCTGGTGGTGGCGCTGGCGTGCGCGGGCCAGTTCCTGGTCGTCCTCGACGTGTCCGTCGTCAACGTGGCGCTGCCGTCCATCCGCGCCGACCTCGGCATGAGCGGGTCCGGCCTGCAGTGGGTGGTGAACGCCTACTCGATCGCCTTCGCCGGCTTCATGCTCCTCGGCGGCCGGGCCGGCGACCTCTACGGCCGCAAGCGGATGTTCCTCGTCGGCCTCGGGCTGTTCACGCTGGCCTCGCTGGCCGGCGGCCTGGCCCAGCAGGGCGGCGAACTGCTGCTCGCCCGGGCCGCGCAGGGTCTCGGCGCGGCGGTGCTGGCCCCGGCGACCCTGACGATCGTCACCTCGGCCGTCCCCGAGGGGGCCGCCCGGGCCCGGGCCATCGCCACCTGGACGGCCGTCGGAGCGGGCGGCGGCGCGGCCGGCGGCTTCTTCGGCGGGCTCCTCGTCGACACCCTGTCCTGGCGCTGGGTGCTGCTGATCAACGTGCCGGTCGGCGCGGTGGTCCTGCTGGGCTCGCTGCTGTGGCTGACCGAGAGCCGCGCCGGGGACGGGCGGCGCCTGGACCTGCCCGGAGCGCTGCTGGTCACCGGGGGACTGGCGGTGCTGGCGTACGGCATCTCGCAGACCGAGGCCGCGGGGTGGACGGCGGCCGCCACCCTGGTCCCGCTGGCCGTCGGGCTCGCGCTGGTGGGCGGCTTCCTCGTCGTCGAGTCGCGTACGACGGCCCCGCTGATGCCGCTCGGACTGCTCAGGGTGCGGGCGGTGGCCTCGGCGAACGCGGCGATGTTCCTGAGCGGCTCGGCCCTGTTCTGCACGTGGTACTTCATCACCCTGTACGCCCAGAACGTCCTCGGGTACACCCCGCTCGAAGCCGGGCTCTCCATGCTGCCGAGCTCCCTGGCGATCGTGCTCGGCTCCAAGCTCGCGCCCCGACTCATGCACCGGCTCGGAGCGCGCCGGGTGGCGGCCCTCGGGACGTTCGTCGCGCTGACCGGTTACGCCTGGCAGTCGACGATGACCTCGGACGGCGGCTACCTCGCCTCGATCATGGGGCCCGGCGTCCTGATGATGCTGGGCGCGGGCCTCGCCTCCACCCCGCTCGCCGCCCTGGCCACCTCGGGTGCGGCGCCGGGGGAGGCCGGGCTGGTGTCGGGGCTGGTCAACACCTCGCGAACGATGGGCGGTTCACTGGGACTTGCGGTGCTGTCCACGCTGGCCGCCGCCCGGACGGGGAGCGGGACGTCGGCGCAGGAGCTGACCGAGGGGTACGCGCTGGCGTTCCGGGTGGGCACGGGAGTGCTGCTCTGCGGACTCGTGCTGATGCTGGTGTGGCTGCCGCGGAGAATTCCGGTGACGTGAGGCAACGGTCCGGGCTGCCACGCAAGGGCGGCGGGGCTCACAGCCACCCCTGCTGCCGGGCCGCCCGTACCGCCTCCATCCGATTGCGGGTGCCGGTCTTGCCGATGGCGGCGGAGAGGTAGTTGCGGACGGTGGACTCGGAGAGGTGGAGTCCGCCGGCGATGTCGGCCACCGTCGCACCGTCCGTGGACGCCCTGAGGACCTCCTGCTCGCGGGCGGTGAGCGGGTTCGGGCCGGCGCTGAGGGCGGCCGCGGCGAGGGCGGGGTCGATCACGGTCTCGCCGGTCAGCACCCGGCGGATCGCGGCGGCCAACTCCTCGACGGGGCCGTCCTTGACGAGGAAACCCGCTGCACCGGCCTCCATGGCCCGGCGCAGGTATCCAGGTCGTCCGAAGGTGGTCAGGATCAGCACCCGGCAGTCCGGCGCCTGGTCGCGCAGCTCGGCGGCGGCGTCCAGACCGCTCATCCCCGGCAGCTCGATGTCGAGGAGTGCCACGTCGGGGCGGTGCATGAGCGCCGCGTCCACGATCGCGTCCCCCGCCGCGACCTGGGCCACGACCTGGATGTCCGGCTCCATCCCGAGCAACAGCGCGAGCGCGCCCCGCATCATCCCCTGATCCTCGGCGAGCAACACGCGGATCGACTTGGCGGGCCGGTGATCCCGGGGCATCTCGTTCACGGCCCAAGAGTAGGGGGCGGGGCGCGCTCGCGCTGTTGCTCGGGATGGAGCCGGACATCC
>NZ_RSAJ01000697.1 GCF_003933965.1 Streptomyces sp. RP5T
CCCCGCCACCGCCCCCGCGAGGGGCTCGGTATGGCACCGCGTCCGTGGCTCCATGACGCGGCAGGAGTGGATCAGGGCGGGCGGCATGGCCGCGGTCGTGGTGGCGCTGCACGTGATCGGCTGGTTCACCCTCGTCGTGATCGTCGCCCCGCACCACTACGGCGTCGGGGAGAAGTCCTTCGGTGTCGGCATCGGCGTGACCGCGTACACGCTCGGGATGCGGCACGCCTTCGACGCGGACCACATCGCGGCCATCGACAACACCACCCGCAAGCTGATGGGGGAGGGGCAGCGGCCGCTGTCGGTGGGCTTCTGGTTCTCGCTCGGCCACTCGAGCGTGGTCTTCGTCCTGGCACTGCTGCTCTCGCTCGGAGTGAAGGCGGTCGCGGGCCCGGTGCGCGACGACCACTCCCGTCTGCACGACGTGACCGCGCTGATCGGTACGACGGTCTCGGGCGCGTTCCTCTACCTCATCGCCGCGGTCAACCTGGTCGTCCTGGCGGGCATCTGGAAGGTCTTCCGGCGGATGCGCTCCGGCCGCTACGACGAGGCCGCGCTGGAGGAGCAGCTGAACGACCGGGGCTTCATGAACCGCCTGCTCGGCCGTGTCATGAAGTCGGTCACCAGGTCCTGGCAGATGTACCCGCTCGGCCTCCTGTTCGGCCTGGGCTTCGACACGGCGACGGAGATCGCGCTGCTGGTCCTGGCAGGGTCGGGCGCGGCCTCCGGGCTGCCCTGGTACGCGATCCTCACCCTGCCCGTCCTCTTCGCCGCCGGCATGTCCCTCCTCGACACGATCGACGGCTCCTTCATGAACTTCGCCTACGGCTGGGCGTTCTCCAAGCCGGTCCGCAAGGTCTACTACAACCTCACGATCACCGGCCTCTCGGTCGCCGTGGCCCTCCTCATCGGCACCGCGGAACTCCTGGCCCTGCTGGCCGACCGACTCCACCTCCAAGGCCCCTTCTGGACCTGGGCGTCCGGCCTCGACCTCAACCTCCTGGGCTTCGTCATCGTGGCCCTCTTCCTCGCCACGTGGATCGTCGCCCTGATGGTCTGGAAACTCGCCCGGATCGAGGAGAAGTGGACGACGGGGCGGGCGACGACGTCGGCCGAAGCGACAGGCGCGTCCTGACAACTCCAGCGTGTCAAGGCGGACTTGCATCACCCTGTTGACGAATGCCGCCCAACTGTCCGGCCAACTGCAGCTCCCGGCCGCCGACCTGGTCGAGGACTACGTCGAGCACTGCCGCATGCACGGCGTTTCCTGGACCGACATCGGCGCGGCGCTGGGCGTCACCCGGCAAGCCGTGCAGCAGCGCTTCCACGCCCCCCACAAGCGTTACGGCCCCGAGACGATGTCCGGGGCTGCGGTCGGCCATGACCCACGTCAAGCGGGCCGCCGTCCAGCACCGCAACAACTGCATCGGCACCGAACACCTCCTGTTCGGCCTCACCCTCCCCGGTCGGCCCAGGTGCCGCGGCCGCCGTCCTGCGGGACGCGGGATTCGAGCCCTGAGCGCCGCCGTCCCTCCGCCCGGCTCAGACCCGCACTCTGAACTCCTTGCGCCATTTGGTGAACTGCTGTTCCGGGTCGCCGGTGTACGACCACGGTGTGCGGGTGCCGCGGCGGTCCAGCAGTCGCAGCAGGGGCACCGCGATCTCCGCGAGGCCCGCGTGGCAGGCCGCGTGGGTCAGGTAGTTGAGGTCGCGCAGCTCCCCGGGGGCCACCGTCTGCTCGGTGCGGCCCACGATCCAGCGCTGCCAGGTGCGCCGTACGTCACTGATGGCACCGTCGTTCTTCCAGTGCTGTCCCAGCCCCACCGACGTGCGCCGGTCCTCGGCGGCGTCCGTCGCGGTGCGGTACTCCTCGACCCGCGCGTACTGCACCAGCACCGGCAGCGCGGAACCCGGCGGCGCCACCCCGGCCGCGTCGCGGGCGAAGTCGTACATCAGGCCGTTCGAGCCGTGCCAGCGGGCCGAGTAGTAGTGCAGTACCTGCAGATGTCCCTCGACGCTGTACGGGTCGCGCCCGTGCAACTCGTCCCACCAGCGCCCCAGTTCCTGCCGCCGCACGCCGGCCGGGTACAGCCTGGCCACCGAGATCAGGGAGATCCACGGCGTCGGGTCGTCCACGAACGCCTCCGACGCCTGGAGGCAGGCCATCACCGCGGCATCGATGCGGCGCTGGTCGATCGGCACGCCCCGGCCCGCGGCGATGGCCAGGTTGAACGCCCGGGCCGTCTCGGTGGCCGCCCGCAGCACCAGCGCGTCCCCGTTGTGCGGTTCGGCCGCCAGCCACGACTCCACCGTCGAACTGCCCGCGCAGGCCTGGGCCAGCATCCGCACCCGGTGGCCCCGCGAGAGCCAGTCGGGCCCCGTGGCGCGCAGGAGTTCCCGCAGGCCCTGCCAGCGTCCGATGACGATGTCCTGGCGGGCGCTGGTGAGCGGGACGTCCCCGCAGTCGGGGTCGAATTCGGGGGTGAAACGGTCTCTCGCCATCGCACAGCCCCTCAGAAGTCGGTGGGGAGACCCTCGTGGACGAGCGAGGGCCCGGCCGTCGCGCCGTCGGGCAGGTAGTCCGCCTCGACGGTACGGCTCGCGTCAAGTCGCGCGGGCCGGTAGTAGTCGCTGCCCTGCTTCCAGTACCAGAGCATCGGGACCAGCCCCACGGCCAGGCCGCCGATACCGATCGCGATCGCGGCGGTGCTCAGCTCGCTCAGCGACTCGACGAAGATCCAGAACATGAACAGGGCGCCCAGCAGCGGCCACAGCCCGCCGAGCAGGAAGTCGCTCGGGGACTTCAACAGCATCTTGCGGTACGCGACGACGACCGCGAGGCCGCTGAGGCCGTAGTACACGGCGATCTGCAGACCGATCGCCGAGATGGCGTCGGAGAGGATGTCGCCCACCGAACCGAGCGTGTTGGAGGCGATGAACATCAGCAGCGCCACCACGCCGACCACCACGATCGCCACCCACGGGGTGTTCCAGCGGCGGTGCACCTTGCCAAGCGCCGACGGCATCGTCCGGTCCCGGCCCATGGCGAACAGCGAGCGCGTGACCTGGATCAGCGTGGTCTCCAGCGTGGCGATGGTCGACAGCATCACCGCCACGATCAGCAGCTTGCCGCCCCAGCCCGGCCAGATCTCCTCGCCGAGCACGGCCAGCACGTTGGCGTCGTTGTCCTCGATCTGCTTCGAGGTGAGGATGACGTTCACCGCGATGGTGAACACCTCGAACAGCAGGAAGACGATGCCGACCCCGATGAGCCCCGCGAGTCCCGTCGTACGGCGGCTGTTGCGGGTCTCCTCGCTCAGGTTGCTGGTGACGTCCCAGCCCCAGTAGTAGAACGCGGCGATCAGCGCGCCCGACGCGAAGCCCGCCATGCCGTCGAAGTGGCCGAAGCCCAGCCAGGACCACTCGAAGGCGCGCGCGTTGCCGGTGTGGAAGAGGGCCAGCACCGCGAACAGGGCCAGTATCACCAGCTCCACACCGGACATGACGAGCTGGGCGCGCACGGTGAGCCGGGCACCGCCGAGCACCACGAGCAGCATCAGCACGAACCAGGCCGCGCCGACAACGGTCGACAGCGCGGTGTTGTCCGCGAGGCCCTCGTCGAAGAGGGCCAGCGTCATCGAACCGGCGGGCAGTGAACCGGCCACCATGAAGATGGTCGCCGAGATCACCAGCGCCCAGCCGGAGACGAAGCCCAGGAAGGGGTGGAGCGTACGGCCCACCCAGGAGTAACTGGCGCCGGCGTTCACGTCGATGCGGCTGAGATAGCTGAACGCGAGCGCGATGCCGAGCATGGGTATCGCGCAGTACAGCAGTGCCGCCGGACTGGCCAGGCCCACCGAGCCGACCAGGACCGCGGTGGTCGCGGCGATCGAGTAGGCCGGCGCGCTGCCCGCGACGGCCATCACCACGGTGTCGAAGGTACCGAGGGCATTGGCCTGCAGCCCTCTGCCCCTGCTGATGCTCATGGTTGTGCTGCTTTCGGTAGGGCACGACGCACGGCTGGGGGGACCGCGCGGCGCAAAGGGGTGGGGG
>NZ_RSAJ01000698.1 GCF_003933965.1 Streptomyces sp. RP5T
GAGGTGGGGGGAGGGAGGCGGTCAGCCGCCGATGCGGACGCTCTGCCAGAGCTGGGTCAGGGAGTTCTCGCTGTACTTGTAGGTACCGGAGACGTCGGTGAGCAGGGCCGAGTTCTCGGCGAGGATCCGCTTCATCGTCTCGACAGCGTTGTCCCAGGCGGCCTGCTTCTCGGAGTAGACGGCGCGGTCCTCACCCTCCCAGGTGTTGCGGAGCTCCTGGAGCTCCGCCTCCAGGTTGGTGAGGATGCTGTCGATCGCCTTGGTCTGCTGGACCATGTCGTCGGCGGCGTTCTCCATGTGGGCGTAGTCGACGTAGATGAGTCCGTCGGTGAAGTCGGGCATGACTGTCCTCGTCTCTTGGCGGTCTGGGCGGGGCTTGTCCGGCGGAAGGAGCCTGGTCGGGGGGTCAGCCCGCCAGCTCGTTGAAGATCGCCTCGGAGCGGTCGTACGCCTCCTGGATCGACTGGACCGCCGAACCCTGCTGCAGGCCCTTGGCGCGCAGCGTCTCGTTGAGGGTGTCGATCATGCTGTTCAGGTTGACCGAAATGATCTCTGCCTGCTGGTCCCAGCGCTCCAGGAGCTGCTGGAACGCGCCGCCGTCGCTGCCGGCGTACCCCGAGGACAGGGTGTTCTTCATGCCGTCGACATCCTGACGACAGCGCTGCACGCCGGAGAATGCCTGCTCCAGCGCGCTGACGCCGTTCCGTGTCGCTTGTTCCTCTGACTGCTGCCTACCGGTGGGCGTTGTCATGGGGCCGCGCCTCCTGAGGTTCAGGTTGAATAAGTGAGCTTAGATCATGATGAGTTGAATGTTTTTTGGTCTACCCCATACCGTGTCCGCCTTGCCAACCCCAGCGACGGGATGACGCCAAGAGTTCATCCCCGGTCCGCTTCCTCCCCGGCCGGGGGCGCGCCGGACGCCCGGCCACCCGTGCCGCTTTCCGCCCCCGCGTCCGCCGCGGTGCCGCAGCGCGGTGCCGTGGTGGTGCTGGTCCCCAGGGCCGCGGCCTCGGGGGTCAGATCGGGACCGGTGGGCAGCATCGCCAGCAACGGGGCGGGAAGCCCGCGCGCCTGGCTCTCCGTGTAACCGAGCGCCGTCAGTGCCTGGGCCGAGCCCACCCGGTACTTCATCCCGGTGTCCGTGACCAGGTAGAGCGTGCCGCCCACCTCGCTGCCGCTCGCGCCGAGCGCCCGCACCAGATCTCCGCCGCCCGGCGGCACGGTGACCCTGCCGACCGGCACACAGGCCGGTGTCAGCCCCTCGGCGGGGGCCTGCGCCGCCGGGCCCAGGCTGCCCGTCCCGACCAGGGCGACGCTGATGCGCGGGCCCTTCCGGCCCGGCTGCACCCGGACGCAGACGGTCGTGTCCTCGTCCACGCCGACCAGTTCCGGGGGTGCGGCGGGGCGTTCGGTGTCCGGGGCCGCCGTGTCGGCGCCGGGCGCCACATGACCGCTCAGCGCGTCCGCGCCGAGTGTCGCGACCTGCGCCGCCCGTCCGCCGTAGACCTTCTCGCGGATGTCCGGGTCGCCGAGCAGCAGTGCCGCGTCCGTCGCGGTCAGCGGGACCAGGCCCTCGCCGCGCAGCAGATAGAAGCGCTCGGCGGAGCCGGGGACGGTGACACGGAAGACCTCGCCGATCCGGGTGTCCCGGCCACCGAGGGAGGGACCCTTCGCGCCCAGGTCCGGCACGTCCGCGGGGTTCAGGTCCGGCCCGGACGGCACGGAGTTCAAGAAGGCCGCCGACACCGCGAGGCGCGGCGTGGAGCCGTATCCCAGGGCTTCGCGGGCATGGGAGTCCTTGTCCAGCCGCAGCTTGCTGCCTCGCCACACCAGGTAGTCGGCCTTGTCGGGCCCGGTCACCAGCAGCGCCCGGGTCGTGGGCAGACCCGCGGTGTCCGCGGACGCGCCGATGGCCAGGGTGGTGCCGGTGGCACCGGTGGTGGTGCCCGAGCACACCTGCCAGGGGCCCTCGGCCAGGCTTCCGCCGGCGGGCAGCGCGTCAGGGGCACCGACGATTCCGACGGGTGTCCCGTGCGGCGTGCCGCTCAACGAGGCCTCCCCCACCGAGGAGACCGTCATGTCGGCCCCTGCCAGCAGTCGCGCCGAGGCGTAGTTGCGCACCGGGCGCAGTCGGCCGTTCAGATAGAGATAGCGGGAACCGGTCGTCTTGCTGACCACGAGCGTGCCGGCCTCCTGCCAGGAGTCCTTGGCGCCGGGCTTGAGCAGGCCGAGGACGAACGCCCCGGCGGAGATCAGTACGGCGATCACCACACCGATGACCATTCCGCGGTTGGTCCGGCCCTGCGGGCTCTCGGGTGCGTCCGGGTCCGACCGCAACATGCTGGAGGTGAGCCGCCCCATGACGAACATGTGCGCCTGGACCTGATCACGTCGGGACTGCATCGCAGGGTTCGGTGCCTTTCGTTTCGGCTCGGGTTCGGCGCTCGGCCGGCAGCGGGCCGGTCGGTGGCCGCTCGGTCAGCCGTTGATGGACCGCAGCGCGCCGTAGACACCGAGCACCCACAGGGCGAGCGGCAACAGGCTGACGGCCAGGGCGGAATGCAGCAGCTCCGCCGCGCGTCCCCAGTACGGCACGAGGCGCCGGCCCGGCACGGTCCAGGACGCGATCGCCAGGGCCGCCGTGACCGCCAGCAGAGCGGCGGCCGCCCCCAGCCGGGACCCGGGCGCGAGGTCCGGCACGCCGACGACGACCAGCAGGAGCGGACCGGCCACGCCCGGTACCACCAGGGACAGCCGCTGCCAGACGTTGCCCAGACCGCGGGCGTGCAGCACCAGAAGGAGGGACAGGGCCGCGGTCGTGATCACCTCGGCGAGCCCGCCCTCCCGGGCGAGCACCGCGACACAGCCCGCCGCGACCACGCCGACCGCCGCGTACAGCGAGGTCATCCAGCCGTCGGCGAGGACGGCACGGTCGGCGACCACCGATGCCGGATGCGGGTCGATGCCCTCCTGCAACTGCTGGGCATTGGTGGGCAGCGGCGGCATGCGCATGCCGGACATGCGGAAGGCCAGGGACGGCACGAAGGCGCCGAGCGCCATCGCCACGACCGCGAGGATGCCCGCGACGTGCGCGGGCGGGAGATCGGCGGCCAGCATCAGGGCCGCGGCGATGGCTCCGAACACCGAGACCACGGCGAGCCCGAGGAACAGCGCGGCGAACGAGGCCACCACCGCGAGCGCCAGGACCGCGCCGCCGGTCGCGGCCGCACTGGCCGACAGCAGCCGCGCGCCCAGTCCCTCGTGGGCGTGCCTGCCGCTGAGTTCGCCGCCCGGCAGCAGCCAGCCCGCGAGGGCCAGGTACGGCGCGACCATGAAGCCCAGCACCGCGCCGGCCCCGGCGTCCCCGACCGCCCGGCTCGCCGCGCCCGCACCGGCGAGCAGCAGCAGCCCGGCCACGGACGCGAACACGGCCCGGGGAAGGGCCGAGCCGCCCGGCAGCGCGGTCAGCAGCAGCCCGCAGCCGAGCACCGCCACCACGATCCCCAGCAGCAGCCGCCGGCTGACCTGCGGGCTCCATCCGTAGGGGTGGCGGCGCATGGTGGTGGCGATGCCGGCGACCAGGTCGTCGACGTGCACCTCGGGCAGGGCATCGGTACGCGGCCTGAGGAACAGGGTCTCGCCGTCGCGCAACCCGTAGGAGTCCAGGGTGCGTTCCTCGTCCATCGGCTCACCGCCGAGACGCTGGAGCACCCAGCCCCCGTGCTCGAGTCCGGCTTCCTCCAGGTCGTCACCGCCGTAGCCGAGGACCGCGGGCAGCAGGTCGGCGACGGGAACGTCTGCGGGCACCGCGAGGTCCACGGTCCTGGCCGGGGCACGGACCGTCAGACGGCACAGCTCGGCCACCTGAGTGTCAGTCATGGGGCTGACTCACGCCTCTCCGGAGATGGTGCGGAACGGGAAAGAAAACGCCGGATGCACATCCTCGAACATCGCGTCGACGCCCGTGGTGCACATAAACCGCCCAGCCAGGACGGTAGTTCACCACCGGTTCGACGATCGTAGTATCAACCGACCAATGG
>NZ_RSAJ01000699.1 GCF_003933965.1 Streptomyces sp. RP5T
GGGCACGGCCCCGACCCGCTGGGGCCTGGCGTTCACCGCCCCGGACGAGGAGGGCGTACGACGGGAGGTGGTCGCCGAGTTCACGTGGGGTCTGCTGCAACGGCTGACCGTGCGCTGACCGCCCGCCGCCGCACACCGGGCGGCCGGATCAGGTTGTCCTCTCCACCACGTCCGCCACCACGCAGCTGACGTTGTCCGGGCCGCCCGCCGCGTTCGCCGCGTCGACCAGCGCGTGCACGGCCTGGTCGGGGGTGCCGGCGGTGGTGAGCAGGTCGCGGACGGTGGCGTCGGGGACGACGGCGGGCAGACCGTCGGAGCACAGCAGGTAGCGGTCCCCCGGCTCGGCGTCGTGCAGTTTCAGGTCCGGGGTGCCCGTCGTGAGGGCCTTGAGGAGCAGGGCCCTCTGGGGATGCGTGACCGCCTCCTCCGCGGTCAGCCGGCCCTCGTCGACGAGCGACTGGACCACCGTGTGGTCGTGGGTGATGCGGAAGAGGCCCCCGCCGCGCAGCAGGTAGGCGCGCGAGTCGCCGATGTGGACCAGGGCGAGCCGGGAGCCGGTCCACAGCAGGGCGGTGAGGGTGGTGCCGTTCCCGTCGGCGCCCGCGGCCACCTCCCGCACCGCCTCGCCCGCCCCGTGCACGGCGTCCTCCAGCAGGTTGAGGACGTTGCCGGCCGGCAGCTCGGCGCTCTCCAGGAACCGCAGGGCCGCCACGGCCGCGCTGCTGGCGGGGGCGCCCGCCGGGCCGTAGCCGTCGGCGACCGCGAGGAGGCGGGCGCCCGCGTAGGCCGTGTCCTGGTTGGCTGGACGGACCCGGCCGGGGTCCGAGTGGGCGCGGTAACGCAGTTCGAGCACGCTGGTGTCCTTCCTCGGTGCGGCCGTCAGCTCGTCGACGAGGAACGCGGCGAGATCCCGCCGTACGGCCGTCTCCGCCTCGACGCCCGCCCAGTACGCCCGGATCTCCCCGGCGGCGGCCTCGGGCGGAAGCGCGCACACCGTGCGGATGCGGGCCAGCGGCATGCCCAGCCGCCGCAGCCACGCCACCAGCCGGGCCTGTTCCAGCTGGGCCGGGGTGTAGTAGCGGTAGCCCGTCTCCGCGTCGACACGGGCCGGACGCAGCAGTTCCAGCTCGTCGTAGAGCCGCAGCGCCTTCGGCGACAGACGGCACGCCCGCGCGAAGGCCCCGATCGTCAGCCACTCCATACGGCCTCCTCCGTTCCTCGCCCCGATGGTGGGGCTTCACCGAGGGGGAAGGTAAAGCGGTTGCGGCGGTTGCGTCCGTCGCGGTTAGCCTGCCGGTCGAGCCGTATGGCCGTCTGGGAAAGGAACCCGCCGTGCCCCGAATCGCCCTCGTCACCTACGACCCCGGGCCCGAGCCCAGCAAGGACGCCGACCTGCCCGTGCTGGTGGCGGCGCTGCGCGAGGCCGGGGCCGACGCGCAGGCCGTGTGCTGGGACGACGGTGACACCGACTGGGCCGGCTTCGACCTGGCCGTCATCCGGTCCACCTGGGACTACAGCTGGCGGCAGGCCGAGTTCGTGGCGTGGGCGGAGCGGTGCGGCAAGGAGACGCGGCTCGCCAACCCGGCGGCCGTCGTGCGCTGGAACACCGACAAGCGCTACCTCGGGGAACTCGCGGAGGCCGGGGTGCCGGTGGTGCCGACCCGCTACCTCGCGCCCGGTGCCCCGGCCGATCTGCCCGGCCACGAGTACGTCGTCAAGCCCACGTCCGGGGCGGGCGCGCGCTATGCCGCCCGGTACACACCGGAGCAGCACGGGAGTGCCGTACGGCAGCTGGAGCGCATGCACGCGGAGGGGCTGACCGCGATGGTGCAGCCGTACATGCGGGGCATCGACGCGGGCGGTGAGCGGGCGTTGCAGTTCTTCGGGGGCCGGCTGCTGCACGCCAGCCGCAAGCGGGCCGTCCTGGCTCCCGGTACGGCCTTCGACGCGGTCAAGGTCGCCCACCCGGGCCTGGAGCCCTGGACGCCGACCCCGGCCGAGGTCGCCGTCGCCGAGCGCGCGCTGGCCGCCGTACCGGACGCGCCGGAGCTGCTGTACGCGCGCGTGGACCTCGTCGACGGGGAGGACGGCCGGCCCCGCGTCATGGAACTGGAGCTGGTCGAGCCGAACCTCTTCCTGTTCCTGCATCCCGGGTCGCTGCCGACGGTGGTGGAGGCGGTGCTGGCGGAGGCGGGGCGGTAGGTGCCCGCGGCCCCCTACTCGCCGTCCTCCGGCTCCCAGTCCAGCAGCCGTACCTTCGCGACCGTGCGGACATGGCGGCGCATCGCGGTGGCCGCCTGGCCGGGGCGCCGCAGGGCGATCGCGTCGAGGATCGCCCGGTGCTGGGCGAGGGATCGCTCGGGGCGGTGCGGCTGGCGCAGGGACTCGGTGCGGCTCTCGGCGATCTGGTCGGCGATGGAGCGCATGAACTCCGCGAGCAGGCTGCTGTGCGCGGCCGCGGTGACCGCCGCGTGGAACAGCCGGTCGCCCTCGACGCCGTGACCGCCGTCCTCGATCTCGCCGGCCATCCTCGCGAGGGCCGTCCGCATCGCGACCAGGTCCTCGTCGGTGCGGCGCTCGGCGGCCAGCTCGGCGAGCTTGGTCTCCAGGGCCTCGCGGGCGTCGAGGACGTCGGGCAACCGCCGGCGCCGCTCGACCATCTTCTCGACAGGCTCGACGTCGAGGCTGTCGCGGACGAGGTACGTGCCGCCGCCGTGCCGGGCCTCGACCAGTCCCTGGACCTCCAGCACGACGATGGCCTGCTTCACGGAGGCCCGGCTGACCCCGAGACGGGTGGCCAGGTCGCGTTCGGGCGGGAGCCGGTCGCCGGCCCGGAGCCCGGCCTCGGTGACGTACTGGCGCAGCCGGTCCAACACCTGTTCGTAGAGGCGTGGCTTGGACATGGGGCGCAGGGCGTCGGTCACGGGTCCCCCTCTCGTTCGTCGGGAGAGTAACACTCCGGGTAACACCCCCATAGGCGGTCAATTGGCAAAGTGGCTGAGCCAATTCTGCGCGCACCCTTGACGTACCGCACGTCCCGCACCACGCTAACCAGCCATCCCCCCATTGGCCGAGTGGCTCAGCCAATCAACCAATCAGCCAGTGAACCAGTGAGCCGCTCGTCCCTCCCACCGCTCCGGGGCCCAACGACGGGAGCCCGTATGTCCCCCCAACTCATCTCGATCCTCGTCCTCGTCGTGGTGTTCGTCATCGCCACCACCCGTTCCGTCAACATGGGCGCTCTCGCCTTCGCCGCCGCCTTCGCGGTGGGAGAGCTGGTCGCCGACCTCGACGCGGACGGCATCTTCGCCGGCTTCCCCGGCGACCTGTTCGTCGTCCTCGTCGGCGTGACGTACCTGTTCGCGATCGCGCGGGCCAACGGCACCACCGACTGGCTGGTCCACGCGTCGATCCGGCTGGTGCGCGGGCGGGTGGCGCTGATCCCGTGGGTGATGTTCGCGCTCACCGGCGCGCTGACGGCGATTGGCGCGGTCAGCCCGGCCGCGGTCGCGATCGTCGCGCCGATCGCGCTGAGCTTCGCCGCGCGGTACGGGATCAGTCCGCTGCTGATGGGCGCGATGGTGGTGCACGGCGCCCAGGGCGGCGGCTTCTCCCCGATCAGCATCTACGGCACGATCGTCAACGGCATCGTCGAGCGCGAGCACCTGACCGGCAGCCCGGTGTTCCTCTTCCTGGCCTCCCTCGTCGTCAACCTCGTCATCGCGGGCGTGATGTTCGTGCTGTTCGGCGGGCTGAAGCTGTGGGCGCAGGGGGCGGTGCCGCTGGACGGGACCGGCGTCACCGGGGGCGCTCCCGGACGACACGGGACACCGGACTCCGGCACACCCGCTCCCCCGGGCGGCGCCACCCCGGCAGGCACCGGCACCTCGGGTACCACCCCGGCCGCCTCCGCTCCCGCAGTCTCCGGTCCCGCCACCGCCACCGTCACCGCCGTCGCCGCCCGCCCCGAGGCCCCCGAC
>NZ_RSAJ01000069.1 GCF_003933965.1 Streptomyces sp. RP5T
CCCCAGCGCTCCCGCAGACCTTCGTACCTCAAGGAGTCGATCCACCATGGCGAGCGAAGCGCCGACCGGCCATGTATCCGATCTCGACTGGCTGATGAGCGGCCTCGTGCAGCGGGTGCCGCACACCAGCAGCGCGGTCCTGCTGTCCTGCGACGGGCTCGTGAAGTCGGTCCACGGGCTCGACGCGGACAGCGCCGACCACATGGCGGCCCTGGCCTCCGGCCTGTACTCCCTCGGCCGCAGCGCGGGCGTCCGCTTCGGCGACGGCGGAGAGGTCCGCCAGGTCGTCGTCGAACTCGACTCGACGCTGCTGTTCGTGACCACCGCCGGTTCCGGTACCTGTCTCGCCGTCCTGGCGGGACGCGAGGCCGACGCCGCCGTGCTCGGCTACGAGATGGCGATGCTCGTCAAGAGCGTGCGCCCCTACCTGGTGACCGCGCCCCGGCAGCACGCCGTCGAATCCCCGGCGATGAGGCCTTGAGCGTGGCGGCGGCCGGCGACGGGCCCTGGCTCGACGACGCGGCCGGGCGGCTGGTGCGGCCCTTCACGGTCAGCAACGGCCGCACCCGGCCGTCCATCGCGTTCGACCTGCTGTCGCACGTGATGGCCACCGGTGCCACCCCCATCGGCTACCTCGGTCCCGAGCACGCGCAGGCGCTCGACCTGTGCCGCGCGCCCGTCTCGGTCGCCGAGGTCGCCGCCCATCTCAAGCTGCCGGCAGTGGTCACCAAGGTGCTGCTGTCCGACCTCGTCGACTGCGGGGCGCTGACCACCAAGCCCCCCGAGTTCACCCACAACCCGACTGACCGGGCTCTTCTGGAGGCAGTGCTCGATGGACTACGACGACAGCTCTGATCCCTTCCCCACCGCACTGAAGATCCTGGTGGCGGGAGGGTTCGGGGTAGGCAAGACGACCTTCGTGGGCGCGGTCAGCGAGATCGCCCCGCTCAGCACGGAGGAACTGCTCACCACGGTCAGCGCCGCGACCGACAGCCTCGACGGCATCGAGAACAAGGTCGAGACGACGGTGGCCATGGACTTCGGAAGGATCACCCTCGACCCGGAACACGTCCTGTACCTGTTCGGCACGCCCGGACAGGAGCGGTTCTGGTTCATGTGGGACGAACTCTCCGAGGGCGCGCTCGGCGCGGTGATCCTCGCCGACACCCGCAGACTGGAGGACTGCTTCGCGGCCGTGGACTTCTTCGAACAGCGCGGCCTCGGATTCATCGTCGCGATCAACGAGTTCGACGGGGGGTTCCGCTACGACCCCGAGGAGGTGCGTGCCGCGATCGACCTCCCGCCGGAGATCCCGATCGTGCGCTGCGACGCCCGGATCTCCAGTTCCGGTGTGCAGACCCTGCTCACCCTCGTCCGGCATCTCATCGCCCACAGCCCGGCGCCCGCGCCGAGCCACGGCGCCCACATGTGACCCTCGCACACACCGCCACGGAGCCGCATATGACCGACGTCCACAGCGACGGCCGCCCATGAGCTATGACCCACCGCGCCCGGCCGGCCGGCTGCTGCTCACCCCGGAGGACAAGGAGGCCCCGGACCGGGCGCGACGGCTGCGCCTGTTAGGGCTCGGGGAGCATCCGGAGCCCGCGCTCGACACCTTCGCCGAGCGGCTCGCCGAGCGCACGGGGGCGCCGTACGCGATGGTCAACTTCCTCGGTGAGGACTGGCAGTTCTTCGCCGGACTCAGGATTCCCGTGGCCCGGCCCCCGGTGGACGGCGAGGAGGCCAAGCCGGAAGTGGGCCGCTATATGGCGCGCGACCATGGCTTCTGCCCCCATGTGGTGGCCCGCCGCAAGGCGTTGGTCCTGGAGGACGTCCGTGACTACCCGCGGTTCGCGGGCAACCCGGTCGTCGACGAGTTCGGCATCCGTTCCTATCTGGGCGCTCCGCTCATCGA
This sequence comes from Streptomyces sp. RP5T, assembly GCF_003933965.1. Taxonomy (GTDB): domain Bacteria; phylum Actinomycetota; class Actinomycetes; order Streptomycetales; family Streptomycetaceae; genus Streptomyces. The sequence continues at coordinate 1,919 of NZ_RSAJ01000069.1, forward strand.
CTCGACGGGGATGGTGCTCGGCACGGTGTGCGCAGCCGACGTGAAGCCGCGGACCTGGGGAAAGACCGGCCTGGAGGCCATCAAGTCGTCGGCGGCGGAACTGGTCGCGCGTCTGGAGCGACGGGAGGCCGACGGGCTCCCGGTGCTGTGACGGGAGAGACGCCCCGCTTTCCAGCCGACCGGTCGAGTACCTCCGTACACTGGGCGTGTGGGACGCACCAGTGACGCCAGGCAGAGGATTCTCGGAGCCGCGCACTCGCTCATCGAGGGGCGCGGCTACTCGGCGCTGGGCGTGGCCGAGATCTGCAAGGCCGCCGGTGTGCCGAAGGGCAGCTTCTACTACTTCTTCGAGTCCAAGGAGGCCCTCGCGCTCGCCGTCGTCGACGAGCACTGGGCGGCACAACGGGCCGAGTGGGAAAGCGCGTTGGGCGCGGACGGGGACCCCCTGCGGCGTTTGCGGGCGCTCTTCGAGCAGACCGAGGCCGGCCAGCGCGCCGTCCAGGAGGGCTGCGGCACGGTGTCGGGCTGCCTGTTCGGGAACCTCGCACTGGAGCTGAGCAACCACGCCGAACCCGTGCGCGGACGGCTACAGGAGATCTTCGACGCACAGGTCGACCTGGTGGAGGCCGTCGTCGCCGAGGCACGGGACCGCGGCGACGTCACCGTCTCCGACGCACGGCAGGCGGCGCGGGCGGTGGTGGCCCAGCTGGAGGGCCAGGTGATGTTCGCCAAGCTCTACAACAGCCCCCAGCGCCTGAGCGCCCTGTGGGACAACTGCCGGGCGCTGCTCGGCGTCACCGGCTCCTAGTAACCGCGCCAGACGTTGTCGAAGGCGGCGTCCTCGATGACCTTGCGCTGGCGCACCGCCTCCAGTTCCATCACCGCGTCCCCGACCGCGGCCAGCACGGCGGTCGCCTCCTCGGCGAGTTCCCCGGCCGGTTCCTCGCCGATCCCGGCGGCGGCCGCCAGGGCCGCGAGGACGGGTTCGCCCGCCGCCCTGCGCTCCTCGGCCTGCCGCCGGGCCGCCGAGTCGACCAGTTCCGTCCGCCCGGTCCGCAGCGGGATCCGCCGACCGCGCCGCCGGGAGGTGAGCCCGGTCCGCTCCAGGTCGTCGACGTAGGCCGCGGACAGCCCGCGACCCCGGCGCCACAGCCAGTCCTCGACGGACTCGTACGGCTCCTCCCGTACGAGTGTCCCGGCGGCCTCGTCCAGGAGGCGGTCGCCCGTGGGGGCGGGGGCGCTGGGCAGGATGCGGTCGCCGTCCAGGACGAGGGCGCGGGCGTCGAGCAGGTCGAACACCTCGGCGCCGGCGAGCGCGAGCGAGAGATCACCCTGCTCCACCGGCTTGTCGGCGGTGTCGAGGGCGATGATCGCGAGGTCCCGTGCGGTGGTCATCAGCGGCTCCACGTCGGTTGGCCGGTGCGGCGGTGAGTGTGCGGGGCGCCGGCCGTGGCGGGCCGGGCTTCCCTGTTCGATTCTCGCTGCTGATCGAGGACTGTGTGACCCATTACGACCATGTGGTGCGGGTGGCTGATCCGCAGCCGCGCGCTGACGCCGCGGGGGAATGCCGGCCGACTGGACCAGGGTCGTCGCGAGCGGCAGTGCGGGTCGGGACCGGAGCGTGCCCCGCCGCGGAGTCGGGCCGGGGCCGACGAGAAGTGGAAGTACCGAGCGATCACCTCGGGCCGGGGTCGTTGGGGTGCGGCTGGAGCGGGGTCACGGTGAAGGTCATCCACGGGTGCAGGGGCAGGGTGCCGAGCACCTTCTCGTGGAGCTCCTCCTCGTCGGCGGCCCGCCACACGCCGATGCTGCGCAACTCGCCCACCGGGCGCCACAACCGGACCAGGCGACCGGTCACGGCCAGCTCCCGCGCGCGGACGGCCTCGGCGGCCCGTCGCCGGTCCACCTCCTCCTGTGCGGTGCCCTCGGGGACGGTGGTGGTGATCTCGACCAGGAACTCTCGCACGGCCCACTCCGTTCGGCGTCTTCGTCGGGCTCATCGTGCGCGCCTCACCTGCGCAGACGCCACGACCGGCTTCCTCGCTGCTGGAAGGCGCAGCCTCCCAGCGCGCGTACGATGACGCCCGTGGAACTGCGCCAGCTGCGGTACTTCGTCGCCGTCGCCGAGGAGCTGAACTTCGGCCGGGCCGCCGAGCGCCTGCACATCGCCGGCCCCTCGCTCTCCCAGCAGATCAAGGCGCTCGAACGGGACCTGGGCGTCCGGCTGTTCGACCGGGACCGCCGCAGGGTCTCGCTCACCCCGGCGGGTGCCGCCCTGCTGCCGCACACCCGTGACCTGCTGGACCGCGCCGACGACCTCAGGCGCCGGGCCGGCCGCCTGTCCGGCTCGCAGCCGGTGCGGCTCGGATATGTGAACTGGCTGCCCCCGGAGCTGATGTCGCGTACGGCAGCGGTGGCCCAGGTGCACATCGACGCCTGGGTCGCCCCCTCCCACACCCAGGCCGCGCGCGTCGCCGACGGCAGTCTGGACCTCGCCGTCTGCTGGGTGCGCACCGCGGACCTCCGGCGGCTCGGGCTGCGGGCCCGGCTGCTCGGTGCCGACCGGCTCCACGCCGTGTCCAGGGGCGGTGACCGCGGCGGCGTACCCGAGGTGGCGGCACGGGACACCGACGTGCTCATCGACGACGACGTCACCTCCTGGGCGTCCTGGAACACGTACGGCGAGGAGCTCGCGCAGGCGACGGGCGCCCGTACGGTCCGCATCTCCGACGGCGCGATCACCGGCCCGGCCTTCTTCGACCATGTGCGCCGCTGCACCCGCCCGGTCGTCAACTCGCCCAAGGGGCAGACCAGTCCGCTCCCGCCGGATCTGGTCCGCCGGGAGATCGTCGCTCCGAAGGTCTACTGGACCTGGTCCCTGGTCCGGCGCGAGAGCGAGGACCGCGCCGGCGTCCTGGCCGTCGTCGACGCCCTGTGCGAGGACGTCGGCGACCTCGGCGTCCACGCCCCGGACGCATGGCTGCCCGCCGACGATCCTTACGCACTCCCTGGCTGACCTGCGCTGGGAGCCGGTGCCTCGCAGAGGAGAGGAAACCGGTCCTTCTGTCCTGTGCCGGACCGCCCTACCTTCTCCTTAGTAGACCGGTCGGCTAGTACCGGTCACCGTCACCGACTCGGAGAAGGTCACCATGAGCACGCAGAACCAGAAGGTCGCGATCGTCACCGGCGCCTCGCAGGGCATCGGCGCCGCCCTCGTCGAGGGCTACCGCAAGCTCGGCTACGCCGTCGTCGCCACCTCGCGCACCATCGCACCCGTCGACGACGCGGGCGTCCTCACCGTGCAGGGCGACATCGCCGACCCGGCGACCGCGGAGCGCGTGGTCGCGGCCGCCGTGGAGCGGTTCGGCCGGATCGACACCGTGGTCAACAACGCGGGCGTCTTCGTCGCGAAGCCGTTCACCGCGTACACGGCCGAGGACTACGCGACCGTGACCGGCATCAACCTCGCCGGGGTCTTCCATCTCACCCGACACGCCGTCCCGCACCTGCTCGCCCAGGGCGGCGGCCACATCGTCAACGTCACCACCAGCCTCGTCGACAACGCGGACTCCAGGGTCCCCTCCGTGCTGGCCTCGTTGACCAAGGGCGGTGTGCAGTCCGCCACCAAGTCCCTCGCCGTCGAGTACGCGACCCGTGGCATCCGCGTCAACGCCGTGTCGCCCGGCACCATCAAGACGCCCATGCACGCCGAGGAGACCCACGAGTTCCTCGCGGCCCTGCACCCGGTCGGACGGATGGGCGAGGTCAGCGACATCGTCGACGCCGTCCTCTACCTGGAGACGGCCCCCTTCGTCACCGGCGAGATCCTGCACGTCGACGGCGGTATGAGCGCCGGACATTGACGGACCGTCAACTCACCCACCAAGGAGCGGACATGACCATCGGATCCGACGACGAGGTGATCCTCCGCGGTGTCCTCGACCGCTGGAAGGACGGTGTCGACGCCCACCAACCGGAGCGCGTGGCCGCCCTCTTCACCGAGGACGCCGTCTTCCAGGGGCTGCACCCCTACAGCGTGGGACGGAGGGGCGTCGCCGCGTACTACGACTCCCAGCCGCCCGGCCTGAAGGCCGAGTACCGCGTCCTTGAGACACGGCGACCTGCCGACGGCCTCGTCCTGGGCTATCTGGACGTCGAGTTCACGTTCACCGACCGGCCCGCGCTCGCGGTCAAGCTCGCGGTGCTCGTGACCCGGGCGGGGGACGACTGGTCCATCGCCCACTACCAGGTCTCCCGCCTCGACCCGGTCTGAGGCCCCGCGCGCGGAGACCGTCCGCCCCACGCGGCACCCGCACGTGTGCGCTCGCGTGCGGGTAGGTGTGAAGCGGAGCTGAGGCACCGCTTAAGAAAGTCTCGATGGACCAGGACGGTGCCGTACGGCAGATTGCTGGGCGTTTCCACCCCTCGCACCCACAGGAGCCGTACCTTGAAGGCGCTGGTCAAGGAGAAGGCGGAGCCCGGGCTGTGGCTCGCGGACGTCCCGGAGCCCGCCGTCGGACCCGGCGACGTACTGATCAAGGTGCTGCGCACCGGGATCTGCGGCACCGATCTGCACATCCGTTCCTGGGACGGCTGGGCCCAGCAGGCGATCCGGACCCCGCTCGTGCTCGGCCACGAGTTCGTCGGCGAGGTCGTGGAGACCGGGCGCGATGTCACGGAGATCAAGGCCGGCGACCGGGTGAGCGGCGAGGGGCACCTCGTGTGCGGCAAGTGCCGCAACTGCCTCGCCGGGCGCCGGCACCTGTGCCGGGCCACGGTCGGACTCGGCGTCGGCCGGGACGGGGCCTTCGCGGAGTACGTCGCCCTGCCCGCCGCCAATGTGTGGGTGCACCGCGTCCCCGTGGAACTCGACGTGGCCGCGATCTTCGACCCGTTCGGCAACGCCGTGCACACCGCGCTGTCCTTTCCGCTGGTCGGTGAGGACGTGCTGATCACCGGGGCCGGGCCGATCGGGCTGATGGCGGCTGCGGTCGCCCGTCACGCGGGGGCCCGCAACGTCGTCGTCACCGACGTCAGCGAGGAGCGCCTGGAGCTGGCCCGCAAGATCGGCGTGAGTCTCGCGCTGAACGTGTCGGAGGCCGCGATCACCGACGGGCAGCGGGAGTTGGGGCTGCGGGAGGGCTTCGACATCGGCCTGGAGATGTCCGGGCGTCCCGAGGCGCTGCGCGACATGATCGCCAACATGACGCACGGCGGCCGGATCGCGATGCTGGGACTGCCGGCGGCGGAGTTCCCGGTCGACTGGGCCCGGATCGTCACCTCCATGATCACCATCAAGGGCATCTACGGCCGGGAGATGTTCGAGACCTGGTACGCGATGTCGGTCCTCCTGGAGGGCGGCCTCGACCTCGCCCCCGTGATCACCGGCCGGTACGGCTACCGCGACTTCGAGGCGGCGTTCGCCGACGCGGCGAGCGGCCGCGGCGGCAAGGTCATCCTCGACTGGACCAACTGACTTAGGGACCCACGATGTTCGACTCCGTGCGCGACGACCTGCGCGCCACCCTCGACGAGATCCGCGCCGCCGGACTCCACAAGCCCGAGCGCGTGATCGACACCCCGCAGTCCGCGACCGTGCGCGTCTCCGCGGGCGGCCGGCCCGGCGAGGTCCTCAACTTCTGCGCCAACAACTACCTCGGACTCGCCGACCACCCCGAGGTGATCGCCGCCGCGCACGAGGCCCTGGACCGCTGGGGCTACGGCATGGCCTCGGTGCGCTTCATCTGCGGGACGCAGGAGGTGCACAAGGAGCTGGAGGCGCGGCTGTCCGCCTTCCTCGGCCAGGAGGACACCATCCTGTACTCCTCCTGCTTCGACGCCAACGGCGGTGTCTTCGAGACGCTGCTCGGCCCCGAGGACGCGGTCATCTCCGACGCCCTGAACCACGCGTCGATCATCGACGGCATCCGGCTGTCCAAGGCCCGCCGCTTCCGTTACGCCAACCGTGATCTGGCCGACCTGGAAAGGCAGTTGAAGGAGGCCGCGGGCGCCCGCCGCAAGCTGGTCGTCACCGACGGCGTCTTCTCCATGGACGGCTATGTGGCGCCCCTGCGCGAGATCTGCGACCTGGCCGACCGGTACGACGCCATGGTCATGGTCGACGACTCCCACGCCGTCGGCTTCGTCGGCCCCGGCGGCCGCGGCACCCCCGAGCTGCACGGCGTCATGGACCGCGTCGACATCATCACCGGCACCCTCGGCAAGGCGCTCGGCGGCGCCTCCGGTGGTTACGTGGCCGCCCGCGCCGAGATCGTCGCCCTCCTGCGCCAGCGCTCCCGGCCGTACCTCTTCTCCAACACGCTCGCCCCGGTGATCGCGGCGGCCTCCCTGAAGGTCCTCGACCTGCTGGAGTCGGCGGACGACCTGCGGGTGCGGCTGCGGGAGAACACCGCGCTGTTCCGGCGCCGGATGACCGAGGAGGGCTTCGACGTCCTGCCCGGCGACCACGCCATCGCCCCGGTGATGATCGGCGACGCGGCGAAGGCCGGACGCCTCGCCGAGCTGCTCCTGGAACGGGGCGTGTACGTCATCGGCTTCTCGTACCCGGTGGTTCCCCAGGGGCAGGCGCGCATCCGGGTGCAGCTCTCGGCGGCCCACTCCACCGAGGACGTGAACCGCGCGATCGACGCCTTCGTCGCGGCCAGGGCCGAGCTGGCGGACTGAGTCCGGACCTGTTGCGATAATCGATCCCATGATCGAGGCACGGCGGCTCCACATCCTCCGTGCGGTGGCCGACCACCGCACGGTCACGGCGGCGGCCGCCGCGCTCTATCTCACGCCCTCGGCGGTCTCGCAGCAGCTCACGGCCCTGGAGCAGGAGACCGGCCACCGTCTGGTGGAGCGCGGCTCCAAGGGCGTACGGCTGACCCCCGCGGGCGAGATCCTGCTCAGCCACGCCAACGCGGTCCTCGCCCAGCTGGAGCGGGCGGAGGCCGAGCTGGCCGCCTACAGCTCGGGCGCGGCAGGCACGGTCACCGTCGCCTCCTTCGCGACCGGGATCGCCCTGGTCGTGGCGCCCGCGGTGGCCCGCCTCGCCGCGACGGCCCCCGGCATCCGCATCCGCGTCCAGGACGCCGAGGGCGACGCCAGCCTGCCGATGGTCCTCGACCGGCAGGTCGACGTCGCGGTCGCGGTGGAGTACCGCGGGGCTCCGCCCGCCGACGACCCGCGCCTCGCGCACGTGCCGTTGTACGCCGAGCCCTTCGACGCGGTCGTGCCGGTGACCCACCGGCTGGCCGACGGGAGCGAGGTGCCGCTCGCGGAGCTCGCCAAGGACCCGTGGATCGGCCCCTACCCGGGCAACCCCTGCCACGACGTGGTGGTCCTCGCCTGCGAGCACGCCGGTTTCCAGCCCCGCCTGGAGCACTCCTCGGACGACTTCCGCGCGGTGGTCGCACTGGCGTCGGCGGACGCGGGGGTGGCGCTGGTGCCGCGGTCGGCACTGATCGGGATGGACCTCACCGGAGTGGTCGTACGGCCGGTCGACGGGGTGGCCCCGACGCGCCGGGTCTTCGCGGCCGTACGGCGGGGAGCCGAGGAGCACCCGTTGATCCGCCCCGTCCTCGACGCGCTCGAAGCCGTCGCCGAGGGGTGACCGCGGACCGCTTGCGGCGAGGGTGGAGGGATTCCCGGATATGGGATAGCTTCCCGAATATGAAACAGCAGGAGACCGGTCCCGACCCCGTCGACACCCGCCTCGGCCTCCGGCTCGCGGAGCTGCGGTCCGAGCGGGGCTGGTCCCTGGGCGAGCTGGCCGAGCGCAGCGGGGTCAGCAAGTCGACCCTCTCCCGCGCCGAGCGCGCCGAGATCAGCCCCACGGCCTCCCTGCTGAACCGGCTGTGCGGAGTGTACGGGCGGACCATGTCCCAGCTGCTCAGCGAGGTCGAGGCCGAGCCCGCCCTGCTGGTGCGGGGTGCCGACCAGCCGGTGTGGGAGGACCGCGCCTCGGGGTTCGTCCGGCGGTCCGTGTCACCGCCGCACCCCGGACTGCGCGGCGAGCTCGTCGAGGGGCGGCTCGCCGCCGGTGCCGACATCGCCTACGACCGCCCGCCCGTGACCGGTCTGGAGCAGCACATCTGGGTCCTCGCGGGCACGCTCGACGTCACCGCCCGGGACGCCGAGCACCACCTCGGCACCGGGGACTGCCTGCGGCTGCGGGTGTGGGGGCCGACCCGGTTCCGGTGCGCGGGCCCCGACGCGGCGCGGTACGTGCTGGCGGTGGTCCTGCCGTGATCGTCACCCGCCTCGACGAGGGCCAACTGGCCGACTGTGTCGACGAGTTGGCGGAACTCCTGGTCGACACCGTGGACGGCGGCGCCTCCATCGGGTTCCTCGCGCCGATGGACCGCGCGGCGGCCCTCGCCTGGTGGAAGGAGCGCGTCGGCGCGGTGGCCGCGGGACACCTGGCGGTGTGGGCGGCGTACGACGGCCGCCGCGCGGTCGGCACCGTCGGCCTCGCCTTCCCCGACAAGCCCAACTCCCGCCACCGCGCGGAACTGGTCAAGCTGATGGTCCACCGGGACGCGCGCGGTCAGGGACTCGGGCGCCGGCTCCTCGACACCGCCGAGCAGGCCGCCCGCTCGGCCGGAATCACCCTGCTCCACCTCGACACCGAGACCGACAGCCCCGCCGAGCGCCTCTACGGCTCGGCAGGCTGGACCCGGGCCGGTGTCATCCCCGACTACGCGGCCGATCCCGCTGGGGTGCCGCGGCCGACGACCCTGTACTACAAGCAGCTCGGGAAGGCTGCTGTGACCAGGTGATTGTCAGTGGCAGCCGCTACGGTGCCTGTCATGCCGGACGCCGAAGACGTACGCCGTATCGCCCTGTCCCTGCCGGACACGACGGAGAAGATCGCCTGGAGCATGCCCACGTTCCGGGTCGCGGACAAGATGTTCGCCACACTGCCCGAGGACGAGACCTCCATCGCCGTGCGCTGCCCCAAGGAGGAGCGCGACGAGCTGGTGCTGGCCGAACCGGGCAAGTTCTGGATCGCCGGCCACGAGGCGCAGTTCGCCTGGGTGCGCGCCCGTCTCGCCGCGATCGAGGACGAGGGTGAACTGCGGGACATACTCGCCGACTCCTGGCGGCAGGCCGCCCCGACCCGGCTCCTCGACGCCTATCCGGAACTGGGGCTGCCTAGGGGATGAGGAAGGCCCCGATCCGCTCCCGCAGCGACTTCGCGTCGAGCCCGTGCGCGCCGACGTGTTCCTCGATCGTGCCGTACCGCCGCAGCTCGCGCCGGCCCACGCCCAGCCCGAGCACCCGGTGCGGTACGTCGGCCAGGGCGTCGTTCGCCGCCGCCGTCGACGTGCCCGCCAGGTACGGCTCCACCAGGACTACATCGGTGCCCGCCGCCCCGGTGGCCCGGCGCAGTGCCGCCGCGTCGAAGGGCCGTACGGTCGTCGCGTACAGGACGGTCACGTCGAGGCCCTGCGTCGCGGCGAGCACGTTGTCGAGCGTCGGACCGACGGCCACCACGACTCCGGAGCGTCCCTCGCGGACGGTGCGGAACCGCTCGCTGTCCACGGGGAGTGCCTCCCGGTTGGCCTGGAGGGACAGCCGTACGTACACCTTGTCGTCCCCCGCGGCGACGGCGTGCCGCAGCAGGGTCTCGGCCTCGTCCGGGTGGCCCGGCACATGGACGGTCCAGCCGTCCAGGGTGTCCAGCAGGGCCACGTCGCCGGGCGCCATGTGCGTGTACCCGCCGGCGGGCCAGTCGAAGGACGCGGCCGCGCTCACCAGGACCGCCCCCGCGTCCTGGTGGCCGAGGTCCAGCTTGACCTGCTCGAAGGGCCGCTCGACGAGAAAGCTGGCGAACGTGTGCAGCACGGGCCGCAGCCCGGTCAGCGCCAGGCCCGCGCCCGCTCCGACGAGGAGCTGTTCGCGGATGCCGACGTTGACGACCCGGTCGGGATGCCGGCGGGCCGCCCCGGTGAAGCCGTCCTTGCCGATCTCGGCCAGGACGACCGCGACCCGTGGGTCCTCGTCGAGCAGCCGGGAGACGACCGTGGTGAAGCGCTCGCGCATGGTGTCCATGGAGCTGTGAACCTCTCTCGGAAACGGGATCTGCTTGCGAAAGCGGGATCTTCAGGCGGACTTCGGTTCGACCCGGGCCACGACCACGTGCGGACGGCCCGGATGCGGCGCGGTGAAGGCGGCGAACAGCGCCTCGTGATCGCGGCCGTCCACCGTGACCGCGGACCAGCCCGCGGCCTCGAAACGGGCCGCGATCCCTCCGGGGCGCGCATGGCTGGCGGAGGAGTTGTCGACGACGACGGTGTGCAGGCGGTCGAGCCCGGCGGGCCCGGCGAAGGCGATCGCCTCGTGGTTGCTGCCCTCGTCCAGCTCCGCGTCCCCGACCAGCACCCACACCCGCGGCTCGTCGATGCCCTGGGCGCGCAGCCCCAGTGCCGTCCCGACGCCGATCGGCAGTCCGTGGCCGAGTGACCCGCTGCCGATCTCGGCCCCCGGCACCAGCACGCGGTCCGGGTGGTGGCCGAGCGGCGAGTCGTACGAACCGAACCCGGGCAGCCAGTCCACGGGCACGAACCCCTTGGCGGCCAGCACCGCGTAGTAGGCCATCGGCCCGTGCCCCTTGGACAGCAGGAACCGGTCCCGGCCGGGGTCGTCCGGCCGCTCGGGGCGCACCCGCAGCACGCGGTCGTAGAGCACCCACAGCACGTCCAGCGTGGACGTGGCCGCCGGTCCGTGCTTCTCGTCGCCCGTCATCAGCCCCATGAGCCGGGGCAGGTCCGCGTAGTCGTACGTCCGTTCGTGTGCCTCGGTGATCGTCATGCGGACGATCGTGCAACCTCGACCAAGCTTGAGGTCAAGCGGGGAAAGGAGTGCGCGACCACCGACTCGAGTGCGGTATGGTTTCTCTGCGCGTTCGGCCGGGGGAAACCCCAGGTCAGACGGCACCGGGACGTGGCGCAGCTTGGTAGCGCACTTGACTGGGGGTCAAGGGGTCGCAGGTTCAAATCCTGTCGTCCCGACGGTGCGAAGGGTCTTCGCAGGCGAGAGCCTGCGGGGGCCCTTTTCGTGTGCGCGGCCCCCGCGGCGCATCCCGCATGAGGTGAGTCGGTCAGCCTTCCCTCTCGGCCGGGAGCGCCGGCCGGCCGTACTCGCTCATCGCGTCGATGAGCCAGCGGGCCAGGTAGTCGGCGTACGAGGACCGCGGGAGCAGGCGGTAGGCCGGGGTGTCGGCGGTCTGCCAGAGCAGGACCGGGACCGGACCGACCGTGGTCGACACCGCGCGGCCCGGCCCGAAGGCGCGGGGGTGCAGGTCGAGCGGGCAGCCCTTCTCCAGGACCTCCCGGGCGGACGGGCCGCTCAGCTCCAGGGTGGTGCGGTTCGCCGAGACGTCCACGACCGAGCCCGGGGCGCCCCCGAGGGCCCCCCGCAGCCCCTCGGTCAGGGCGCCGGGGTCGTCCCGGGAGAGCACGAGCCACTCGTCGGGCCCCAGCCAGAGGACCGTACGGTGGCCGTGGGCGCCGGTGTCGCCGCAGCGGCGGGGGAGCGGTGCCCCCACTGCCCGCCCGAGCCGGTCGGCCGCCTCGGACGCGGGACCGACCCGCACGTTCACCATGGTGAGGAACGGCAGCTCGGTCAGCGTGACGCCCCGGGCGCCGGTGACGGCGGCGGCGCGCATCCGCTCCTCCAGGTGGGACAGGGGACTGGTGCGCAGGGCCACCGGTCCCGCCGAGCTCGGTTCAGCCATCACGCCTGGTCCCTTCGGGGTCGTAGAGCACGAAGTCGGTCACCTCGACCGGCACCAGCGCCTCGCCCACCGGGGCGAGCAGGGTCCGGCCCTTGAGCGCCTGCCCGCCGGCGACGAGGGCGAGGGCGAACGGGCGGCCGAGCGCCGGGCTGTGGTAACTGGAGGTGACGTGGCCGAGCATCGGCACGGGGACCGACTCCAGGTCGACGTCCGGAGCGACGAGTTGGGTGCCCTCGGGCAGCCGGGTCGTACCGTCGGCCGGGAGCAGGCCGACCAGTTGCTTGCGGTCGGGGCGCGAGGTGTCGGCGCGGGAGAAGGACCGCTTGCCGATGAAGTCCTTCTGCCGGGAGACCACCCAGCCCATGCCCGCGTCCTGCGGGGTGACCGTCCCGTCGGTGTCCTGGCCGACGATGATGTAGCCCTTCTCGGCCCGCAGGACGTGCATGGTCTCGGTGCCGTACGGTGTGATGCCGTAGGGCCGCCCGACCGCGTCCACCTCCTCCCAGACCGAAAGCCCGTACCAGGCAGCCACGTTGATCTCGTAGGCGAGTTCACCGGAGAACGAGATCCGGCAGATGCGGGCCGGGACCCCGGAGGCCAGGGTCGTCTCGCGGAAGGCCATGAACGGGAAGGCCTCGTTGGACAGGTCGACGTCCGGGGCGAGATGGGCGAGGACCGCGCGCGACTGCGGGCCGACGACGGCGATCGTCGCCCACTGCTCGGTCACCGACGTGCAGTGCACGTCGAGTTCGGGCCACTCGGTCTGCGACCACTCCTCCAGCCAGTCCAGGACGTTCGCCGCGCCGCCGGTCGTCGTGGTCATGAAGTAGCGGTGGTCGTCGAGCCGCAGGGTCACACCGTCGTCGAAGATCATGCCGTCGGGCTTGCACATCACGCCGTAGCGTCCGGTCCCGGGCTTCAGCTTCTTGAAGGCATTGGTGTAGACGCGGTTGAGGAACTCGCCCGCGTCCGCGCCCCAGATCTCGATCTTGCCGAGGGTGGACGCGTCCATGAACGCCACGCTCTCCCGGGCCGCCCGGCACTCGCGCGCCACGGCCGCGTCCATGTCCTCACCGGCCTGCGGGTAGTACCGGGGACGCTTCCACTGCCCGACGTCCTCGAACTCCGCGCCGTGCGCCACATGCCAGCCGTGGATCGAGGTCGTGCGCTCCGGGTCGAACAACTCGCCCCGCTCGCGCCCGGCCAGGGCGGCGAACGCGATCGGCGTGTACGGCGCCCGGTAGGCCGTGGTGCCGATCTCGCCCGGTGAACCGCCGAGGGCCTCGGCGATCACGCCGATCGCGTTGACGCCGGAGGTCTTGCCCTGGTCGTTGGCCGTGCCGAGCGAGGTGTACCGCTTGACGTGCTCGACGCCCCGCATCCCGGCGCCGGTGGAACGCCAGACGTCGGCGACCGTGACATCACGCTGGAGGTCGACGAAGTGGCTGTCCCAGGTGCCGGGTTCGCCCTCGGGGCCGGGTACCAGCCACAGGGCACGTGTCGGGCCGGGCGAGCGCCGCGCGCCCTCGGCCGGTACGGGCACGGGGAACCCTGCCGCTGTCGCCGCCAGCGCCCCGGCCCGCGTCCCCTCGGCGACACAACCGTCGAGGTCGTACGTCCCCCGGGCCGCCCCCACGACCTGCTGGTCCCGTACGGCCCCGTCGGGCACGAACGCGACGAGGTCGGAGTCCCAGCGCAGCCTGCCCTGGCGCTGGCTGTGCAGATGCACCACCGGGCTCCAGCCGCCGGACACCGCGAGCAGGTCGCAGTCGAACGATTCGGCCTCACCGGCGAGGAGGCCCTCGGCGTCGAGCGCCTGGACGGTGACGCCGGTGAGCCGGTGGTCGCCGGAGGTGTCGACCACCGTGCTGCCCGTCAGCACCCGCACGCCCGTCGCCGCGGCCACCCCGGCGGCCCGGGCGGACAGTTCGGGGCGCGCGTCCACGACGACGGCCACGGGGATCCCGGCGGCGCACAGGTCGGCGACCGTGTCGTAGGCGCTGTCGTTGGTCGTGCTCACCACGGCCCGTGAACCCGGCGCCACCGCATACCGGTTGAGATAGGTGCGCACGGCCCCCGCGAGCATCACGCCGGGCCGGTCGTTGCCCGCGAAGACCAGCGGACGTTCGTGCGCGCCGGTCGCCAGCACGACCTGGCGGGCGCGGATGTGCCACAGCCGCTGCCGCGAGACGCCCTCGGGGGCGTCCGCGCCGAGGTGGTCGGTGCGGCGCTGGAGCGCCAGTACGTAGTTGTCGTCGTACGACCCGAAGGCCGTGGTCCGATGCAGTACGACGGTTTCGGGCGCGGCGTGGAGCGTCGCCCGCAGCTCATCGGTCCCCGCCCCGGCACCGGGCGGGGGCTGCTCGTCGACCAGGATCACCCGGGCGCCCGAGGCGGCGGCAGCGGCGGCAGCGGCAAGGCCCGCCGGGCCGGCGCCGACGACCAGGACGTCGGCGTGGACGTACTTCTTGTCGTAGACGGCGGGGTCGGGAGTGGGGTCGAGCCGGCCCATCCCGGAGAGCGTGGTGGCGGACAGGCCGTCGTACAGCTCGATCGTCGTGGCCGGGAGCATGCCCTCCGAGCACGCACCGCCCAGCTGCACGAGGGCGTTGGGCTCCTCGACGCCCGCGGAGACGATGCCGCGCGGACGGCCGCGGTAGAGCGAGGGTGCGACCTCGACGAGGCCGTTCGCCAGCATCGCGGAGGCGAGGGTGTCGCCGGGGTGGCCGGTCAGCTCCCGTCCGTCGACGGTGAAGCGCAGCAGGGTCCCGCGGTCGACGCCGCCGCCTCGCGGCAGCCGGAAGCGCTGGTCGGTCATCGGGTCCCTCCCGGGCGGGGCTCGTCGAGCCGGTACGAGGTCAGCACCTCGTGGGTGGCGGTGTCACGCAGGACGTTGAACCAGCGGCGGCAGCCGATGCTGTGCATCCACCGTTCCGCGAAGGGGCCCTTGGGGTTGTCGCGGTAGAAGACGTACTCGGCCCATTGTTCGTCGGTGAGGTCGGCGGGGGAGTCCGGGTGGGGGACATGGGCCTGTCCGCCGTAGCGGTACTCCGTCTCGTTGCGCGGACCGCACCAGGGGCAGGTGATCAGCAGCACGGCGTTCTCCTCAATGCCTCAGTGGGCCACGGCCGCTGCGCCGTGTTCGTCGATCAACGCGCCGGTCGTGAAGCGGTCGAGGGCGAAGGGGGCGTTCAGCGGATGTGGTTCGCCCGTCGCGAGGGTGTGCGCGAAGGTCCAGCCGGCCGCCGGAGTGGCCTTGAAACCGCCGGTGCCCCAGCCGCAGTTGACGTAGAGGTCGGCCACGGGGGTGCGGCCGATGATCGGCGAGGCGTCCGGGGTGACGTCGACGATGCCGCCCCAGGTGCGCAGCACATGGGCCCGCGCGAAGACCGGGAACAGCTCGACTGCGGCGGCCATCTGCTGCTCGATCACATGGAACGAGCCGCGCTGCCCGTAGCCGTTGTACGCGTCGACGCCCGCGCCCATCACCAACTCGCCCTTGTGGGCCTGGGAGACGTAGACGTGCACGTGGTTCGACATGACGACGGTCGGGTGCACGGGCTCGTGCAGTTCGGAGACCAGGGCCTGGAGCGGGTGGGACTGCACCGGCAGCCGGACGCCCGCCCGTTCGGCCAGCACACTGCTGTGTCCGGCGGCCGCGAGACCGACCCGGCCGGCGTGGATGCGGCCGCGGTTGGTCTCGACGCCCACGACCCGGTCGCCGTCCTTGAGGAAACCGGTGACCTCGCAGCCCTGGATCAGGTCCACGCCCAGCTCGTCCGCGCGGCGGGCCAGCGCCCAGGCGACGTGGTCGTGCTTGGCGATGCCGGCCCGCGGCTGGAAGGTGCCGCCGAGGACCGGATACCGGGTGCGGGAGGAGACGTTGAGAATGGGGCAGACCTTGGCGATCTCGTCCGGCTCCAGCCATTCGGCGTCGACGCCGTTGAGCTTGTTGGCGTTGACGCGGCGCACGCCCTCGCGGACGTCCTGGAGGGTGTGCGCGAGGTTGAGGACGCCGCGCTGGCTGAACAGGAAGTCGTAGTCGAGTTCCTCGGGGAGCCGCTCCCACAGCTTCAGCGCGTGCTCGTAGATCGCCGCGCTCTCGTCCCACAGGTAGTTGGAGCGGATGATCGTGGTGTTGCGGGCCATGTTGCCGCCCGCGAGCCAGCCCTTCTCCAGGACGGCCACATCGGTGATGCCGTGGTTCTTGGCGAGGTAGTAGGCGGTGGCGAGACCGTGGCCGCCCGCGCCGACGACGACGACGTCGTACGACCGCTTCGGGTCCGGGTTGCGCCAGAGGAAGTCCGGGTGCTCCGGCAGGGGTTCGGCGGTCATGCCGCGCCTCCGTCGAGGTGGGGGTAGAGGGGGAAGGCGGCGGCGAGCTTCTCGACCCGGGCGCGCAGTTCGTCGTCGGGCCGGTCGCCCTTGAGGGTTCCGGCGATGATGTCGGCGACCTCGCGGAACTCCGTGTCGCCGAAGCCGCGGGTGGCCAGGGCGGGCGTGCCGATCCGCAGGCCGGAGGAGACCATCGGCGGGCGCGGGTCGAACGGCACGGCGTTGCGGTTGACGGTGATGCCGATGCGGTGCAGCCGGTCCTCGGCCTGCTTGCCGTCGAGCTCGGACTTCCTCAGGTCGACCAGGATCAGGTGGACTTCGGTGCCGCCGGTCAGGACGGTGATCCCGGCCTCGGCCACGTCGTCGGCCAGCAGGCGTCCGGCGAGGATCTTCGCGCCCCGCAGTGTGCGCCGCTGGCGCTCCTTGAACTCCTCGCCCGCCGCCACCTTGAAGGCCACCGCCTTCGCCGCGATCACATGCTCCAGCGGACCGCCCTGCTGACCGGGGAAGACCGCCGAGTTGATCTTCTTGGCCAGGTCGGCGCGGCTGAGGATGACACCGCCGCGCGGGCCGCCGAGGGTCTTGTGGGTGGTGGTCGTGACGACGTCGGCGTACGGCACCGGGCTCGGGTGCAGGCCCGCGGCGACCAGACCGGCGAAGTGCGCCATGTCCACCAGCAGATACGCGCCCACCGCGTCGGCGATCCGCCGGAACCCGGCGAAGTCCAGCTGCCGGGGGTAGGCCGACCAGCCCGCGACGATCATCTTCGGACGGTGGGCGAGGGCCAGCTGTTCGACCTCGTCCATGTCGATCCGCAGGTCGGACTCGCGCACGTGGTACGGCACGACGTCGTACAGCTTGCCGGAGTAGTTGAGGCGCATGCCGTGGGTCAGGTGGCCGCCGTGCGCCAGGTCCAGGCCGAGGATCGTGTCACCGGGCTTGAGCAGGGCGAACATCGCGGCCGCGTTGGCCTGGGCGCCGGAGTGCGGCTGGACGTTCGCGGCCTCGGCGCCGAAGAGCTCCTTCACCCGGGCGATGGCCAACCGCTCGACCACGTCGACGTGTTCGCAGCCGCCGTAGTAGCGGCGGCCGGGGTAGCCCTCGGCGTACTTGTTGGTCAGGACCGAGCCCTGGGCCTCCATCACCGCGGCCGGGGCGAAGTTCTCCGAGGCGATCATTTCGAGCGTGGCCTGCTGGCGGCGCAGCTCGGCGGCCACGGCCCCGGCGACCTCCGGGTCGAGCTCGCCGAGCGGGAGGGAGAGCGGCGATGCGGGCGTGGTGAGCGGCGAGGTGGACGACGTACTCGTTGCCATCGGTGCACCATCCTGAGAGCCAGCTAATGGGCAACTGATATATCAGCCTGTGCGGTAAGGTATGGGAGCTCGCCGCACAGGTCAAGGGGGCATCCATGGAGCAGGTCGCGACCGAGGTCGAGGAGCTGTCGCTCGCCGAGCGCGCGTACCGCGCCATCCGGGACCGGCTCGTCATGCTGGAGATCCGGCCCGGCGCGCCGATCAACGAGGAACAGCTGGGGCAGTCCCTCGGCGTCGGCCGGACACCGGTGCGCGAGGCGCTCAAGCGGCTCCAGTACGAGCGCCTGATCACGACCTACCCCCGCCGGGGCACCTTCGCCACCGAGGTCAACATCACCGACCTCGCCCACATCTCCGAGGTGCGCCAGGAGCTGGAACCCCTGGCCGCGGCACAGGCCGCGCGGCGCGCCACGGCCACCGACCGGGCGAACCTGACGGCCCTGCGGCGGGAACTCGACAGCGCCGGGGCCCCCGGGCGGGACTCCGCCGCGCTCATGCACCTGGACCTCCAGGTCCACCGCGCCATCTACACGGCCACGCACAACCCGTACCTGGAGGACACCCTCGTCCGCCACGACAACCTCGCCACCCGCATCTGGTGCCTGTTCGTGGACCGGCTGTCGGACATGGCCGGCCATGTCGAGGAGCACGGCCCGCTGATCGAGGCCATCGTGTCCGGCGACGCCGACACGGCCGCGCGGCTCGCCCGCAGCCATGTGGAGGGTTTCGAACAGGCGATCCGCGAGGCGATCTGACGCTCCGGTCGCCGCGCGGGCCACCGCCGCGCGGGTCTCACCCGCCGGCGCCGTCCCCGTCCAGTTCGGTGCACTGCCGCAGGACCCGCAGCTCGTCGCCCTCGATCCGCATCTCGTACAGCTTTCCGCGCGCGTTCTCGAAGGGGCGGTGGAGGATCATCATCAGCCGGTCGTCGAAGGCCCGGAACAGCATCCCGTGCCCGCTGTCGTCCCGGACCAGTGGCCGACGCTGCTCCCAAGGGCCGGTCAGCGCACCGGACTTGGAGACGGCGTAGGTCTGCACGTAGCCGCCGCTGACTGTGCCGTCCGCCTCGGCCCTGTCCTTCTCGTACGTCGACCAGAGCATGAGGAGGGCGCCGCCAGGGGTGCGGTGGAGCTGGGGGCCGTCGGTGACGTACGGCGCGAGCTGGTGCGGCACGCCCGCCGGGATCTGCTCACCGAGCCAGAACGCGTCCGAGCCCTTGAACAGGAAGACCGGCTCGCCGACCGTCCCGGTCAGATCGGGAGCCAGCCGTACGGCCTCCATCGTCCCGTCGACGGTCTGCAGCCACTCGTGCGCGTACACCATCCAGGGCTGTCCGTCCGGATCGACGTGGAGCGTCCCGTCGAGGGTCATCAGGTGCGCGGGCGGTGTGGGCCCGTCCGGATCGACGACGGTGAACGGCCCCAGCAGCGAGTCGGACACGGCGGTGACCGTGCCGCGCGCGTGGTTCGGCAGCTGGAAGGGGGTGACCCAGCGCCCGGCGGGCGGCACCGGCAGCACCCGCTCCTCGTCGTGCAGGGTGGTGAACAGGTAGTACCGGCCGCCCCAGGCATGGACCTCCGGCGCCCACCCGCCGTCCCGCGCCCAGATCCCCTCCTGCTCGGTGGTCCGGAACACCACGACGGGCCGCGTCCAGTCCCGCAGGTCGCGGCTGCGGTAGACCATCGTCCCGACGCCCTCCACCCCCGACACGGACGGCTCGTTCGACGTGTACAGGTAGTAGGTCCGCGTCCCCTCGTCCGCGACGACGAACGGATCGTGCAACGGCATGTCGGGCAGCCGCAGGGGCTCGGTGTCGGTCACGGCCGAACGATACGCGGCCGTGCGATCAGCGGTCCGCGAGGACCTCGTGCGTGCAGTGCGCTCGCAGGAAGTCGACGCCCGCGTCGTTCGGGGCCCCGAGGTCGTCCCAGCCCCTGGCCGCGGTCTGGGTGTCAGAAGCGGATGGTCATCCGCACCCTCACGTCGTCTCCCACGGCGAGTCCCTCCGGTACCCGCACCGCGTTCTTCAGGGGCAGCAGATAGCCGCCGTCCCTCGGGAACAGCGACGTCGTGAAGGTGACCCCGCCGATCCGGGCCTCGACCGGGATCACGCCCCAGCCGTACGTGGCCATGCGGGCCACTTCACCGATGTCGGCGGAGTCCTCGGCGGGCACGGGGACGAAGTAGTACGGCGCCGGGCCGCGCCATTCGATCACCCGGCCGGTGAAGGTGAGGTGCATGGGTCTCCCGTGGTCCGGCCGCGTCAGGACGGTCCGTAGCGCGACGCGACGTCCGTGAGGTACCCGCGCAGCAGGATCTTCGCCTCCTCCAGGAGCGCCGCGTCCCCCTTGGTGTCCCGGCGGAAGGCCTCCTGGGCGAGGGCGTCGGCGGCGAGGATCGCGGCGTGGCAGACGCGGGCGAGGGACTCGTCGTCCTCGGCGAGACGCAGCGCGAGCAGGATGCGGCGGATCCCGTCGGCCATCCGGTGCTTGTGCTCGCGGTCCGCGGCCCGGGTGCGCTCGGTCAGTCCGCTGCCGAACCACAGGGCGCGGAAGCCGTGTTCGGTGCGGTAGATCTCGGCGTACGCGTCGACGAGGACCCCCACCGGGTCCTCCCAGCGCTCGACGGCCGCGGCCTCCACGAGCGCGTCCATCGCCGCTTCCAGCTTCGCGAAGTACCCGGCCGCGAGCGCCTCGATGATCGCCCCGCGGTCGGGCAGGTACTGGTAGAGCGAGCCGACCGAGACCCGCGCCTCGGAGGCGATCCGGGTCGTGGTGAGCGACTCGACGCCCTCCTCCACCAGGATGTGCTCGGCGGCTTCCAGCACCCTGGCCAACCGGGCCCGGCTGCGGGCCTGTTGGGGAGTGCGGCGCAGGGAGGCGATCCATGCGGCCTGATCGGTCCCGGGGGCGGACTCAGTCACGGCACGACCTCCGCTCATCCACGTGACCACCTCACACGACAACCTCCGAACGTGAACGTGACTTTGTTTCAGGTTTAGGTTAGCGTCGCGCGCATGACCGACTCAAGCCCGGCGCTGAGCGAGGAGCGGGCCGCCGTGGCGGCCGCCTGCCGCCGACTGGGGGCCGAGGGACTGCTCATCGGCACCGCGGGTAACGTCAGCGTCCGCGTCGAGGACCGGGTGGCGATCACCGCGACCGGCGCGATCCTGGCCGAGCTCACCCCGGACCAGGTGACCGTCGTCGACCTCGACGGGGAGATCGTGGCCGGCGGCCTCCTGCCGACCTCCGAACTCGACCTCCACCTCGGCGTCTACCGCCGCTACGGCACCACCGCGGTCGTCCACACCCACGCCCCCATGGCCACCGCCCTCTCCCTGGTCCTCGACGAACTGCCCTGCGTCCACTACCAGTTGCTGGCCCTCGGCGGCACCGTCCGGGTCGCCCCGTACGCCACCTTCGGCACCCCGCAACTCGCCGAGTCGGTCCTCACCGCCCTGGAGGGCCGGGGCGCCGCCCTGATGGCCAACCACGGGGCCGTCACCCACGCCCCGAGTCTCGACAAGGCGGTCGAGCACGCGCTGCTCCTGGAGTGGGCCTGCGGCGTCTACCAGCACGCGGCCGCCCTGGGCACGCCCCGCGCCCTCGACGAACAGCAGCAGATCGCGGTGATCGAGGCCGCCCTCGCACGCAACTACGGCACCACGCAATCCGCACAGGAGGGAACCCGATGAAGGCGCAGAACGTCGTGACCATGGGCGTGCACGTGCTGGACGTCCTGGTCCGGCCGGTCGAGGAGATACCGGAGGGCCAGGGCGCGACCCTGGTCGAGGACATCCGCATGACCGCCGCCGGCACCGCCGCGGGCACCGCCCTCACCCTCGCCAAGCTGGGCGCCTCGGTGCGCACCGCGGGAGCGATCGGCACGGACCCGACGGGCGACCTGCTGACCCGGCTCCTCGACAAGGCGGGGATCGACACCTCCCTGCTCGTGCGCCGGATCGACACCTCCACCTCCGCGACCGTCCTGCCCATCCGCCCCAACGGTGACCGCCCCACCCTCCACCTGCTCGGCGCCAACATCACCTACGGCCTCGACGACGTGCCCTGGGACGCCGTCGCCGAGGCGAGCCACCTTCACCTCGGCGGCCCCGAGCTGATCGGCGCCGACGTCGCCGCCCGCATCCTGGCGCACGCCAAGGAGCACGGCGTGGTCACCTCGGTGGACCTCCTCGCCCCGGGCGAGCTCGGCACCTTCGACCAGATCGAACCGCTGCTCCCGTACGTCGACTTCCTGCTCCCCAACGAGGACCAGGTCCTCGGCTTCAGCGAGGAGCAGGACGTCGTCACCGGCGCGAAGAAGTTCCTGGCCGGCGGGGTGGGCCTGGTCGCGGTCACCCGGGGCGGCGACGGCGCCCTCCTGGTCACCGCCGAAGGCACGGAGACGGTCCCCGCCTTCGAGGTCGAGGTCGTCGACACCACCGGCTGCGGCGACGCCTTCTCGGCGGGCTTCCTGCGCGGGACGAGCCTGGGCCGCACGCCACGCGAGGCGGCGATCCTGGGCAGTGCCGCGGCGGCCCTGGTGGCACAGGGCCTGGGCAGCGACCACGGCGACTTCGACCTGGCGGAGGCCGACGAGTTCTCCATGACCACCAGGACCCGCTCCTAGAGCCCATTCATTCCGCGCGGC
>NZ_RSAJ01000006.1 GCF_003933965.1 Streptomyces sp. RP5T
GCCTGGGGCTCGCCGGCGGAGTCGTCGACGGTGATCGCGATGCGGATCGGGCGTCCGCACTCGCGGCTCAGCGTCTCGCTGACGGCGGGGGCCAGTCGGCCCTCCAGCACGCCCTTCGCGAATTCGTTCGGTACGGCGAGCAGGGCGGTGTCGGCGACCAGCGCCAGGGGCTGGCAGCGCCGGATCCAGTGCTCGTCCTTCGCCTCCACACCCTGGACGCGGCCCTCACCGAGAAGTTGCTCGAGTACGCGTGGCCACACTGCGGCAAGATCGGCAGGTACGTCAGCCACAGGGCACGCTCTCTCACGGGTCCCACGAACGTGTGGTTGTGGGACGAGTCGGGATTCAAATGGGGTGGAGCCGAAACACAGGGGTCAAGGGAACGAATCGGAGTTCAGCCACGGTAGTCAGGGCGGCGGGTGCGGTTCAAGTTGTTGTCCCCAGCCTGTGGATAGTGTCCCCCGGTGACCACTGGTTTGACCGGATGGCGTAGCCGCGCGTACCGTAACCAGGTCGAGTTGTCGATGGCTGCTGCCGCCTGCCTCCGATGGGCACAGATCGCGTCAGGTGATCGGGAAGCGGTGCACACGGGCGTAACTGCGAGCTACTCGTGGGCGCACGGTGACAGCCAGGACGGCACCCGCCACCACCGATTGATTTCTGGAGCCCCCGAGTGAGCAAGCGCACCTTCCAGCCGAACAACCGTCGTCGTGCCAAGACCCACGGCTTCCGCCTGCGGATGCGTACCCGTGCCGGCCGCGCGATTCTGGCGAACCGCCGCAGCAAGGGTCGCGCCAGCCTGTCCGCCTGATCCCGGTCAGGTCATGCCGTCGTGCTGCCCACCGAGAACCGGCTGAGGCGGCGCGAGGACTTCGCGACCGCGGTACGACGGGGGCGCCGGGCCGGGCGCCCGTCCCTCGTCGTCCACTTTCGTAGCGGTGCCACGGACCCGCACGCGCCTGGGGAGAGCGCTCCCCCGACGCGTGCGGGTTTCGTCGTGAGCAAGGCCGTGGGCGGTGCCGTGGTGCGCAACAAGGTGAAGCGCAGGCTTCGCCATCTGATGCGCGACAGGGTCGCCCTGTTTCCCCCCGGTAGCCTGGTAGTCGTACGCGCGCTGCCCGAGGCGGGCGACGCCGATCATGAACAACTGGCCCGAGACCTGGATGCCGCCGTTCAGCGGCTGCTGGGAGGGGGCGCACGATGAAGTACCCGCTGCTGGCGCTGATCAAGCTGTACCAGTGGACCATCAGCCCGCTGCTCGGGCCGGTGTGCAAGTACTACCCGTCGTGCTCCCACTACGGCTACCAGGCCATCGACCGGCACGGTGCGATCAAGGGAACGGCACTCACCGCCTGGCGCATCCTGCGGTGCAATCCGTGGTCGCTGGGCGGTGTGGACCATGTCCCGCCGCGCAAGCGTCCGCGGTGGCACGAAATGCTGCGTAACGCCTGGCGTGCACGTAGGGGCGGGCCCTCCGCCGCCTCGGCCACCGAGGGGCAAACTCCTTCGAGCCCGGCCGCAGAGACTCCGTCCCATGCCCAAGGAGCATGATTAGTGGACACGATTGCCAGTCTTTTCAGCTTCATCACGACACCCGTCTCCTGGGTCATCGTCCAGTTCCACAAGGTGTACGGCGCCATCTTCGGCCCTGACACCGGGTGGGCCTGGGGCCTGTCGATCGTGTCCCTCGTGATCCTGATCCGTATCTGCCTGATCCCGCTCTTCGTGAAGCAGATCAAGGCGACGCGGGCCATGCAGACGCTCCAGCCCGAGATGAAGAAGATCCAGGAGCGCTACAAGAACGACAAGCAGCGTCAGTCCGAAGAGATGATGAAGCTGTACAAGGAGACGGGCACCAACCCGCTCTCCTCGTGCCTTCCCATCCTGGCGCAGTCGCCGTTCTTCTTCGCCCTGTATCACGTGCTCAACGGCATCGCGACGGGCGACACCATCGGTGTCATCAACGAGTCGCTGCTGGCCAGCGCCCGTAAGGCGCACATCTTCGGCGCACCGCTGGCCGCGAAGTTCACGGACGGGTCGCTCAAGGTCGAGTCGCTCGGCGCCTCGCTGACCGACGTCCGCGTCGTCACCGCGGTCATGATCGTCCTGATGTCGGCGTCGCAGTTCTACACGCAGCGCCAGCTGATGACGAAGAACGTCGACACCACGGTCAAGACGCCGTTCATGCAGCAGCAGAAGATGCTGATGTACGTCTTCCCGGTCATGTTCGCCGTCTTCGGCATCAACTTCCCCGTCGGTGTCCTCGTCTACTGGCTGACCACCAACGTGTGGACCATGGGTCAGCAGATGTACGTCATCCGCAACAACCCGACCCCGGGTTCCAAGGCGCAGGCCGCCTACCTGGAGCGCCTGACCAAGCACGTCACGCAGCACGGCAAGGCCCGCAAGCGCAGCGAGCGCACCATCATCAAGGCGATCGTCGCCAAGGGCCGCGACCGCAACGAGCACGAGCGCAAGTTCATCAACGGTCTGAACAAGGCCGGCCTCGCGGCCCAGGCCGACGGTTCGGTCATCCAGAGCGAGTCCCAGGCCGCGGTCCAGACCGAGGACGGTTCGACGGCCAGCGCGGCTGCTCCCAAGCGCCAGCAGCCGAAGCGGCAGAGCAAGTCCCAGCGCCAGTCGGGTGCCGCCTCGGCCGGCTCGAAGGCCACCGGTGACACCCAGCCGTCGGAGCCGACCTCGCTCACCAAGTCCGACGAGCCCGAGGACGCCAAGCCCGCCGCTCCCGCCAAGAAGCAGTCCGGCGGCGGTACCCGCAGCAAGGCCCAGTCCGGACAGCGCAAGGGTCCGCAGCGGCCCAAGTCCCCGTCCAAGAAGTAAGAAGGAGTCCATCCCGTGACGGAAGGCACCACCTCCGCCGCTGCCGAGGGTGCAGACACCCTGACTCGCCTGGAGCAGGAGGGTGAGATCGCGGCGGACTACCTCGAGGGCCTGCTCGACATCGCCGACCTCGACGGCGACATCGACATGGACGTCGAGGCCGACCGCGCAGCTGTCTCGATCATCAGCGACGCGGGCGGCCGCGACCTGCAGAAGCTGGTCGGCCGTGACGGCGAGGTGCTGGAAGCCCTGCAGGAGCTCACCCGCCTGGCCGTGCACCGGGAGACCGGGGACCGCAGCCGTCTGATGCTGGACATCGCCGGCTACCGGGCCAAGAAGCGTGCCGAGCTCTCCGAGCTGGGCGCCAAGGCCGCCGCCGAGGTGAAGAGCACCGGCGAGTCCGTAAAGCTCAAGCCGATGACGCCGTTCGAGCGCAAGGTCGTGCACGACGCGATCAAGGCCGCCGGGCTGCGCAGCGAGTCGGAGGGCGAGGAGCCGCAGCGCTTCGTCGTCGTGCTTCCCGCCTGATCGGTCCGTACGTTCCACCGGCCCCGTCTGTAGAGCAGGCGGGGCCGAACCTTGTCAGCCTGATAGTTCTGATGGTCGGCGCCCGGTGCGCTGATGATGCGGTACGGAAGGACGGTTCCCCGTGACGGAGGCAGCGGAGCTTCCCCCCGCGCCCGAGCAGGCGCGCGAGGTGTTCGGCGATCGCTTCGAGGACGCGGTGCGCTACGCCGAGCTCCTCGCCGAGGCGGGTGTGCAGCGTGGTCTCATCGGTCCCCGTGAAGTACCCCGGCTGTGGGAGCGGCACCTGCTGAACTGCGCGGTGCTCTCGGAGGTCGTTCCGGAGGGCGTGACGGTGTGCGACGTCGGCTCGGGCGCCGGTCTGCCCGGTATTCCCCTGGCTCTCGTCCGCGAGGACCTGAGGATCACGCTGCTGGAGCCGCTGCTGAGGCGTACGACCTTCCTGACGGAGGTCGTGGAGCTGCTGGGCCTGGACCATGTGACGGTCGTCCGCGGCCGTGCCGAGGAGGTCATGGGCAAGCTGACCCCCGTGCATGTGGTGACGGCGCGAGCCGTGGCACCGCTGGACCGGCTGGCGACATGGGGAGTTCCACTGCTGCGCCCCTACGGGGAGATGCTCGCGCTCAAGGGCGACACCGCGGAGGAGGAGCTCAAGGCAGCGGGTACGGCCCTGAGCAAGCTCGGTGCCGTGGAGACCTCCATCCTGCATGTGGGTGAAGGAGTGGTCGACCCGTTGTCCACAGTGGTGCGGGTCGAGGTCGGGGAAAGCCCCGGCGGAGTGCGCTTTGCGGCCAAGCGCGCCAAGGCGGCCCGCACCGGCCGCACCCGTCGGCGTCGCTGACCGTCTGACGACGAGACGTACTCCACACAAGCTGCCAAACCTATGCATGCCGGAGTGTCGCGGCAGAACGGGCACGGCTGCCCTGCATCGTGTTTCACGTGAAACGTCGTTCACTGCTGCACGGCATCATCAGCCGGGGCCGCGCCGCGGCCGAACCCCGCGACCGAAAGCCTCTCGGGTCACTCGGAGAGGTAACGGAGTTGTCCACAGAGGTGGATTTCTCCACAGAACAACAGGCCTCACTGGTTCACGACCCCGAAGACATGGGAGGCTCTGTTCATTGCGAGCCTGAAGTCGAGGAGAGTGAATCCTTGCGGTCCGACGCCAACATCGCGGGACCGATGACCGATCCGGTCCCCGGTCCCCGAACCGAGTCGATGGGGGAGGATGTTTCACGTGAAACACCGCCCCCGATGGACGACACTCCGATCGGTCGTGCTGCCCAACTGGCGGTAGAGGCTCTTGGCCGCGCCGGCGAGGGCCTGCCACGGCCCGAGCAGACCCGGATCATGGTCGTTGCCAACCAGAAGGGCGGAGTGGGCAAGACGACGACGACCGTCAATCTTGCCGCTTCGCTGGCTCTGCACGGCGGCCGTGTCCTGGTGATCGACCTCGACCCTCAGGGCAACGCGTCCACCGCGCTGGGTATCGACCACCATGCCGAAGTTCCGTCCATTTATGACGTCCTGGTGGACAGCCGGCCGTTGGCCGAGGTCGTCCAGCCGGTCCCCGATGTCGAAGGCCTCTTCTGTGCCCCCGCCACCATCGATCTCGCCGGTGCGGAGATCGAGCTGGTTTCTCTGGTGGCACGAGAGAGCCGACTGCAGCGTGCGATCCAGGCGTACGAGCAGCCCCTGGACTACATCCTCATCGACTGCCCGCCCTCGCTCGGCCTGCTGACGGTCAATGCGCTCGTGGCCGGTGCGGAAGTCCTCATCCCGATCCAGTGCGAGTACTACGCGCTGGAGGGTCTGGGGCAGCTGCTGCGCAACGTCGATCTGGTGCGGGGTCACCTCAACCCCACCTTGCACGTATCGACCATCCTGCTCACCATGTACGACGGCCGGACGCGCCTCGCGTCCCAGGTCGCGGACGAGGTGCGCACCCACTTCGGCGACGAGGTGTTGCGGACGAGCATTCCCCGCTCGGTCCGTATCTCCGAGGCGCCGAGTTACGGGCAGACGGTGCTGACCTACGATCCAGGATCGAGCGGCGCCCTGTCCTACCTTGAGGCGGCGCGAGAGATCGCGCTGAAGGGCGTCGGCGTCAGCTATGACCCGACGCAGGCGCACATCGGCGCACAGAGCAACCCGAACATGGTGGAGGGGATCCAGTGAGCGAGCGACGGAGGGGTTTGGGTCGTGGTCTCGGCGCACTGATCCCCGCTGCCCCGACGGAGAAGACGCCGACCCCGGCGGCGATGGGGGGCGCTGGTTCCGCGTCTCCGGCGTCCGTCCCGGTGTTGACGACCGACCGTGGGGTGGCCGCGGCGAAGGTGGCCACGCTGCCGCCTGTTTCCCAGGACACCGAGACGCCGGTGGTCAACGGCTATGCGGAGACGCCCGCGCCTCCCATGGGAGCGCACTTCGCGGAGCTTCCCCTCGACTCCATCACGCCGAACCCGCGCCAGCCGCGTGAGGTGTTCGACGAGGACGCGCTTCAGGAGCTGGTCACCTCCATCCAGGAGGTAGGCCTTCTCCAGCCGGTCGTCGTACGGCAGGTCGGTCCCTCCCGCTACGAACTCATCATGGGTGAGCGGCGCTGGCGGGCGAGCCGTGAAGCCGGCCTGGACGCGATCCCTGCGATCGTCCGGGCCACGGACGACGACAAGCTCCTTCTGGACGCCCTCCTGGAGAACTTGCACCGGGCCCAGCTGAACCCGCTGGAAGAGGCAGCCGCCTACGACCAGTTGCTGAAGGACTTCAACTGCACGCACGACCAACTGGCGGACCGTATCGGCCGGTCCCGCCCGCAGGTCTCCAACACCCTGCGTCTGCTGAAGCTCTCGCCGGCGGTGCAGCGCCGGGTGGCCGCAGGAGTGCTCTCCGCCGGGCACGCCCGTGCTCTGCTCTCCGTCGAGGACTCTGAAGAGCAGGACCGACTGGCCCACCGGATTGTGGCCGAGGGCCTCTCGGTCCGCGCGGTCGAGGAGATCGTGACCCTCATGGGATCGCGGCCGCAGACCGCGCAGCGTTCCAAGGGTCCGCGGGCCGGTGGCCGGGTCTCTCCGGCGCTGACGGACCTCGCCACGCGTCTGTCGGACCGTTTCGAGACGCGGGTGAAGGTCGATCTGGGGCAGAAGAAGGGAAAGATCACCGTCGAGTTCGCCTCGATGGAGGACCTTGAGCGCATCCTCAGCTCCCTCGCCCCGGGAGAAGGACCGGTTCTGCAGAGGAGCCTGCTGGACGGCGAGGACGAAGAAGCGGAAGCCTGAGAAGGAACTCGCCAGGGTGGGACTGCCCAGGCGAATCATGAAGAGCGGGCCGTGTCCGGTGTGTCCCGGAACACGGCCCGCTCTTTGCTTTCAGTCGGTATCGATGGAATCGCTGTGTGGATACGATGCGATGGGGTGCGCACATCCACCCGGCAGTACCTCTGAGGGGAGGCAGGGGCCATGCGAACGATGAGCAGAAGCGGACTGGTGAGCGCGGGCCTGGGACTGGGGGCGGTCGGCGGATTCGTCGGCAGTCTGCTCAGACAGCGGAGCGCTCTGACGGCCGCCCGCGACGCGGCGGGCGAAGGAAGCGAGGAACAGCCTTCATGGGGCGTCGGCTCGTACCGCTCACGCTGGACAACCTTCCGGACCTACCCCAGCGCTGCCGCTCGTGCGTCTTCTGGGAGCTGGACCCCGTCAGCGGAGAAGCCGCGGTAAAGGCCGGAACACCCGCCCTGGAGAAGGAATCCTGGATCTCCGCCGTCCTGCTGGACTGGGGATCGTGTGGCCGGGTCGTCTACGTCGACGACGTACCGGTCGGCTTCGTCCTCTACGCCCCTCCCGCGTACGTTCCTCGCTCGACGGCGTTTCCCACGAGCCCTGTCTCTCCGGACGCTGTCCAGTTGATGACGTCGTTCATCGTGCCGGGCTATCAGGGGCAGGGCCTGGGACGCGTAATGGTGCAGACGGTCGCCAAGGACCTGCTGCGGAGGGGCTTCAAGGCCATCGAGGCATTCGGCGATGCCCGCTGGAAGGAACCCGCCTGTCTGCTTCCTGCGGACCACCTCCTCGCCGTGGGCTTCAAGACGGTCCGGCCCCACCCCCGGTATCCGAGGCTGAGGCTGGAGCTGCGCACCACGCTCTCCTGGAAGGAAGACGTGGAGATGGCACTGGATCGGCTCCTGGGTGCGGTACAGAAGGAACCTGCCTTGCGCCCCCTGTAAGGCGATGGGGCCGGCCCTTTCGGACCGGCCCCATCGTGTTTCACGTGAAACATCACTCGGCGATGAAGTCCTCAAGGTCGCGGACAATCGCGGCCTTCGGCTTGGCACCGACGATGGTCTTGGCGACCTCGCCACCCTGGTACACGTTCAGCGTCGGGATGGACATGACGCCGTACTTGGCGGCCGTACCCGGGTTCTCGTCGATGTTGAGCTTGACGACCTCGATCTTGTCGCCGTACTCGGCGGCGATCGCCTCGAGGGACGGAGCGATCTGACGGCACGGTCCGCACCAGGCGGCCCAGAAGTCCACCAGAACGGGCTTGT
Source organism: Streptomyces sp. RP5T (assembly GCF_003933965.1). GTDB lineage: Bacteria > Actinomycetota > Actinomycetes > Streptomycetales > Streptomycetaceae > Streptomyces. The sequence goes on from NZ_RSAJ01000006.1 coordinate 7,910, forward strand.
CGCTCTTCAGGACGTCCTGCTCGAAGGAATCGTCGGTCACATTCTTCAGGGTGCCGGCCACGGCGGGCTCCTTAACTGGGTTGGTGCGGTGGGGCGGGATGGGGGTCAGACAGCGGTCTTCTCGGGCTCGGCCTTCTCTTCGTCCGCGAGGGCGGCGAGGAAGCGCTCGGCGTCGAGAGCGGCGGAACAGCCGGTGCCGGCCGCGGTGATCGCCTGGCGGTAGGTGTGGTCGACCACGTCACCGGCGCCGAAGACACCGGTCAGGTTGGTGCGGGTCGAAGGCGCTTCCACCTTCAGGTAGCCCTCGTCGTCCAGTTCGAGCTGGCCCTTGAAGAGCTCGGTGCGCGGGTCGTGGCCGATCGCGATGAACAGACCGGTGACCGCCAGGTCCGAGAGCTCGCCGGTCTTGAGGTTGCGCAGCTTCAGGCCCGAGAGCTTCGGGTCGCCCTGGATCTCGGCGACCTCGCTGTCCCACACGAACTTGATCTTCGGGTCGGCGAAGGCGCGCTCCTGCATTGCCTTGGACGCGCGGAGCGTGTCACGACGGTGGACGATCGTCACGGACTTCGCGAAGCGCGAGAGGAAGGTCGCCTCCTCCATCGCGGTGTCACCGCCGCCGATCACAGCGATGTCCTGGTCCTTGAAGAAGAAGCCGTCACAGGTGGCGCACCACGAGACACCGCGGCCGGAGAGAGCGTCCTCGTTCGGCAGCCCGAGCTTGCGGTGCTGCGAGCCGGTGGTGACGATCACGGCCTTCGCCCGGTGGACCGTGCCCGAGGTGTCGGTGACGGTCTTGATCTCGCCGGTCAGCTCGACGCTGACGATGTCGTCCGGGACGAGCTCGGCACCGAAGCGCTCCGCCTGGGCGCGCATGTTGTCCATGAGCTCGGGGCCCATGATGCCGTCCTGGAAGCCGGGGAAGTTCTCCACCTCGGTGGTGTTCATCAGCGCGCCACCGGCGGTGACGGCGCCTTCGAACACCAGCGGCTTCAGCGACGCGCGCGCGGTGTAGAGCGCCGCCGTGTAGCCGGCGGGCCCGGAGCCGATGATGATCACGTTACGGACGTCGCTCACGGCTTGGTTCCTCGTCTCTGGACTGCGTCGTCGGACCGGTGGAGCCTCTCAGAACTCTCACCCCACCCAACGGATCCTAAGGGGCGCGCATTCCCGGTGTGTCCGGGCACACGGAGAGGCCACACCGTACGCATTGCCGCGCAGAACGGAGGTGAAGCGTGAACCCTCAGGAACGGGTGTAGGACCGCTTCAGCAGAACCTTCGCGGTGCCGGTTGGTGCGTTCTTCACGCACGAGGCGTCCACGATGTAGGCGGTGACCCGGGTGCTGTCGGAGGGATCACGGAGCACGACGAGAACCGACTTCGTGCCCTGGTAGACGCCGTCCGCGGTCGCGAGCGGCGAGTCACTGCTGTGGATGCCGTTCTGGATGCACGGGGGAACCTCGGGCGTCACCAGGATGCGAGGATCCTTGGAGCCAGGGACGGTGGCTGCGCCCATGTTGCTGTGCGGAGCCTGAGACGTTCCGCCTCCGGTCTGCTTCTTGGCAAGAAGGTCCGAGACCTGCTTCTCCAGTCCGCTCGCGGAGAAGGTGTCGGCGGAGGCGGTGGCACGTCCGTGTGACCCGCCGGTGGGCTTGCCGTCGCCCCATGACGACACCAGGACGGAGCCGAGGCCGAGTGCGGCGACGGTGAAGACAGCGCCGAGGACGGCAACCTTGCGGCGTCCGTTCCTCTTGTGACCCTTGCGGCCCGGGCCGGTCGTGGACGTACGGGCATGTCCGGCTGGACGGTCGGTGGCGGACGATGTTTCACGTGAAACACGTGCGCCCTCGATCGGGGCAGGCGCGTTCACGGCTTCAGGAGCGGTTGCCTGGAGGAGGGCTTCGGCGGCGAGGGCGGCGTCGATCCTGCCGGCGACGTCTGCGGGCATGTGAGGCGGGCCCGGCAGGGTGCCGAGAAGGCCACGGATCTCCTCCAGCGACGTGTGCACGTCCGCACAGAGTTCGCACTCGTCCAGGTGCCGACGTACGTCCGCTGTCCTGGAGGTGGAGAGGATGCCTTCGGTGAGGTCGGAGATTTCCGCGACGTCCGGGTGCCCGTCTGTGCCTGTCGTGGAAGTCACGCTCGCCCACCTCCGCCCTTCACTGCGGCTGAATCGCTCGATCCCGCATCCGGCGGGTCTCCTGACGGAGGTCCCGCTGCGGGTGGGACGGATGTCCCCTGCGTCCGGTTCCTTCCAGCGCCCGCTTCTCTGCCTTCTCCGGGGTTTTCCGGTCGCAGATGGGTGAGGAGGGGGAGCAGTCTGGCTCTGCCCCGGGCACAGCGGCTCTTCACCGTTCCCGTCGGCACGTCGAGGACGCGAGCCGCTTCGGCCACGGGGTAGCCCTGCATGTCCACGAGGACGAGCGCGGCACGCTGGTCGGGCGGGAGCGTGCCGAGGGCTTCCAGGAGCTGGCGGTGGAGGTCGTTGCGCTCCGCGGGCGCCGAGGCGGACTCGTGCGGCTCCAGGAGCTGCTCCAAGCGCTCGGTGTCGTCCACGGGAGATGTCTTGCGGGAGGCTGCCTTCCTGGCGCGGTCCAGGCAGGCGTTCACCGTGATCCGGTGCAGCCAAGTCGTGACCGCGGACTGTCCTCGGAAGGTGTGAGCGGCCCGGTAGGCGGACACGAGCGCGTCCTGAACGGCGTCAGCGGCTTCCTCGCGGTCCCCGAGCGTGCGCAGGGCCACGGCCCAGAGCCGGTCCCGATGCCGCCGCACGAGCTCACCGAAGGCGTCGGGGTCACCCTCTACGTGACGGGCCAGGAGGTCCTGATCGCTGGTGTCGCCGTACGCGGTGTCATCTGCCATCGGACCCCCTCCCCTTGTCTGCGGTGAGTTCTCAGCCGGTGAACTTCACGTTGGTGATGGCCTGCTTGTAGCCGGCATCGCTGTAGTTCGCGGAGTCGGCCCCGGAGTAGGGCATTGCGGTGAGCCACACCAGGACGTACCGCGACTTCACCTGCTTGCCGACCTTCACCGTGGCCCCGGTGCTGTTCGTCGTGGCCGAACCGATCTTGTCCAGCGAATCCAACGAGGCCGGCGTGAGCGAGTCCGCCGCGTACAGCTCGACCGTGGTGTGGTTGCCGCCGTAGCGGAACGACAGCGTCGCGGCCGACACGTCCTGAGCGGAACCCAGGTCGTAGACGATGCCGACGCCGGGCTTGATCACTATCTTCGGACCGTCCTTGTAGCTGCTGGTCCGCCATCCCGTGGTCGTGCTGTTGTCGTACGTCAGCTTCACGTCACCGGGATGCTGAGCGTCGCCCTGGGCCACGTACTCCTGGGCGTCCTCGATGCTGAGCGTCTTCGTCGGCTTCGGCGCGGTGCTGTTCTTGTCGCCGTCGTCGGTCGTCTGGTTCTGGTTCTCGTCCGACTTGCCGCCCTGGTCCATCAGCGCGTCCGCGAGCTGCCAACTGCCGAGGCCGAGCGCGGCGATGAGGAGAGCGGAGACCGCCCACTTCAGGGCACGGCCCGTGCGGCTCTGCAGCGGCGGCGGAGGAGGCGGTACGGGCTGGGTGACACCGGGGTGCGGCGCCGGCCGGCCGTACGTGCCCTGCTGGTACGTCGTGCGCTGGTACTCGGGCGGAGCGGTGAACGCCGGCTCCGGCGGGCGGATGCGGGGCATCTCACCGATGGCCTTGACCAGTTCCTCGGGCGTCGTGCACGCCGACTCGTGGCGGGAGGCGGTCGCGCCGTCGTTGGCGAGCGCCCGCATGGACAGCTCGGACAGCCCCCGGTGGACACCCGCCCGCACCTGGTCGGGTGCGATGAGACCGACGTCCTTGGGCAGACCGGCCAGGCCGTAGGCGTCGCTCTCGTACGGCCACCGCTGGGTGAGCGCGGCGTACAGGAGCGCGCCGATCGCCTCGGTGTCCGTGCGCTGCGGGCTCTCCGAACTGACGCCTCGCAGCGCGGCGTTCACGGCGAGGCCGCGGATGCGCCACTGGCCACTCGACGTACGCAGGACCGCGTTCGGGTTCAGCCGCAGGTGCGCGAGGCCCTCACGGTGGGCCGCGGCCATGGCGGAGGCGACCTGAGTGACCATCTGGTAGGCGTCGTACACCTCCAATGGGCCCGGGGCGAGGAGGGTGGTCAGCTCGGTCGCGTCGGGAAGCCATTCGTGGACGACGTAGACGAGGTCGTTCTCCTCGACGGCGTCCAGGACCTGGACGAAGCGCGGGTCGCCCAGCAGCGCGGAGGAGCGGGCCGCGGCCAGGACGGAACGCGCTCGCGCGTGGTCCGCGGGCAGGATGTGCACGCCGACGGCCCGACGGAGTTTCTCGTCGACGGCACGCCAACTGCTGAACCCGTCCAGACGGGTGACGCACTCCTCGAGACGGTAGCGTCTGGCGAGTTTGTGGCCGCTGTGCAACTCCGGCGATGACGCCTTGCCAGGACTCTCGGTCCCGCCACTCCCCTGTGCCTCGACGTCTTCCGTGTCCCGCTCCCGGTTCTTGGCGACGCCGTCGGCCGTGGACTGCTCCGCCTTGGCGGTCAGCGGTTTGTCACCGCTGGTGTCTGCCACGTCGACGGCAGCCGTGCTCCGTTCCGCCACCGTCGTTCCCTGCCTCCCCAGTCGTTGCGCGCCGTGCGACGCAGAATCCAATTGTGCCCACAGTCCGCCGCTATGCACGACACACGGTGGCGGACGATGGTTGTGCGCGTACCCCTGCCTCAGCGCCCCAGACGCCCCCGGACCATGCCGACGAGCGAGTTGAGCTCCTCGATCCGCATCTTGCGCGCGGCGAGGAAGAAGATCCCGAGCAGAACCGCCCCACCCGCGATGAGAGCGGCGAACGAACCGACGACCCCCTGGCCGATCGAGTGACCGATGCCGTAGCAGGCCGCTCCGCTGAGCAGCGCCGCCGGGATCGAGGCGATGCAGAGCCGGGCGTAGGTCCGCAGGACGCGGTTGCCGTCCAGGTCGCCGCCGAGGCGCTTGCGCAGCCGGTTCCAGGCGACGCCGACGCCGATCGCGTAGGCGAGACCGTAGGAGGCGGCCATGCCCGCCACGGCCCAGCGCGGCGGCAGCACTACGTAACACAGCGCCGAAGCTCCCGCGTTGACCGCTGCGACGATGACCGTGTTGTAGAAGGGGGTCCGGGTGTCCTCGTAGGCGTAGAAGGCGCGCAGGACGACGTACTGGACGGAGTAGGGGATCAGGCCGAGGCCGAAGGCCATCAGCATGTACCCCATGTTGGTGGCCTCGCTGGTGCCCGAGGAGCCGAAGATCAGCGTGCACATCGGGATGCCGAGGGCGAGGAACCCGAAGGAGATCGGCACGATGGCGACGGCCGTGGTGCGCAGCCCCTGGGAGATGTCGTCGCGGACGGCGCCGCTGTCCTCCTCGGCCGCCGAGCGGGCCAGGCGCGGCAGCAGAGCCGCCATCAGGGAAACGGTGATGATGGCCTGCGGGAGTCCCCAGATCAGCTGGGCGTTGGCGTAGGCGGAGAAGCCGGTGCCGTCGACCGGAGAGGCCTTGCCGGACGCGGTGGACAACTGGGTGACGACGAGCGCGCCGGCCTGGTTGGCGAGGACGAACAGGACGGTCCACTTGGCGAGGGTCACGGCCTTGCCGAGTCCGTGGCCCCGCCAGTCGAAGCGCAGCCGGAGACGGAACCCGGTCTCGCGCAGGTAGGGAATCATCGCCAGCGCCTGGACCACGAGTCCGAGCAGAACACCGATACCGAGGAGGCGCTGCCCCTCCGGCGGGATGTTCGTGACCTTCATGCCCGAGTTGGCCGCGCTGCCGTAGACGAAGATGAACATGCCGAGCGTCACGATGATGACGATGTTGTTCAGGACCGGGGTCCACATCATCGCGCCGAACTTGCCGCGCGCGTTGAGGATCTGGCCCATCACCACGTGGATGCCCATGAAGAAGATCGAGGGCAGGAAGTAGCGGACGAAGGTGATGCCGACCTCGTTGGCCGCCGGGTCACCGGCCACCGAGTCGGACAGCAGCCGGATCAGGAACGGGGCTCCGAGAACGGCGAGGGCGGTCAGAGCGCCGAGCGCCACCATCACCAGGGTCAGCAGCCGGTTGGCGTAGGCCTCGCCGCCGTCCTCGTCCTCCTTCATGGCGCGCACGAGCTGCGGCACGAACACGGAGTTGAGGCCACCGCCGACGGTGAGGATGTAGATCATCGTCGGCAGCTGGTAGGCGACCTGGAAGGTGTCACCGAGCAGACCGACACCCAGTGCCGACACGATCAGCGCCGACCGGATGAAACCGGTGAGGCGCGAGACCATCGTGCCGGCCGCCATCACGGCGCTCGACTTCAGCAGGCCCCCCGCCTTGCCGCCCTTCCTGGCGGCAGCAGCGGGAGCAGCGGGAGCCACCGGACCTTCGGGGACCGCCGACGCGGCCACGGTCGGTGCCGTACCCAGGTTCATCGTCTGATCGGCAGAGACCGCGGGCGCCACAGGAGCCTGGTACTGCGGGGGAGCCGACGGTCCGCCCGGCGCGGGCACCGACGGGGGATCCGTCGGACGGCCGCCCCGCTGCTGCTGGTCGCGGAAGAGGTGGGCGAAGGCGTCCGGCTCGTGGCGTTCCTCGCCGGCCCGGCTCACGAGGTCGTCGACCCCCACGTACTGCGTGGTGCGCGGGTTGTCGCCGTACGGCAGGTACTGCGTGGGGCCCTCCGGCTCGGGCGCCGGAGTCTGTGCCCAGACGTTCGGGTCCGGGGCGTGCGGCGAATGGGGCGGCTGAGAGTACAGCGGCTGCTGCGGCTGATAGGTGCCGGGCGGCGGCGGGGGATGCGCCGCACGGTCGTAGCGGGCCTCGGCTACCGGGTCCTGGGCATGGAGGTCCTGAGCCCGGTAGGGGTCCTGGTCGTAGGCATCCTGGAGGTACATGTCCGCGGGAGCCTGCGGCGGCACCTGGCCATGCTCGGGCCGCGGCCCCTCGGGGCGACCCGAGTTGTCCGCGCCCTGACCGCGATCACCGTCGTACGGCGCGTTCATGGTTACCCCACCTCATCGTCCCGGGCCCACCGGCCACGACATCCTCAACGGTCCACTCTCTCACCCGTGCCGGACGGGTCCGCGCTTTCCGCTTCGGTGTCCGCTGTCAGGTCACTCGGCTGCGCCGGGGTGTCCGCCCCGGGTCCGGTGCCGGGCTCTTCCCTGAGACGGTTCCCGGGGCCTTCCGGGTTCTCCGGGGCGGCCGCCGTTTCGCCCGCCTCGTCGTCCGGGGCGGGCTGCTCGGCCGCACGGGCGGCCGCGCGCTTGCGCTGGGTGTACATCCGGAATCCTGCCAGCACCAGCAGCAGGACACCGCCGCCGATGACCAGCATGACCGTGGCCGTGAACTCGGTGACCTTCACGTCGAACCTGACGGGCTCGCCGTAGGGCTGGCCGTCCTCCGTGTACAGCTGGGCGATCACCGAGGCCTTGCCGTTGGCGTTGGCCGTCGTGGTGAACTTCACCGTCTGGCTGTGGCCGCCCGAGACCTCGACGGGTTGCTCGTAGGAGGAGGAACCGCCGATCTCGAGCCGGTTCGGGCTCAGGGAGGTCAGCCGCAGCCTGAGGTGCTCCACTCCCTGCACCAGGTTGTTCTGGACCGTCACGGGGATCGTGGCGCTGCGGCCGGAGAGCTTGGTCTCCGACTTGTCGATCAGGCTCACCTGGGAGGTCAGTTCGTCGAGATAGGCCTCGACGTCGCTGCGGAAACTGCTCGCCTCGGTGGCGCGGCCCCGCCATGACGTGGACATCTCGCGGTTCACGGCCCGCCCGAAGGGGGTCACGACACGGGACTGGTCGGAGAGGATCACCTTGAAGTTGTCGAGCTTGTTCTGCGTGCTCGCGAGCTGCTGGAAGGCCCACTTCGGCAGTTCCTGCCTGCGCAGCGCGGCGGGGTAGGCGGAGGCGGAGGGCACCTTGGTGGTGGCCTCGGGGTCGGGCTTGGCCGCGGCCGCCGCGGTGAGCTTCTGGGGCTGTGACCAGGTCCCGCCCTGCAGCGCGGTGATCGCCTGGGCCATGGCGGCGGCCTGGCTCCCCGAGGGCATGCGCTGCGGAGCGACGACGATGCTGCGCTGCTTGTCCGTCTGGAGGTCGAGAGCGAGGCTCTGGGCGAGGAACCGCTGGATGGCGAGCGTGGCGGAGGAGGCCCTCGTCAGATCGCCCTGGAAGGCCGTGGACAGCCGCGCGTCCGCCACGACCGCCGTGGTGCCGCCGCCGATGGGACGGGCCGCGGAAGGCGTGTAGGACAGCCCGGCGGTCTCCTGGAGGCTGTCGCTGCGGGCGATCACCTTGTCGGCGCCGGCGGAGGTGGCGACCTTGACGATCGACGGGTCCACCGCGCCGTTCACCGGCCAGGCGAAGTCGGTGCTCGGTGTGACGTGGAGCACGGTCTTCACCGTGGTCGCCGCGACGTCGGTGGCCTCGTCGAGGTGGCTGAGCGAGCCGGTGACGCTGGTGCCGTTGTGGGCGAGGGAAGCGAGGTCGGGATCGGCGAACGGAAGCGCGACGACCTCCTTGCCCTCCACTGCCTGCTGCAGCCTGGCCAGCCACTGCTTGGCGAGTGCCTGGTGTGTGCCCGGGCTGGTGGTGTCGCCGGCACCCTGGATCCGGTAGCTGCGGGTCATCGCGTCGACGGAGGCCAGCAGATCCGGGTCGATCACCCAGGTGACGTCCAGGTTCTCGCCCAGCGACAGCATCCGGTCCAGCCGGCCGCCCGCGGAGATCTCCTCGGCGAGGTCGTCGTTGAGGAAGACCGGCGTCTGCTGGGCGTTCGAGCCGGTCTCCGCCGTCATGTGCGCGGTGGAGATCAGCGGCCACAGGAACGTCGTCCTGGTCCTGGTGTCCGCCTCGTCGGCCTGCCACGGCAGGAAGGTCCGCTGGATGCCCAGCGGCTGGTCCCACGCCTGGGCCGCGGTCCTGCCCGACACGGAGACGGCGAACTGGTAGACGCCGGCGTCACCGAGGTCCAGCTCGTCGACCGGCACGGAGATGGAGAAGGGCTCGGACACCCCGGGGGTCAGCTTCGCGAACTTCGCCTCGTACTTGCCGCCGACTTCGGAGCCCGTGAGGCCCTGGAGGGAGTCCTTGTCGTCGGCGAGGGTGTCGATCGACGAGCGGGTGTTGAGTTCCGGGCCCACCTGCAGTCCCACATGGGCGGCCGTGACGGCCTGCTTGCCGTTGTTGGTCACTGTCCCGGACACCGTGAGCGTGTCACCTTCCGTAGGCACGCTGGGGCTCAGCGTGTCGACAGCGACGGACACCGAACCGGTGTCGTCGGCGGCCTGAGCGGGTGCCGCGGCGGAAAGCTGGCACAGACCGGCCAGCAGTGGGGCCCCTGCGAGCAGGGCTCCGGTACGCCGCAGCCAGCGGCGGGCAGGTGAGGGACTCGTCCCCTGGAAGTCTGCCGCCTCGGCCACGCGCTCGCCCGTCCCTCGTCGTCGTCAGTGGTCGTCGGAATGTGCGTCCACGCATGGTAACGATGTGCGCTGAGGGGAAGTGCCGCGGAGTGCTCCACAAGATCAGGGAAGGCTGCCCCACTGTCCCGAATGTGTACGTATAAAGGGGGGCACGTCCGTGCGTCTCCGGGGCAGACCTTGTGCAGGTCCGGATGGCGAGCCTGTGCGCGTTTAATGGAGGCGCCCCGGCACGTCCGGGCCACGTACCCTCTTCAGTTGTGCCGAACGCCAACGAAGACAACCTCAGTGCCCCGAGTCAGGTGCAGGACCGCGTGGTGAACGAACCGCTCGAGGTCGCGCCTGTCGCCGACGAACTCGCCCACCGCTTCCAGGACGCCGGGTTCTCCCTCGCCCTGGTCGGCGGTTCGGTCAGGGACGCACTGCTCGGCCGGCTCGGCAACGACCTGGATTTCACGACCGACGCCCGCCCCCATGACGTTCTGAAGATCGTTCGGCCGTGGGCGGACGCCGTCTGGGAGGTCGGGATCGCCTTCGGCACCGTGGGGGCGCAGAAGGACGGTTACCAGATCGAGGTGACCACCTACCGGTCCGAGGCGTACGACCGCACCTCCCGCAAGCCGGAGGTGTCGTACGGCGACTCCATCGAGGAGGACCTCGTCCGGCGTGACTTCACGGTGAACGCGATGGCCGTCGCTCTGCCGGAGAAGAAGTTCATCGACCCGCACGGCGGCCTCGACGACCTCGCGGCGCGTGTGCTGCGGACGCCGGGGACTCCGGAGGCGTCCTTCTCGGACGACCCGCTGCGGATGATGCGGGCCGCGCGGTTCGCGGCGCAGCTCGACTTCGAGGTGGCGCCCGAGGTGGTCACCGCGATGACGGAGATGTCCGGGCGCCTGGAGATCGTCTCCGCCGAGCGGGTCCAGGGCGAGCTGAACAAGCTCATCCTGTCCGCCCACCCGCGCAAGGGACTGACCCTGCTGGTCGACACGGGACTCGCCGAGCACGTGCTGCCTGAACTCCCGGCCCTGCGCCTGGAGAGCGACGAGCATCACCGGCACAAGGACGTCTACGAGCACACGCTGATCGTCCTGGAGCAGGCCATCGCGCTGGAGAAGGAAGGGCCCGACCTCACCCTCCGCCTGTCCGCGCTGCTCCACGACATCGGCAAGCCGCGCACCCGCCGCTTCGAGAAGGACGGCCGGGTCTCGTTCCACCACCACGAAGTGGTCGGGGCGAAGATGACCAAGAAGCGGATGGCCGCGCTCAAGTACTCCAACGAGCTCGTGAAGGACGTCTCGCGGCTCGTCGAACTCCACTTGCGTTTCCACGGATACGGCACCGGGGAGTGGACGGACTCGGCGGTGCGCCGCTATGTGCGGGACGCGGGCCCGCTGCTCCACCGGCTTCACAAGCTGACCCGCTCGGACTGCACGACGAGGAACAAGCGCAAGGCGGCCGCGCTGTCGCGCGCCTACGACGGTCTGGAGGAGCGGATCTCCCAGCTTCAGGAGCAGGAGGAGCTGGACTCGATCAGGCCCGACCTCGACGGCAACCAGATCATGGAGATCCTCGGAGTGGGACCCGGTCCTGCCGTGGGTCGTGCGTACAAGCACATGCTGGAGCTCCGCCTGGAGAACGGGCCGATGGAGCACGACGAAGCGGTGGCCGCGCTGAAGGAATGGTGGGCCGCGCAGGACTGAGGTCGCCGAACGGGGTCGTGTTTCACGTGAAACACGACCCCGCGCGCATCGAGGGGCGGTGTTTCACATGAAACATCGCCCCTTCACTGTCCCATCGCCATCTGCCGTTCCTTCGGCATGGCCAGGGCGACCGCCGCGTAGACGACGGCGACCGCGACCACCAGCGGTACCGAGCGGCCGTCCGGCGGCAGGATCAGTGCGGCCACCGCCGCGGCGCCCACGAAAGCGATGTTGAACAGAACGTCGTAGACGGAGAAGATCCTGCCCCGGAAACCGTCATCGACGGAGGACTGCACGATGGTGTCCGTGGCGATCTTCGCGCCCTGAGTGATCAGGCCCAGCACGAACGCCGCGATGAGCATGGGGACGGCCGCGAAGGGGAGTCCGAGTGCGGGCTCCAGGACCGCGGCGGTTGCCGCGCACACGGCGATCCAGCGTTCGGGGCCGAGCTTCTCCGCGGTCCACGGGGTGATCACCGCGGCCGTGAAGAACCCTGCGCCGGAGATTCCCACCGCCAGTCCCAGCAGGGCGAGTCCGGCGTCCGGATCGGACGTCAGGGCGTACCGGCAGAGCATCAGCACCGTGACGAGCAGCGCGCCGTAACAGAACCGCATGACCGACATCGCGCCGAGCGCCCAGGCGGCCGACCGGCGGGCGGGTGCGGCCAGATGCCGTACACCGGCGGCCAGGTCACGGGCTGAGCCGGCGAGGGCGGCACCGAGGTCGGGCTGGATCAGCTCACGGTCGGGGCCGAGCAGTTCCACGGGCATGCGCAGGGCGGCGAGCGCACCGCACAGGTACAACCCCGCTCCCAGCAGCACCACGACGGCATCGGAGTCGGCGACCAGCAGGCGTACGGCAAGAGCCAGGCCGCCGCCGACGGTCGCGGCGAGCGTTCCGGCTGTCGGGGAGAGGGAGTTGGCGAGCACCAGCCGTTCCTCGTCCACGACACGGGGCAGTGCGGCGGACAGGCCGGACAGGACGAAGCGGTTGACGGCGGTGACACACAGGGCGGAGGCGTAGAAGAGCCAGTCCGGGACGGGGCTGAGCATCAGGACGGCCGTCGCCGAAGCCAGCAGGGCGCGCACGAGATTGCCGTAGACGAAGACCTGACGGCGGCGCCAGCGGTCCAGGAGGACGCCGGCGAACGGGCCCACCAAGGAGTACGGGAGCAGCAGGACCGCCATCGCGGAGGCGATCGCCGCGGCGGAGGCCTGCTTCTCCGGGGAGAACACGACGTAGGAGGCGAGCCCGATCTGATAGACGCCATCGGCGCCCTGGGAGAGCAGGCGCACGGAGAGCAGGCGCCGGAAGTCCCGGAAGCGGAGAAGGACACGCAGATCGCGGACGACGGACATGGGGCACAGCCTCACATACGGCGAAGGTCCCCGGGCGAGACAGCCCGGGGACCTTCTGCAGCCCTGGCAGGAGCGTTTGAGTGAGCCTTAGCGCTCGACCTCACCCTTGATGAACTTCTCGACGTTCTCGCGGGCCTCGTCGTCGAAGTACTGGACCGGCGGGGACTTCATGAAGTAGCTGGAGGCCGACAGGATCGGGCCGCCGATGCCGCGGTCCTTGGCGATCTTCGCGGCGCGCAGCGCGTCGATAATGACACCGGCCGAGTTCGGGGAGTCCCAGACCTCGAGCTTGTACTCGAGGTTCAGCGGGACGTCACCGAAGGCACGGCCCTCAAGGCGGACGTACGCCCACTTGCGGTCGTCGAGCCAGGCCACGTAGTCCGACGGACCGATGTGGACGTTCTTCTCGCCGAGGTCCCGGTCGGGGATCTGGGAGGTGACGGCCTGCGTCTTGGAGATCTTCTTGGACTCCAGGCGGTCACGCTCGAGCATGTTCTTGAAGTCCATGTTGCCGCCGACGTTCAGCTGCATCGTGCGGTCCAGGACGACGCCTCGGTCCTCGAACAGCTTCGCCATGACGCGGTGCGTGATGGTGGCGCCGACCTGGGACTTGATGTCGTCACCGACGATCGGGACGCCTGCCTCGGTGAACTTGTCCGCCCACTCCTTGGTGCCGGCGATGAAGACCGGGAGGGCGTTGACGAAGGCGACCTTGGCGTCGATGGCGCACTGGGCGTAGAACTTCGCCGCGTCCTCGGAACCGACGGGCAGGTAGCAGACGAGCACGTCGACCTGCTTGTCCTTGAGGACCTGGACGACGTCGACCGGGGCCTCGGCGGACTCCTCGATGGTCTCGCGGTAGTACTTGCCGAGGCCGTCGAGGGTGTGGCCGCGCTGGACGGTCACACCGGTGTTCGGCACGTCGCAGATCTTGATGGTGTTGTTCTCGGAGGCGCCGATGGCGTCGGCGAGGTCGAGACCGACCTTCTTCGCGTCGACGTCGAACGCCGCGACGAACTCGACGTCACGAACGTGGTAGTCGCCGAACTGGACGTGCATCAGCCCGGGGACCCTCGACGCCGGGTCGGCGTCCTTGTAGTACTCGACTCCCTGAACCAGCGACGCGGCGCAGTTGCCCACGCCGACGACGGCTACGCGAACCGAACCCATTCCGGTTGCTCCCTGTGTGTACGAGTGAGGCCCTGGCAGGGACCTCACGTGGCGGTGTCGCCGGGCGTATCCGGCCCGGGGGTGTCCCCGGACCGGGGCAGGACGCCCGGCGCTCCCTCTGTGGTGTCGCGAGCGGTTTCTCCATGGCCGGGGCCCTTCAGGTCCCGGCCGGCCCGCTCGCTCTCGATGAGCTCGTTCAGCCAGCGCACTTCGCGCTCCACGGACTCCATCCCGTGGCGCTGGAGCTCAAGCGTGTAGTCGTCGAGGCGCTCCCGGGTGCGTGCCAGCGAGGCACTCATCTTCTCCAGGCGCTCCTCCAGCCGGCTGCGGCGGCCTTCGAGGACCCGCATACGGACGTCGCGCGAGGTCTGCCCGAAGAAGGCGAAACGAGCGGCGAAGTGCTCGTCCTCGTACGCGTCGGGACCCGTCTGCGAGAGCAGTTCCTCGAAGTGCTCCTTACCTTCCGCCGTCAACCGGTAGACGATCTTGGCGCGACGCCCTGCGAGTGGTGCGGCGAGGGCGTCCTCGGTGGTGTTCCCCGGTTCCTCGATCAACCAGCCGTTGGCGAGCAGCGTCTTGAGGCAGGGGTAGAGCGTGCCGTAGCTGAACGCCCGGAACACGCCCAGGGACGTGTTGAGGCGTTTGCGCAGCTCATAGCCGTGCATCGGGGACTCGCGGAGCAGGCCGAGCACGGCGAATTCGAGGATCCCGGAACGCCGGCTCATCGTCGCCTCCTCGTCACTGTCTCGCCCCGATGTATCGACTCGATACATCAAGACGATAGAACGCCCTTCCGGGCGCGACAAGTGGGGAGACGGTGAACGGGATCACATCAAGGTTTCATCCGAACCAAGTTGCCGGATTTGCGGTGAAGTTCGGAGCTCGGCGGGTTTTGACGGTGCGTAGTCTGTGCGGCATGCACACCACCGGGGACCGAGTGACGCCTGGGGGGCGTTACTGTCCCGGTGCGGTACGGATGAATGCGCGACCGACCACATCCGTACTTCGGGGGGACCGGAAACCAGCCGCCGTTTCCAGGCGCGCAAAGGTGCGCCTGCCCGAGGAGTAGTCGTTCGATGAGCGAGCACCGTCGCAAACCGCCGCAGCCGCAGGGAGGCGGACGTGCCGCGGCCCGACGCGGCCAGTCCGGCTCGTCCTCCGGCCGCCGCGCGGCTCCGCGAGGCGCCACCGGGTCTCTTGCCGACTCCTATGGGACGAGCTCCCAGGAGTCGGCGCCCTACGGTCCGGGAGGCGAGGAACGTCAGTACGGCGGCCGTGCCGAGGCTCGCCGTGCGGCCCAGAGAAGCACGAGCGGCGGTGGTCGCCGCAGAGGGGCGGAACCGGGCCGCGGAGCCAGGCGAGGGGCACCGGCCGGCCGGGGTCGTGTGTCCGATTCCGGCAAGAGGCGGTTCATCGACTACCCGCGCGCGGGCAAGTACGGTGTGGCGCGCTGGGTGCCGTCCTGGAAGCTGGTGACCGGCCTGTTCATCGGGTTCGTCGGCAGTCTGGTCGCGGTTGCCGGCATCGGATACGCGGTGGTGGCTGTGCCTGATCAGGCACAGAGCGCGACGGCGCAGAACAACGTCTTCTATTGGTCCGACAAAAGCGAGATGGTCTCCACGGGTGGCGAGACCAACCGTCAGATCGTCAACCTCGCGCAGATCCCGAAGGCGATGCAGTACGCCGTCGTCTCGCAGGAGAACAAGACCTTCTACACCGACAGCGGCATCGACCCCAAGGGCATCGCCCGCGCCGTCTTCAACATGGCCAGGGGCGGCAACACCCAGGGTGGTTCCACCATCACTCAGCAGTACGTCAAGAACGCGCGCCTGAACGACCAGTCCCAGACCGTCACCCGCAAGTTCAAGGAGATCTTCATCTCCATCAAGGTGGGTGCCACGGTCAAGAAGGACGACATCATGGAGGGCTACCTGAACTCCGCGTACTACGGTCGCAACGCCTACGGCATCCAGGCGGCCGCGCGCGCGTACTTCAACAAGGACGCCAAGGACCTTGACCCGGGTGAGTGCGCGTTCCTGGCAGCCACGCTGAAGGGCGCCACGTACTACGACCCGGCGGGCGCGACCTCCATCGACTCGGTCAACGCCACGCCTGAAGCCAACCGCAAGCGAGCCCTGCGGCAGATGCAGGACACCCTGGACAAGATGGTCGAGTACGGCCATCTCGGGGCGGCGGAGCGAGCCAAGTACACCGCGCTGCCGAAGGTGCAGAACCCCCGGTCCAACACCCAGCTCAAGGGTCAGGTCGGCTACCTGGTCGACCTCGCCAAGGCCTATCTGATCAACAACAAGATCATCACCGCCGACCAGCTTCAGCAGGGTGGCTACTCGATCTACACGACCTTCGACAAGAAGAAGGTCGGTGAACTCGAGGCAGCGGTCAAGAAGGTCCGCAAGGAGAACATCGACCCCAAGAAGCGGCCGGACAAGGACACCTATGTCCAGTTCGGCGGGGCGTCGGTGGAACCGGCCACGGGGGCGATCCGGGCCTGCTACGGCGGCGAGGACGCGACCACCCACTTCACCAACAACTGCGACTCGACCGGTGCCCAGGTCGGTTCGACGTTCAAGACCTTCGTCCTCGCCGCAGCGATGAAGTGGGGCGTGCGCGATCCGGATCTCGGTGAGAGCCAGGCCCAGGACGAACGCACGGTCGTCAACGCGAAGAGCCTGTTCAGCGGCAAGAACAATCTCAAGATCGAGAACTACGACGGTTCGATCTGGAAGAACGAGGAGGGCAAGGAGTGGCTCCAGGAGAACGACGGCAAGCAGTCCTACGGCTCTCCGCCCAAGTTCCAGATCGACCTGCGTGAGGCGATGCGGGAGTCGGTCAACTCCGCCTTCGTGCAGCTCGGCATGGATGTCGGCCTGGACAAGGTGAAGGAGTCGGCCATGGACGCGGGCCTCAAGGAGAACAGCCTGGCCGGCACCAACTTCCCGTCCTTCTCCATCGGTATCTCCGACCCCAGCGCGATCCGCATGGCGGGCGCGTACGCCACCTTCGCGGCCAGCGGCAAGCAGAACGAGCCGTACTCGGTCGAGAGGGTCACCAGCAAGGACGGGGACGTCTTCAATCACAAGGCGGCACCCAAGCAGGCCTTCGAGAAGAAGGTCGCCGACAACGTCACCGACGTCCTCAAGACCGTGGTCGAGAAGGGCACGGGCACCAACGCCCAGCTGACCGGCCGTGATGTGGCCGGCAAGACCGGTACCACCGACGGCAACAAGTCGGCCTGGTTCGTCGGGTACACCCCGCAGTTGTCCACGGCGATCACGATGTTCCGGCTGGACGACGACGAGACCAAGAAGAACCGCACCTTCCTGGAGATGTACGGCACGGGTGGCCAGGAGAAGATCCACGGTGCGTCGTTCCCGTCGGAGATCTGGCACGACTACATGGAGCAGGCACTGAAGGGGCAGAAGGCGATCGACTTCCCGACGCCGGAGCCCATCGGTGAGATCGTCAACGAGGAGCCCAGCCCGACGCCCACTCCGACGCCCAGCGAGACCGAGTCGCCCACTCCGACTCCGACCCCGACGCCCAGCGAGACGCTCACGTCACCGACGCCCACGGCGTCCGAGAGCTGCCGGTTCGACTGGCAGTGCAGCGGTGCGGGCGGTACGGACACGGGTGGCACCGACGGAGGCGTGACCTCGTCACCGACGGCCAGCTCGACCGACACCAACGGCGGAAACACCAACGGCAATGGCAATGGGGGGCTATTCGGCGGCTCGACTGGTTAGTCGCCAAATGCCCCGTCGAGGGTGTTTCACGTGAAACATGGGCCGTCGCACCCACCAGGTGCGGCGGCCCTCGGCGTATTCCCAGCCTCGTACGGCAGGATGTGCGGCATGCCCAGTGCTGAATCGACGCCAGCGAGCGTGCACGAGTCGGAGCCAGTGCTTCCGACCAAGGACGACGAGGTCTCCAGGAACGGCAGCGAGTTCATCGGCGGTCCGCTGGGGCGGCGCGCCCTGCTGGGGACCTCCTGGTGGACGCCCGTCCGGATCATCGCGCTCGTGGCCATCGGCATGTTCGCGCTCGGCCTGGTCCAGAAGGCGCCCTGCTACAACGGCGGCTGGTTCTTCGGGGCCAGCTCCCAGTACACCCACGCGTGCTACTCGGACATCCCGCACCTCTACCAGGGGCGCGGCTTCGCCGACGGGCTCGTCCCGTACTTCGACAAGCTTCCCGGTGACATGCAGTACCTCGAATACCCGGTGCTGACCGGTGTGTTCATGGAGGTGGCCGCCTGGCTCACGCCGGGGAGCGGCAGCATCCAGGACCAGGAGCAGTGGTACTGGATGGTCAACGCCGGGATGCTGATGGTCTGCGCGGCCGTCATCGTCGTCTGCGTCAGCCGTACCCACGCCCGCCGGCCCTGGGACGGTCTCCTGGTCGCCCTGGCGCCGGCCTTCGCGTTGACCGCCACCATCAACTGGGACCTGCTGGCGGTCGCTCTGACGGCCTCCGCGATGCTGATGTGGGCGCGGGGCCGTTCGCTCGCCTTCGGGGTCCTCCTGGGGCTCGCCACGGCCGCCAAGCTCTACCCGGTCTTCCTGCTCGGGCCGCTGTTCGTGCTGTGCTGGCGGGCGGGCAAGTGGCGGGACTTCGGCAAGGCCCTGGGCGGCGCGGTCGTCTCCTGGCTCGTGGTGAACCTGCCGGTGATGTTCTTCGCCTTCGACGGCTGGTCGAAGTTCTACACGTTCAGCCAGGAGCGGGGCGTGGACTTCGGCTCGTTCTGGCTGATCCTGGCCCAGAACTCCGCCGACCCGCTGAGCACCGAGACCGTCAACACCCTCGCCATGCTGCTGGTGCTGCTGTGCTGCGCGGGCATCGCGGTGCTGGCCCTGACCGCCCCGCGCCGGCCGCGCTTCGCCCAGCTGGCGTTCCTGATCGTCGCCGTGTTCATCCTCACCAACAAGGTCTACTCGCCGCAGTACGTCCTGTGGATGGTGCCGCTGGCCGTACTCGCCCGGCCCAAGTGGCGCGACTTCCTCATCTGGCAGGCGTGCGAGGTGGCGTACTTCCTGGGGATCTGGATGTACCTCGCGTACACGACCAGCGGCAACGCCCACAAGGGTCTGCCGACCGACGGCTACCACTGGGCCATCGGTCTGCATCTGCTGGGCACGGTCTACCTGTGCGCGATGGTTGTGCGCGACATCCTCATGCCGGAACGGGACGTGGTGCGCCGGGCCGGCGACGACGATCCCTCAGGTGGCGTGCTCGACGGAGCCGCCGATGTCTTCGTGCTGGGTCCCGCCGCCCATCCACCGCGGCACGCGGCCCACTTCGACGGCCCTCAGGTGGAGTGGGGCGGAGACCGGGAGTCCACCGACCGTTCGCTCTGAGCGAACGGCCCCCATATGGCGTATGCCGGTTGGGGCACACGCGTGAAAGGCCGTGCACGGGCATTCCGTGTACGGCCTTTTCGCTGTGATGCGCGAGGTGCGCGAGGTAGGCGAGGTGCTCAGCGGTCGACGATGCGGTCGAACTGCGTGGTGGTGTGCCGCAGATGGGCCACCAGTTCCTCACCGACCTTCGGCTCCGGGGCGTCCGAGGGCACGAACAGGATGGAGACCTGCATGTGCGGCGGCTCGGCGAACCAGCGCTGCTTGCCGCCCCAGACGAACGGAGAAAGGTTCCGGTTGACCGTGGCCAGGCCGGCCCGGGCGACGCCCTTGGCGCGCGGCATGACGCCGTGCAGGGCCTTCGGGGCCTCCAGACCCACCCCGTGCGACGTACCGCCCGCCACGACCACCAGGAAGCCGTCGGAGGCTGCCTTCTGCTGCCGGTAGCCGAAGCGGTCCCCCTTGGAGACGCGCGTGACGTCCAGGACGGCGCCGCGGTACTCGGTGGCGTCGTGGTCCCCGAGCCACAGCCGGGTCCCGATGCGGGCCCGGAAACGGGTCTGCGGGAACTGCTGCTGGAGCCGGGCGAGGTCCTCGGCCTTGAGGTGGCTGACGAACATGGTGTGCAGCGGCAGCCGGGCCGCGCGCAGCCGGTCCATCCAGCCGATGACCTCCTCGACGGCGTCGGAGCCGTCGGTGCGGTCGAGCGGCAGGTGGATCGCGAAGCCCTCCAGGCGGACGTTCTCTATGGCGGCGTGCAGCTGCGGCAGGTCCTGCTCGCTGATGCCGTGCCGCTTCATCGAGGACATGACCTCGATGACCACACGGGCGCCCACGAGGCCGTAGACGCCGTCGATGGAGGACACCGAGCGGATGACCCGGTCGGGCAGCGGAACCGGCTCCTCGCCGCGCCGGTACGGCGTCAGCACCAGCAGGTCACCGCCGAACCAGTCCTTGATCCGCGCGGCCTCGTACGTCGTGCCGACGGCGAGGATGTCCGAGCCCAGCCGGGTGGCCTCCTCCGCCAGCCGCTCGTGCCCGTAGCCGTAGCCGTTGCCCTTGCAGACCGGGACGAGCCCCGGGAACTGCTCCTGCACGTGCTTGTGGTGCGCCCGCCAGCGCGCGGTGTCGACGTAGAGCGTGAGCGCCATGGCCGGACCCGGAACCTTTCTAGTGGCTGCGGTGTATCAGAGGTGTGCGAGCTATTGAAGCGAACGACGCGATGTCAGCGGCGCGACATGTAGATGTCGAGCGCCTTGTGGAGCAGCTTGTTGAGCGGGAAGTCCCACTCGCCGAGGTACTCGGCGGCCTGACCGCCCGTGCCCACCTTGAACTGGATCAGACCGAAGAGGTGGTCGGTCTCGTCCAGCGAGTCGGAGATGCCCCGCAGGTCGTAGACGGTCGCGCCGAGCGCGTAGGCGTCACGCAGCATCCGCCACTGCATCGCGTTCGAGGGCCGGACCTCGCGGCCGATGTTGTCGGAGGCGCCGTAGGAGTACCAGACGTGGCCGCCGACGATCAGCATGGTCGCCGCCGACAGGTTCACGCCCTCGTGCCGGGCGAAGTACAGCCGCATCCGGTTGGGGTCCTCGGTGTTGAGGGCCGTCCACATCCGCTGGAAGTACGACAGCGGGCGCGGCCGGAAGTGGTCGCGCACCGCGGTGATCTCGTACAGCCGCTGCCATTCCTCGAGGTCCTGGTAACCGCCCTGGACGACCTCGACGCCGGCCTTCTCGGCCTTCTTGATGTTGCGGCGCCACAGCTGGTTGAAGTTCTTGTGGACCTCTTCCAGGGACCGGTTCGCGAGCGGCACCTGGTAGACGTAGCGGGGCTGGACGTCACCGAAGCCGGCTCCCCCGTCCTCACCCTGCTGCCAGCCCATACGGCGCAGCTTGTCGGCGACCTCGAAGGCACGCGGCTCGATGAAGTCCGCCTCGATGTCCCGCAGGCGCTTCACGTCCGGGTTCTGGATGCCCGCCTTGATGGACGTGGCCTCCCAACGCCGGATGATCACCGGAGGGCCCATCTTCACGGAGAACGCGCCCTGGTGCTTGAGGTGCGCGAGCATCGGTTCCAGCCACTCGGTCAGATTCGGCGCGAACCAGTTGATGACCGGGCCCTCGGGCAGATAGGCGAGATAGCGCTTGATCTTGGGCAGCTGACGGTAGAGGACCAGGCCCGCGCCGACCAGCTCGCCGGTCTTCTCGTCGAACCAGCCGAGGCTCTCGGAGCGCCACTCCGCCTTGACGTCTGCCCAGGCAGGAACCTGCATGTGGCTCGCCGAGGGCAGGCTCTGGATGTATGCCAGATGCTGCTCGCGGCTGATCGTCCTCAGGGTCAGGCTCATTCGGGGCGCTCCTCGGGCTGGTGTGTCCCCATGGGTACAGGGGCTCCGGCTCTCGCGCCGAAGCCTACTGCGCCTTGCGAGCGCCCTGGCTGGGCGTACGGAACCCGCGCCTCGGCTCGGGGGCCGCCGAGGCGTTCCGTGGTGCTTTGGGTGGTGTCAGGTGGGCAGTGCCCGCGGCGTCAGCTGATGACCCCGCCGAAGAGACCTCCGTGCGCCATGCCGAGGAAGAATCCGACCGCGGCGGCGCCGAGGCCCAGGATCAGCCCGAAGCGCTCCCGGGTGGTCTCCGAGATCCACTGGCCGTACGCGCCGGTGAGGATGCCCACCAGGCCGGTCCAGGAGCTGAGCAGGTGCAGGTCGTCGAACATCGCCGAGACGAAGGCCGTGATCCCCAGCACCAGGGTCACCGCGAGCAGCGTGTCCTGGAGGGGGTGGGGCTTTCCGTCCGTGGCGAAGAGGCCTCCGGCGGTGTTGGGTCGCATTGCCTGTGCCATAGGGCACCTCCTGCGGAAGACGGCGCACCGTAGCGCCATACACACCCGATGGGTACAGAGTGGCCGCCCTCGGGGCCGGATTTCAACCGGAAGCCGGTGTGCGGGTAGTCTGTACCGTCTGCACGGTGTCTGCCCATGTCACGACCGGGTCTACCGCGAGGAAGCCCCGATTGTCAGTGGCGGCCGATACCGTTGCGTACGCATCACAACCCTCCTGCCACGGAACGACCGTGGCCGTTGAGTCCAAAGGAGGTGGGTTCCACATGCGTCATTACGAGGTGATGGTCATCCTCGACCCCGATCTGGAGGAGCGCGCTGTCGCCCCCCTGATCGAGAACTTCCTCTCCGTCGTCCGTGAGGGCAACGGCAAGGTGGAGAAGGTCGACACCTGGGGCCGTCGTCGGCTCTCGTACGAGATCAAGAAGAAGCCCGAGGGCATCTACTCGGTCATCGACCTGCAGGCCGAGCCTGCGGTCGTCAAGGAGCTCGACCGCCAGCTGAACCTGAACGAGTCGGTCCTCCGGACCAAGGTCCTCCGCCCCGAGACCCACTGAGCTCTCCAGCTCGGTTGATCCCGGGATCCGAGTAGCAGCAACCAAGCAGCCAGAGCAAACCCGCCGAGAGGTTCCCCATGGCAGGCGAGACCGTCATCACGGTCGTCGGCAATCTTGTCGACGACCCCGAGCTGCGCTTCACCCCTTCCGGTGCGGCGGTCGCGAAGTTCCGTGTCGCGTCCACCCCCCGCACCTTCGACCGTCAGACGAACGAGTGGAAGGACGGCGAGAGCCTGTTCCTGACCTGCTCGGTCTGGCGTCAGGCGGCGGAGAACGTCGCCGAGTCGCTCCAGCGAGGCATGCGCGTCATCGTGCAGGGCCGGCTGAAGCAGCGGTCCTACGAGGACCGTGAGGGCGTCAAGCGCACGGTCTACGAGCTGGACGTCGAGGAAGTCGGCGCCAGCCTGCGCAGTGCCACGGCCAAGGTCACCAAGACGTCCGGCGGTGCCGGTCGTGGTGGCCAGGGCGGTTACGGCGGCGGTGGCGCCGGCGGCCAGGGTGGCGGCGGCTGGGGCGGTGGCCCCGGCGGCGGTCAGCAGGGCGGCGGCGCTCCTGCCGACGACCCGTGGGCGACCGGCGCTCCCGCCGGTGGCAACCAGGGCGGTGGCGGCGGCTGGGGTGGAAACTCCGGCGGCGGCGGTGGCGGCGGCTACTCGGACGAGCCCCCCTTCTAGGCCTTCGGCCGAGGGGTGGGTCGTACCCACACTTCTTGATCACACAGGAGAAACACCATGGCGAAGCCGCCTGTGCGCAAGCCTAAGAAGAAGGTCTGCGCTTTCTGCAAGGACAAGGTCACGTACGTGGACTACAAGGACACGAACATGCTGCGGAAGTTCATTTCCGACCGCGGCAAGATCCGTGCCCGCCGCGTGACCGGCAACTGCACGCAGCACCAGCGTGACGTCGCCACGGCCGTCAAGAACAGCCGTGAGATGGCGCTGCTGCCCTACACCTCCACCGCGCGATAAGGGAAGGGTGACCGACTAATGAAGATCATCCTCACCCACGAGGTCTCCGGCCTCGGTGCCGCGGGCGACGTCGTCGACGTCAAGGACGGTTACGCTCGCAACTACCTGATCCCGCGGAACTTCGCGATCCGTTGGACCAAGGGTGGCGAGAAGGACGTCGAGCAGATCCGTCGTGCTCGCAAGATCCACGAGATCCAGACCATCGAGCAGGCCAACCAGGTGAAGGCCCAGCTTGAGGGCGTCAAGGTCCGCCTGGCCGTCCGCTCCGGCGACGCCGGTCGTCTCTTCGGTTCCGTCACCCCGGCCGACATCGCTTCCGCGATCAAGGCTTCCGGTGGCCCCGAGGTCGACAAGCGCCGCATCGAGCTGGGCTCGCCGATCAAGACGCTGGGCGCCCACGAGACGTCCGTGCGTCTGCACCCCGAGGTTGCCGCCAAGGTCAACATCGAGGTCGTCGCGGCCTGACCGCTGCGCGTGGCTTGAGCAGTGGTGAGAGGGGCCGTACCCAGCGAGGTACGGCCCCTCTTGCGTGCCTTGGTGCAGGTCGTCGTGGGGCTTCCCGTGTTTCACGTGAAACAGGACGGCTCATGGTGTTTCACGTGAAACGGTCAACGGGTCGCGCCGGTGACGATCCAGCGGCCCGAACGGGTGCGTAGCCAGAGCGTCAGCATCCGGATCAGCATCATCACCGTCATCGCTGCCCACAGGGCGGTGAGACCGCCATCCAGAACGGGCACGAGGAGCGCCGCCGGGGCGAACGCGGCCAGGGTGATCACCATGGCCCAGGCGAGGTAGGGCCCATCGCCGGCTCCCATCAGGACACCGTCCAGGACGAAGACGACACCGCAGATCGGTTGGGAGAGAGCCACGATCACCAGAGCGGGCAGGGCGGTGTCCGTGACCGTGGAGTCACTGGTGAACAAGGGAAGGAACAGCGGGCGGGAGAGTACGACCAGCACGCCGAGGCCGACACCGACCGCGATGCCCCACTCGACCATCCGACGACATGACTGTCGTGCCCCTTCGGTGTCTCCGGCGCCCAGATAGCGACCGATGATGGCCTGCCCGGCGATGGCGATGGCATCCAGGGCGAAGGCGAGCAGGCTCCACAGGGACAGGATGATCTGGTGGGCGGCGATGTCGGCGTCTCCCAGACGGGCTGCGACGGCCGTGGCGATCATCAGGATCGCTCTCAGGGAGAGCGTGCGGACCAGCAGAGGGACACCGGCTTGGGCGGAGGCCCTGATCCCTGCGGCGTCAGGACGCAAGGAGGCGCCATGGCGGCGGGCTCCCCGGATGACGACCACGAGGTAGGCCGCGGCCATGCCGCACTGGGCGATGACGGTGCCCCAGGCGGAGCCCGCGATGCCGAGGTCGGCGCCGTAGACGAGGCCTGCGTTGAGGACGCCATTGGCCACGAAGCCGGCGATGGCGACGTAGAGAGGGGTCTTGGTGTCCTGGAGCCCGCGGAGTACGCCGGTCGAGGCGAGCACCACCAGCATGGCCGGGACGCCGAGGGCCGAGATCCGCAGGTAGGTCGTCGCGTAGGGGGCGGCGGTGTCGGAGGCTCCGAAGAGTTCCACGAGCGACGGGGCCGTGGGAAGGACGACGGCGATGACAACTGCCCCGAGCAGCAGTGCCAGCCAGATGCCGTCCATGCCCTGCCGGATGGCGGCCTGGAGGTCGCCCGCTCCTACCCGGCGAGCAACGGCTGCGGTGGTGGCGTAGGCGAGGAAGACGAAGACACTGACGGCCGTCATGAGGAGGGCCGAGGCGATGCCGAGTCCGGCGAGTTGGGCGGTGCCCAGATGGCCGACGATCGCGCTGTCGGCCATGACGAAAAGGGGCTCGGCGACCAGCGCGCCGAAGGCCGGGACGGCGAGCGCGACGATCTCGCGGTCGTGCTGTCGGCGGGTGGCCTTGGGAGTCGCGGGCGCCTGTGTCATGTGCACCAATCTAATCGTCCACAGGTAAGTGATGCAATGCGGTCGAGACCCTTACTCGTGTTCGGGTGGTGTGCACAGCTGTGTACAGTTCGAACTGATCTTGAGCCGACCGGGAAAGTTTTTCTTCTGCACAGCCAGTGGATGGCGAAGGCGCAGGTCAGGGCGGCTCTGTGGGAATGATGGGGAGCTTGTTCACAGGGCTGTCCACCGGGTCGTGCACAGGTTTTGAGCAGTTCTCCACAGCATCCGGGCCGTCGTCCACATGGCCTGTGGATAACCAGATTGGCTGACGGTGCCCGCGGGCCTACGGTGGTCCGGCGCCCGCTCCGTTCGTCGGCTGGGAAACCATCACAAAACCGACGCGCCAGAACCGGAGTTGGGCGTCTCATTTGTCAGTGCCGTGCCGTAGAACTGAGAAGCACGGCGAGGTCCGCTCGGCGGACGGGAGGAGGTGGCTCGGTGAGCATTTCCGAGCCCTTGGACGACCCGTGGGCCGACAGCGGGCCCAGCGATCGTCTGCCTTCCTCGCGTCGTCGCGGCGACGGAGGCCGGGGGCGTGACGAGCAGCACGACCGCGGCAGGGACACCGGTGAGTGGGACGGCGGAGGCACGGCCTTCGAGCGGGTCCCGCCCCAGGACCTGGACGCCGAGCAGTCCGTCCTCGGCGGCATGCTCCTGTCCAAGGACGCCATCGCGGACGTCGTCGAGGTCATCAAGGGCCACGACTTCTACAAGCCCGCCCACGAGACGATCTTCCAGGCGATCCTGGACGTCTACGCCAAGGGCGAGCCGGCCGACCCCATCACGATCGCCGCGGAACTCACCAAGCGGGGTGAGATCAACAAGGTGGGCGGCGCATCGTATCTGCACACGCTCGTCCAGACCGTGCCCACGGCGGCCAACGCCGAGTACTACGCGGAGATCGTCCACGAGCGGGCGGTCCTGCGGCGGCTGGTCGAGGCGGGGACGCGGATCACCCAGATGGGATACGCGGGCGACGACGACGTCGACGAGATCGTCAACCGCGCCCAGGCCGAGATCTACGCGGTCACCGAGCAGCGCACCAGCGAGGACTATCTGCCGCTCGGCGACATCATGGAGGGTGCGCTCGACGAGATCGAGGCGATCGGCTCACGCAGTGGCGAGATGACCGGTGTGCCCACCGGCTTCACCGACCTCGACTCCCTCACCAACGGTCTGCACCCGGGGCAGATGATCGTCATCGCGGCCCGTCCGGCCATGGGTAAGTCCACCCTCGCGCTGGACTTCGCCCGCGCGGCCTCGATCAAGCACAACCTGCCCAGCGTCATCTTCTCCCTCGAAATGGGCCGCAACGAGATCGCGATGCGCCTGCTGTCCGCCGAGGCGCGCGTGGCCCTGCACCACATGCGGTCGGGCACCATGACCGACGAGGACTGGACCCGGCTGGCGCGCCGGATGCCCGAGGTGTCCTCCGCACCGCTCTACATCGACGACTCCCCGAACCTGTCGATGATGGAGATCCGCGCGAAGTGCCGGCGGCTGAAACAGCGCAATGACATCAAGCTCGTGATCATCGACTATCTGCAGCTGATGCAGGCCGGTGGTTCCAAGCGCTCCGAGAGCCGTCAGCAGGAGGTCTCGGACATGTCCCGTAACCTCAAGCTCCTGGCCAAGGAGTTGGAGGTCCCGGTGATCGCGCTCTCGCAGCTCAACCGTGGACCCGAGCAGCGCACGGACAAGAAGCCCATGGTGTCCGACCTGCGTGAGTCGGGCTCCATCGAGCAGGACGCCGACATGGTGATCCTGCTGCACCGTGAGGACGCCTACGAGAAGGAGTCCCCCCGCGCGGGCGAGGCGGACATCATCGTGGGCAAGCACCGTAACGGCCCCACGGCGACGATCACCGTCGCCTTCCAGGGCCACTACTCGCGTTTCGTGGACATGGCACAGACCTGATGCCCTCGCCGCGCTGCGGCGGCTGTTGTCGGAAGGGCTCCGCACCCCGGGCCCAAAGAAGTCGACGCCCGCGTCCCCCGCGGGATGGACTGGGCCCATGACGACATCTCAGGAAGAGCTGCTCCCCGGCACGCGCCGGGCGCTGCTGCACCGGATCGCTGTGGCTCAGGCGGAAGGGAGGGCACCCTCGCTGGTCGCGGCGGTCGTGCGGGACGGCCGGGCCGTGTGGCACGGAGCGCGCACCTCGGTGGACGGGCACGGCCCTGACGGGAACGTGCAGTACCGCATCGGCTCGATCACCAAGACCTTCACCGCCGTCCTCGTCCTGCGCCTGCGCGACGAAGGGCTGCTCGATCTCGGTGACCCGCTGGAGAAGCACCTGACAGGCACGGGTGCGGGGGAAGCCACGATCGCCGAACTCCTCGCTCACACCGGGGGGTTGGCTGCCGAGACGCCTGCGCCGTGGTGGGAGCGCTCCTCGGCGGATCTGCGTCCCGAACTCGCCGACGTACTGGGTGAGCAGCCCTTCCTGCATCCGGTGGGACGCCGCTTCCACTATTCGAATCCCGGCTACACCCTGCTGGGAGCACTCGTGGAGAAGCTCCGCGGGGCGCCGTGGGAGGAGGTGCTGCGGCGTGAGGTTCTCGAGCCGCTGGGCCTCGGCCGCACGAGCGCCCGTCCTGAAGCGCCGCATGCGGGCGGCTGGGCGGTGCATCCGTGGGCCGATGTGATGATGCCCGAGCCCGCCGAGGACCTCGGGCGGATGGCTCCCGCGGGGCAACTCTGGTCCACCACGGACGACTTGGCCCGCTTCGCGGTCTTCCTGACGAACGGCGACGACCGTGTCCTGGGTGCGGAGACCGTGCGTGAGATGCGCACCCCCGCGGCGCCGGCCGGGGTGGGGGAACTCGCCGACGGTGCCACCTACGGGCTGGGACTGCAGATCCAGCACCGGGAAGGGCGGCTGCTCGTGGGCCATTCGGGCTCACTGCCGGGCTTCCTCGCGAATCTCACGATCAGCCTGGTGGACGACGTCGCCGCGGTCGTGCTGGCCAACTGCACGTCCGGCCCGTCGCTGTCCCTCGTGGCGTCCGATCTCGTGCGGATCGTCGCCGAGGCCGAGCCAAGGATCCCCGAACCCTGGCGGCCGATGCGTGAAGCCGATTCCCCCGCGCTGGAGTTGGCGGGTCAGTGGTACTGGGGGACGAACGGATTCGCACTGCGGCTGACGGCGGATGGACTCGTCTCGCTGGAACCCCTGGCGGGTGGGGGCCGCAGATCGCGATTCCGGGCCAATGGCGACGGCACCTGGGCCGGCCTGGAGGGCTACTACCACGGGGAGGTGCTGAAGGCCGTACGGCGGCCTGACGGGACCGTGGACCACCTCGACCTCGGTTCATTCGTGTTCACGCGGCAGCCGTACGACGAGGGGTCTTCCGTGCCGGGTGGAGTGGATCCGCAGGGGTGGCGGGGGATCGGCTAGACGCCCCTGCCCGATCGACCCCGTGGCGTCCTGTTTCACGTGAAACAGGACGCCACCGGCCGTGGAGAGAAAACGGTTCTCGGAGAGGTCACAGGGTCAGCTTGAAGCCCACATGGGAGGCCGTGAAACCGAGCCGTTCGTAGAAGCGGTGGGCGTCCGTGCGGGTGTTGTCGGACGTCAGCTGCACCAACTGGCAGTTCTGGCGACGGGATTCCTCGATCGCCCACTCGATGAGCCGCGACCCGAGTCCACTGCCGCGCTCGTCGGCGTGGATGCGCACCGCCTCGATGATGGATCGGGTGGCACCGCGCCGGGACAGACCCGGAACGATGGTGAGCTGGAGGGTGCCGACCACCCGATCTCCTCGTGTGGCGACGACCAGATGCTGGTTCGGGTCCGAGGAGAGGCGTTCCAGCGCGGCCAGGTAGGGGTTCAGGTCGTCGGGGGACTCCCGCTGGGCGCCCAAGGGGTCGTCGGCGAGCATGCCCACGATCGCGGGCACGTCGTCCGTCGTGGCGGGCCGAATCTCAAGATCTCCCATGCCCGCACCCTACGCGCGGCACTCATCGGCAGGCCCCCGATGGGATTGCCACCGCTTGCAGATATAGCGCGTCTGCAATTATTGTGGGCGTGCGCAACATGCTCCTGCAATCTTCTGGGAAGGTGTCACCCCCATGCCGCTCGCCCTTCTGGCCCTCGCGATCGGGGCCTTCGGAATCGGCACGACCGAGTTCGTGATCATGGGGTTGCTGCCCGAGGTCGCTGACGACTTCGGGGTCTCCATCCCCACCGCCGGCTTCCTGGTCACCGGCTACGCCCTCGGCGTCATGTTCGGTGCCCCGCTGATGACCGCCCTCGGAACCAAGATCTCCCGCAAGCGGATGCTGATGCTGCTGATGGGCCTGTTCATCGTGGGCAACCTGCTCTCCGCCCTCGCACCGGCCTTCAGCGTCATGCTCATTGGCCGCGTGGTCGCGTCCCTCGCTCACGGAGCCTTCTTCGGGATCGGCGCGGTCGTCGCCGCCGACCTGGTGGCCCCGGACAGGAGGGCCGGAGCCATCGCGATGATGTTCACCGGTCTCACCGTCGCCAATGTGGTGGGCGTCCCGTTGGGCACGCTGATCGGCCAGAGTGCCGGTTGGCGTCTCACCTTCGCGATCGTCGCCGCCCTCGGTGTTGTCGGCCTGGTCGGCATCGCCAGGCTTGTCCCGGAGGTGCCCCGGCCGGAGGGTGTGCGCCTGCGTCACGAACTGGCCGCCTTCAAGAGCGCCCAGGTGCTGCTCGCCATGGCGATGACCGTCCTCGGCTTCGGCGGTGTCTTCGCCGCCATCACCTACATCGCGCCGATGATGACCCACGTGGCGGGCTTCGCCGACGGCTCGGTGACCTGGCTGCTGGTCCTCTTCGGCCTCGGAATGGTCGGCGGCAACCTCGTCGGCGGCAAGTACGCGGACCGGGCCCTGATGCCCATGCTGTACGTCTCCCTGGGCGCTCTGGCCGTCGTGCTCGCGCTCTTCACGGTCACCGCGCACCACAAGGTCCTGGCCGGCGTCACGATCGCTCTCGTCGGCGCCCTGGGCTTCGCCACCGTGCCGCCGCTCCAGAAGAGGGTCCTCGACCAGGCGCACGAGGCACCGACGCTCGCCTCGGCCGTCAACATCGGTGCCTTCAACCTCGGCAACGCCCTCTCCGCCTGGCTCGGCGGGCTGGTCATCTCGGCCGGGTTCGGCTACACGGCCCCCAACTGGGTGGGCGCCGCCCTGGCCACAGGTGCTCTCCTGCTCGCCTTCCTCTCGGCCGCACTGGAACGCCGCGACAACGCGCCGAGCGCCGTGGTCGCGGGAGCGACACCGGCTGACCAGAAGACCGCGGCGCACCACTGAAACCACATGACGTACAGCTGTGTCTCAGAGCGCGGCCACCGTCAGGGGAGCGAACCGCCGGGTCCAGTCACCCGGCAGCTCCGGGATCCCGTACGTCATGACCGAGTTGAAGGCGACCGGGTCCAGGCCCCGTTCCTTGGCCCACGCCCGCAGCTCTTCGTGCCGTACGTCGATGTCGGTGCGCAGGGGCCGGTCGGTGCCGGCTGCGAGGGACGTGATGAGTGCCTGGGCCGTCGCGGTGTCGCGGGCGACCAGCGGACCCACGACATGAGTGTGCATGTTGGGCCAGGCAGAGGCGTACCCGATGATCCGGCCGTCCTCCTCGGCGACGCGGAACTGGTCGGCGAAGGCGGGCAGCCGGGTGATGAGGTGCGTGCGATCGGTGCCGAGCACCTCCTCGTCGAGCCGGAGGATCGCGGAGAGGTCCTCCGCGCCGGCCGCGCGCGTGCTCACCGTCGGCGCCGGGCCGCCCGGGATGAAGTGACCGCTGAGCATCTCCGCCCGGCCGATGACCTTGAAGCCCAGCTCCTCGTAGAGCGGCCGGCCGTACGGCGTGGCGTGGAGGGTCAGCGGGGTGGTGCCCATCGCGGAGAGAATGTGGCGCATGAGCCGACGGCCGATACCCTGACGGGCGTGCCGTTCGGCGACCAGCACCATCCCGATCGCTCCCAGATCGGGCTCGCTGTAGGGGCCGTACTCCGTGACCACGCATGCCGTGACGAGCCCTCCGGCGGGATCGTCGATGCCGTAGCCCTTTCCGGCCGCCAGGAGGAGGCCCCACTTGTGTTCCTCGCGTGGCCACCCCCGGTCCTCGGACAGGTCCGCGCAGGCGGTGAGATCCCGTAGCGTCAGACGGCGGATGGGGAGAGAGGCAAGAGAAGGAGTAGGCACGCAGGTCAGGCTGTCCGACGTGTGCCCTCGGCGTCCACCAGTTTCCCGGGGTGTGTACAAGCTTTTGGCCATGTCGTAGCCAAGCGCACAACACGTGATCAGATGCCGGGTGTTTCACGTGAAACATCGGAGAACGGCGACCGTCCGACGATCGACCGGAAGCGTCCATGACCCATCATTGGTCTCCTGACCATGTGCTCTCCAAGGGACCACTAACCTCTGGCGCATGGCGAGACTTCATCTCTTCGACCTCGACGGCACTTTGCTGCACGGGACCAGCGCGCCGGTGCAGATATCCCGGCAGCTCGGACTAGAGGCCGAGACGGTGGCACTCGACCAGGCGGTCGGGGCCGGACTGATAGACCCGCCCGAATACGCGCAGCAGGTGTATGCGTTGTGGGCCTCCCTGACCGAGGCCCATGTTGTCGCGGCCTTCGACGGCGCCCCGTGGCTGGCCCGCATCCGTGAAGTGTGGGCGGAAATCAGGGAGCAGGGGGACTACTGCGCGGTCGTATCACTCTCGCCGTCCTTCTTCGTGGAGCGGCTCACCGGCTGGGGAGCGCATGCCGCATACGGGTCTCGCTTCCCGGCCGTCCCCTTCGCCGAGCCCGTGGATCCCGCCGGGGTGCTCAGTGCCGCCGCCAAGGTGTTGATCGCGGACCGGCTGTGCGAGCAGTTCGGCGTGACACGGGCCGATTGCATTGCCTATGGCGACTCGTCCTCCGACAAGGATCTGTTCGCCGCGGTGCCGATCTCGGTGGCGGTCAATGCGGACCATCACCTGTCCGCTCTCTCGACCCACTCCTACATCGGCATGGATCTGTGGGAAGCCTATGAATTGGTGCGCCACGCTCGGTAATTGCGTCAATTCGTGTGAACCCAGGCGGTCAGGAGCAGGGCAATGCAGCTTAACGGGACGCAGAGATCGAGGACCTGCATTCGTGGGTATGCGGCTTGCGTATTTGCGCGGAGTGGGACGCTGCACTGAGGGTGTCGCGGGGGCCGTGAAGCCGAGCGGGGAAAGCAAGCCGTCTGCGGGGGAAAGCAGGCGTCTTCCGACCGAGGAAGTGCGCAGACCGACCGAAAGATGTTCGAGGCGAGGCACACCATGGACGCTCCGACCGCCATGTCGGACGACGACGGCACTTCCGGGGGCGGGGCCGGCTGGTTCTCCTCACACGACCGGCCGACGACCGGAACCTCTCCAGGAGCCCTGACAGCCGCCCACCGCGGAACAGCGAAGCCCGCCGAGGGAACACCCGCCCCCACGGCACCCGGCACCACCCCTCCCCGGTTCCCGGGCCTGTCCCCGAGAGGCCAGCCGCCCTCCCCGGACGCCGTCCGCATCCGCCGGACCATGGCCGAGGTCGCGCCTGTCGCCGAGCAGGTCACGTCGTACTTCTACGCGCTGCTCTTCGTACGCCACCCCTATCTGCGCCCGCTGTTCCCCGCCGCCATGGACGCTCAGCGGGACCGCCTGTTCAGGGCACTGCTGACGGCGGCCGAGCTCATCGACGACTCTCCCGCCCTGGTGGACTACCTGCAGAACCTGGGCCGCGGCCACCGCAAGTACGGCACCCGCGCCGAGCACTACCCGGCGGTCGGGGAGTGCCTCATCGGCGCGTTGAGCAGGCACGCCTCCAGCAGCTGGGACCCGGAGACCGAAGCGGCCTGGGTCCGGGCGTACACGACGATCTCGCAGGTGATGATCGACGCCGCGGCCGCGGACGAGCACCACGCTCCGGCCTGGTGGCACGCGGAGGTTGTGTCGCACGAGCTGAGGACCTCGGACATCGCTGTCGTCACCGTCCGGCCCGACCAGCCCTATCCGTTCCTCGCAGGCCAGTACACGAGCCTGGAGACACCGTGGTGGCCGCGCATATGGCGGCACTACTCCTTCGCCACGGCGCCCCGCTCGGACGGGCTCCTGTCGTTCCACGTGAAGGCCGTCCCCGCGGGCTGGGTCTCCGGTGCCCTGGTGCACCGGGCCCGCCCCGGCGACATCATCCGGCTCGGCCCCCCGAGCGGCTCCATGACCGTGGACCACACCAGCGACAGCGGACTGCTCTGTCTGGGCGGCGGCACCGGCATAGCTCCGATCAAGGCGCTGGTCGAGGACGTGGCCGAACACGGCGCACGACGAGCGGTCGAGGTGTTCTACGGGGCCCGCACCGACAACGACCTGTACGACATCGACACGATGCTCAGGCTCCAGCAGTCCCATCCGTGGCTGTCGGTCCGGGCCGTCGTCGATCAGCAGGCCCGTCTCCAGCTCCCGGAGGCCGTACGCGCGTACGGCCCCTGGCACAAGTACGACGCCTACCTCTCGGGCCCGCCCGGCATGATCCGCAGCGGTGTGGACACCCTCAGGTCCCTCGGGATCCCGCCGGAACGCATACGGCACGACGCCGTGGAGGAACTCGTCCCGGCCCGGTGATCCCCTGAGAGCTCAGCCCAGGTCGGGTGCGTGCATGGCCCGTACGCCCTCGATGTTGCCGTCCAGATAGTGGCGCAGGGACAGCGGGACCAGGTGGACGGAGGCGATCCCGACACGGGTGAACGGCACCCGGACGATCTCGTACTCCCCGATGGGCTCGTCCACTTCGGGGCCGTGCCGCAGGGACGTGTCCATCGACTCCAGGTGGCAGACGAAGAAGTGCTGCACCTTCACGCCGGTCGCGCCGCCGTCGTCACCGATGTGCTCGACGGTGTCCACGAAGCAGGGCACCACGTCGGTGATCTTCGCGCCGAGCTCCTCGTACACCTCGCGGTGCAGGGCGTCGACGACGGTCGTGTCCGTCGGCTCGACTCCACCGCCGGGAGTCAGCCAGTAAGGATCCATGCCGGGTTTGGTGCGCTTGATCAGGATCAGATCATCGCCGTCGAGCAGGACGGCACGGGCGGTGCGCTTGACCACGGGTCGGACGGTCATGGGGGGTATGTGGCCCGGATGGTTCCACGTGAAACATCGCGTGGCGTCACTGGCCGGGATCACTGCGTGAGAAGTGCGTAATCCCTGCTCAGCACCAGTCGGAAGCCGCCCGCAGCAGCCATTCGTGCGCCCGCGCGATATGCGGCATGGCCAGCGTCCCGGTGCGCACGACCAGGAAGTAGGTGCGCAGCGGCGGCACGGCGGGTTCGTGCAGCGCGATGACGTCACCGCGCTCCAAAGCGTCAGAGCACAGGTAGCGCGGCAGCACGGCGAGCCCGGCGCCCGCGACGGCGCAGGCGAGGACGGCACGCAGATCGGGGACGACCACCGTTCCCGGTGCGGCTGGGCGGGAATCGAAGACGGAGGCCCAGTAGCGCGAGACGAAGGGCAGCGACTCGTGCACCTCGATCACGGGGACGTCCTCGAACGCGGGGGCTCGCTTGACGGCGGGCAGGCTCTTCGCCACATCCACCGGGCCGAGCCGGCCGGCCCAGCTCGGGGCGGCGACCAGGACGTGCTCCTCGTCGCAGAGCGTGCTCGCGGTGAGCAGGGCGCCCCGCGGGCGGGCTGTGCTGATGGCCAGATCGTGATGTCCGGCGGCCAAGCCCTCCAGCGTCTCCTCGGCGTTGCCGAAGGAGGCACGCAGGGCGAAGCCCTGGCCGTCCTCGCCGGTCAGCTCGGTGAGGGCGGGCAGCGCCCGCTCGGCTGTGAACTCGGGAGGCCCCGCGAGATGCAGTGTGCGCAGGGAGGACTCGTCGTCCAGGCCGGTCTCGGTGATCTCCACCAGGGCGTCGAGGTGAGGTGCGGCTTTGTGGGCGAGTTCGTCACCGATGGAGGTGGGGGTCACGCCGCGGGCCTGCCGTAAGAACAGGGGACGGCCCAGCTGGCGTTCCAGGGTGCGGATCTGCGAGGTGACGGCCGGCTGGGACAGCCCGAGCAGCGCGGCGGCACGGGTGAAGGATCCGGCCCGGTGCACCGTCACGAAGGTGCGCAGCAAGGCCAGGTCCATGGTGACGCCCCCTCTCGCCCCCTTTTCCGGCCCTCGGGGCAGGGGCCCAACTATAAATATGTCGATAGGTCTCTGTCGCTACTGTGATTGGACACTGACACAGAGTCAACTAGCCTTGTTCGCGCGGTTCTTCGCGCGCAGAACCGGGGCGGTCCGAGCCACGAGGGGGGAGGCTCGGACCGTCCGTCGTACGTAGCCGGACGTGGCCGCGTGTCCAGGAGAACCCCTGCTGAGAGGGTCAGCCGGACGCCTCGTCCAGCGCACGCAGGACATCCGCCACCAGGTCCTCGGGATCCTCGGCCCCGACCGAGAAGCGGATGAAACCCTCCGGCACGTCGTCCCCGCCCCAGCGCCGGCGCCGTTCGGCCGTGGAGCGGACCCCGCCGAAGCTCGTCGCGTCGTCCACCAGCCGCAGGGCGTCGAGAAAACGGTCGGCACGCGCGCGCGTGGGCAGCGTGAAGGAGATCACGCACCCATAGCGGCGCATCTGCTGCGAGGCGATCTTGTGCGAGGGGTCATCGGGCAGCCCCGGGTAGCGCAGCCCGGTCACGTCGGTTCGCTCCCGCAGTGCCCGGGCGAGCACCAGCGCGGTCGCGTTCTGCCGGTCGACCCGCATCTGGAGCGTGGCGATCGAGCGATGGGCGAGCCAGGCCTCCATGGGCCCCGCGATCGCCCCGACGATCTTCCGCCAGCGGCGTACGGCGTCCATGGCCTCGCCCCCGCGACCGGTGACGTACCCGAGGAGGACGTCTCCGTGCCCCGTGAGCTGTTTGGTGCCGCTGGCCACGGAGAAGTCCGCGCCGAGGTCCAGCGGGCGCTGTCCGAGCGGTGTGGCGAGCGTGTTGTCGACTGCGACGAGCGCACCACGCGCGTGTGCCGCCTCGACGAGCCGCCGGATGTCGCACACGTCGAGACCGGGGTTGGACGGGCTCTCGATCCACAGCAGCCGCGCCCCGTCGAGGACGTCGAGCTGCGCGTCGCCGCCGGTCGGCGCGGTGCGCACCGCGATGCCGTACGCCTCCAGCTGGGCGCGGATCAGCGGCAGCACCTGGTATCCGTCGCTCGGCAGGACGACGGTGTCCCCGGCGCGCAGCTGCGAGAAGAGCACGGAGGAGATGGCGGCCATGCCCGAGGCGAAGACCAGCGTCTCCACCCCGTCATGTCCCGGTGCCTCCAGCTCGCCGATGGCGCGCTCCAGCAGGCTCCAGCTCGGGTTGGTGTCGCGGCCGTAGGTGTACGGGCCGTCGACCTCCCCCGGCAGATGGAAGTGGGCGGCGAAGGCCGGGCCGGGCAGGGTCGGTTCGTTCTTGACCGCCTCTGGCAGTCCGGCCCGCACCGCGCGCGTGCCCTCCCCGTGGTCCGCAGCCTTCTCGCTCATGCCGTCCGTCCTTCCGCCCGCTCCCGTACCTCGGCGAGCAGACCCTCGCTCGCCGCCTCCACCATCTCAAGACACTCCTCGAAGCCGTCCAGGCCCCCGTAGTAGGGGTCCGGGACGTCGAGGTCGGCGCCCGCGGCGGGATCGTACGAACGCAGCAACCGTACTTTCGCGGCGTCGTGCGGGGTGGGCGCGAGACGCCGCAGGGTCTTCAGATGGCCGGCGTCGAGGGCGATGACGAGGTCCAGGCGGGAGAACCAGGAGCGCTGGAACTGCCGGGCCGTGTGGGCGCCGTCGTAGCCGTGCTCCTCCAGGACGGACACGGTGCGCGGGTCCGCGCCGTCGCCCTCGTGCCAGCCGTCCGTACCGGCGCTGTCGACCTCGACCAGGCCGTTCAGGCCGGCTTCCGCGACACGTGCGCGGAAGACCGACTCGGCCATCGGGGAACGGCAGATGTTGCCCGTGCAGACGAAACAGACGCGGTAGGTCATGCCTCCTCAGTCCTCGTCGGGAAGCACGACGTGCAGGGCCCAGGACACGATCGAGATGATCAGGCCGCCCAGGACGGCCGTCCAGAACCCCTCGACGTGGAAGCTCAGGTCGAGCACGTCGGAGAGCCACGAGGTCAGCAGCAGCATCAGTGCGTTGACGACCAGGGTGAACAGGCCGAGCGTGAGGATGAACAGAGGGAAGGTCAGGACCTTCACGACCGGCTTGACCAGCCAGTTCACCAGGCCGAAGACCAGGGCCACGAGTATCAGCGTCCACACCTTCTTGCCGGTGCTGCCACCGGTCAGGGTGATCTTGTCGAGCAGCCAGACGGCGACCGCCAGGGCACCCGCGTTGGCGATCGTCTTGACTAGGAAATTCTTCATGTGTCTGATCGTGGCAGAAGAGATCGGTCACGGGCACTGACGAGGGCGGACCAAGTCGATGAAGGCATTCCGGTTGGATGAACTGGAGGCGGAGCGCGCCGCCAACGACGGCGCCTATCTCCAGTTCCTGCGTGAGCGGAACATGTCGGTCGGACTGTACGCACTCGACGCGGGCGCGCAGGACCCGCAGCAGCCGCACCAGCAGGACGAGGTCTACTTCGTGGTGAGCGGGCGCGCGTCGATCACCGTGGGCATGGAGACTACCCAGGTGGCGCGCGGCAGCGTGGTGTACGTGCCGGCCGGTGTCGCCCACAAGTTCCACCACATCACCGAGGACCTCAGGGTCATGGTGGTGTTCTCTCCCCCCGAGAGCTGACCGGGAGACCCGGGGTTCCCTAGGGGATCAGTCAGGGGCGGACAAGGGGTGCGAGGCCCCCGCAGCGGCACCTCCCGGCTCTAGCATCGAGTGCAGGACATTGGTGGATCCGGTACCAGAGGGGCCGGACAGTGCCGGATTGCAGAGAGGTAAGTGCGATGGGAGAGATCTTCGCGGGGTTGCCGTGGTGGGTGAAGTGGATCGCGGTGCCGGTCATCGCCCTGGTCGTGTTCGGCGGACTGATAGCCACGGTCGTCGGCTTCGTCATCGGCCTGCTGTTCAAGCTGCTGGTCTTCGTGGCCCTGGTCGGCGGACTCGTTTACGTCGTACGGAAGTTCATGTCGAGTTCGTCGTCTCGCAGCGACTGGTGAGCCTCCGGAGCGGGCGGGGCGTCCGGTAACAGGAATCACCCGTTCCCTCGGGCGAGGGAAGTTTTCCGGGCGGGCCGTCTACGTGCGGTGGCGGACCGTTAAAGTCCGGAACTCGACGCGGGGACGACCCCGCGAGCGGAGTACACCCCCTCCCGTGTTCCCCGCACGGGCAGCCCCCCTCGCGCTCCGGGAGTGCCCCTTGGCCACGGTTGACACCGCACCCGCACAGATCGACGCCCGCTCGACGACACCTCCGTCACAGCCGACACCTCCGACACGGGCGACGGCTCCGACACAGCCGACGGATTCGCTTCGACCTACGGATTCGCTTCGACCGACGGCTCCCGGAGGCTCGATGGCTGCCGCCCAGCCAGGAGGCCCGACTCAGCCGGACGGCCCGACTCAGCAGGGGGGACCGGCCCAGCCGGGCGGACCCCC
>NZ_RSAJ01000700.1 GCF_003933965.1 Streptomyces sp. RP5T
GCGCGGGAGGGCGTCATGGGGGTCGTGTCGCGGGTCGCCCCCTGGGCGGGCGCCGAAGGGCCCGCAGGGGCGATGAACGTCTCCGGGCCGGGTGCCGGACCGCCGCCCTGAACGGGGCCGGGGACGCCCTGGGCGGGCGCGCCGGGCGGCCTCGCGGCCTCGCCGGCGGAGGCGGCCCCGATCCACCAGTGCGCCGGGGTCTCGGCCTGGCCCGTGGCGCCCACGGCAGGCTGAGCCGGCGCGGCCGACAGGGCCCCTTCCGTCGCCTGCGACGCGGACTCCGGCGCCGTCCCGGGCCCGGCCGGTGCAGCCGGAACGCCGGGGACGCTCTCGGCCCGACCTGCCGCTCCCGCCGTACCCCGCAGGGTCGTCGTGGGACTGTCCGCCCCGGACGCGGTCCCGTCCGCCACCGCCCGCAGCAGCTCGCGCGCCTCCTCGGCCCCCGGCCGGGCCTCGGGCCGCTTGTCCAGCAGACGCTGGAGGACGGGGCCGAGAGGACCGGCGCGGTGGGACTCGGGGAGCGGTTCGCCGACGATCGCGGTGAGCGTGGAGAACGTCGACGTACGGCGGAACGGCGAGGCGCCCTCGACGGCCGCGAACAGAGTGGCGCCCAGCGCCCAGACGTCGGAGGCCGGTCCCGGGTCGGCGCCCTGGGCGCGCTCGGGGGCCATGTAGTCCAGGGAACCTACGAGATGACCGGTGCGGGTCAGGCTGGTGGCCGAGCCGTCGCCCGGGTCCTCCATGGTGGCGATGCCGAAGTCGGTGAGCAGGACGCGCCCGGAGCGGTCGAGCAGGATGTTGCCGGGCTTGACGTCCCGGTGCAGTACGCCGGCCTCGTGGGCCGCCGCCAGGGCGTCCATGACCTCGGCGCCGATCCCGGCCGCCTCCCGCGCATCGAGGGGGCCCTGCTTGCGCAGCACCTGGTCCAGGGAGGGGCCCTCGACCAGCTCCATGACGATCAGGGGGCGTCCGTCGACCTCGGCCACGTCGTGCACCGCGACGACTCCGGGATGGCGGACCCGGGCCGCCGCGCGGGCCTCGCGCTGCATCCGCAGCCGCAGATCGGCGAGTTCGGGGCCGTCGGCGTCGGTGTAGGTGCGCAGTTCCTTGACGGCGACCTCACGGCCGAGGACCTCGTCGACGGCCCGCCAGACCACGCCCATACCGCCGCGCCCGAGCTGGGCCACGACCCGGTAACGCCCGGCCAGCAGCCGACCGGCGTCGTCCTGGCCCTTTCCGTTGGTCTCCCCCGAAGACACCGCTGCCCCGTTCCTGTGACACGTCCATGCGTGCGGTACAGACTACGGGGCAGGAGTGACAACTCCAGCTGCCGGTGGCGACTGTGACAGGTCCGCTACGTCTCCCCCGCCTTCGTGGAGGCTAGTGCGTGGAGACGGTCAGATCACCGCGCCGGGGCGCCGCATAGCCCTCCAGGTCGGCCCGGGTCAGACCGGTCAGCCGCGCGACCTCGCCGATGTCCAGGGCGCCGCAGTCCAGACCGCGCAGCAGATACCCGCTGAGCGCCTTGGCGGTCGCGGGCTCGTCCATGACGTCGCCGCCGGCCCGGTTGGCGTAGCGCGCGAGACGGTCGGCGGCCTGCTCGAAGCCCTCGCGGTAGAAGGCGAACACGGCCGCGTACCGGGTGGGGATGTGGCCGGGGTGCATGTCCCAGCCCTGGTAGTAGGCGCGGGCGAGCGCCCGGCGCGTCAGGCCGTAGTGCAGCCGCCAGGCGTCGTGGACCTTGGCCGTGGGCCCGACCGGCAGGACGTTGGTGGAGCCGTCCGAGACCCGTACGCCGGTGCCCGCGGCCGCGACCTGCATGATCGCCTTGGCGTGGTCGGCGGCGGGGTGGTCGCTGGCCTGGTGGGCGGCGGAGACGCCGAGGCAGGCGCTGTAGTCGAAGGTGCCGTAGTGCAGGCCGGTGGCGCGGCCCTCGGCGGCCTGGATCATGCGGGCGACGGTCGCGGTGCCGTCGGTGGCCAGGATGGACTGGCTGGTCTCGATCTGGATCTCGAAGCCGAGCCGCCCGGAGTCCAGTCCGTGCGCCTTCTCGAAGGCCTCCAGGAGCCGGACGAAGGCGGTGACCTGCTCGGCGTACGTCACCTTCGGCAGGGTAAGCACCAGCCCCTCGGGCAGGCCGCCCGCCGCCATCAGACCGGTGAGGAAGACGTCGAGGGTCCGGATGCCCCGGTCCCGGACGGCCGCCTCCATGCACTTCATGCGGATGCCCATGTACGGGGCCGCCGTGCCGTCCCGGTACGCCTCGGCGATCAGCCGGGCCGCGCGGGCCGCCGCCTCGTCCTCCTCCGCGTCCGGGCGCGAGCCGTAACCGTCCTCGAAGTCGACGCGCAGGTCCTCGATCGGCTCGCGTTCCAGCTTGGCGCGCACGCGCGCGTGGACGGGCTCGGCGAGTTCGTCGGACAGTCCGAGGACGGCGGCGAAGGACGCGGCGTCCGGCGCGTGCGTGTCGAGGGCCGCGAGGGCCTTGTCGCCCCAGGAGCGGATGGTGTCGGCGGCGAAGACGTCACCGGGGACGTAGACGGTGTGCACGGGCTGGCGGGTGCCGGGGTCTCCGGGGTAGCGGCGCTCCAGTTCGGCGTCGACCGGCGCGAGGGAGGCGCTGATCTCCTCGCTGACGGCTCCCGCGAGGCTCGTCGCGACCTGCTCCTGCTGGCCCTGACCCATCCCACATCCTCCAGTTTTCCGCTCTACGGAATCAACAATCCGTAGAGCGAAGTTATCCGCGAAGCTTCCCGACGGTCAACACCCCGTCCACAGCGTGAGCCGCCGCGTTCATACAAGGTGCCGAGAACCCCTACGCCGTCTACCGCACTCCGGTTCGACCATTCATCCTGTCCCGTCGGGAGGGAAACAACATGTCGGACACCCACAGAATGACGCGTCGCATGGGCCTCAGAACCGCCGTGGCCGCCGCCGTCACCGTGCCGCTGATGGGCACGCTGCCGGCCTCCGCCGCCAAGCCGTACCACCGCCGACTCGATGTCATGACGTTCAATCTGCGCTACGCCAGTACCTCCGAACCCAACAGCTGGGCCGTCCGTCGCCCGGTGATGCGCCGCCTGCTGCGCCGGGAGGCTCCCACCCTGATCGGTACGCAGGAGGGCCTCTACCAGCAACTGCTCGACATCCACGCCGACCTCGGACCCCACTACGACTGGATCGGCACCGGCCGCGAGGGCGGCAGCCACGACGAGTCCACGGCGGTCTTCTACGACACCCGGCGCCTGGCCCCCGTCGAGCACGACACGCACTGGCTCTCCGACACCCCCGGGGTCATCGGCTCGAACACCTGGGGCGGCGCCCTCCCCCGGATCGTCACCCGGGTCCGCTTCCGCGACCGGGCCTCAGGCGGGCGGGAGTTCTACGTCCTCAACACCCACTTCGACCATGTGGGCCAGTACGCGCGCGAGCGTTCCGCGCAGTTCCTCGGCGAGAAGATCGCCGGGTTCGACCGGGCGCTGCCGGTCCTGGTGACCGGCGACTTCAACGCCACGGCCCACGACAACCGCGCGTACGAC
The DNA here is from genome assembly GCF_003933965.1 of Streptomyces sp. RP5T. GTDB lineage: Bacteria > Actinomycetota > Actinomycetes > Streptomycetales > Streptomycetaceae > Streptomyces. The sequence goes on from NZ_RSAJ01000700.1 coordinate 3,540, forward strand.
ATCCTGCTCGCCGCGGGACTCGTCGACACCTGGGACACGGCCACCGAACGCGGCAAGTTGTACGCCACCTTCCACGGTTACCGGCCCCTCACTCCCGACGGCGACCGCATCGACTGGATCCTCGCCACACCCGGCACGACCGTGCACCGGGCCGCCATCAACACCTTCGCGATGAACGGGCAGTTCCCGAGCGACCACCTGCCGGTGCAGGCCACCCTGACCCTGGGATGAGCCGAGGCCCCCGCGACCGCGTCGGCGGTCACGGGGGCCTCGTACGCCCGGGGCGGGATCGGATCAGCCCTTGCGGGTCTTGATCTCCTCGGTGAGGGCGGGAACGACGTCGAAGAGGTCGCCGACGACGCCGTAGTCGACGAGGTCGAAGATCGGCGCCTCGGCGTCCTTGTTGACCGCCACGATCGTC
>NZ_RSAJ01000701.1 GCF_003933965.1 Streptomyces sp. RP5T
CGGGCCGCAGTGGTCCACCCTGCGCCGCCCGCCCACCCCGGACTGGGTCGAGCCCGCACCAGGAAGGCTGCGCCTGTACGGCGGGCAGTCACCGGCCGGCCGTCGGGCGCCCAGCCTGGTCGCCCGCCGGGTCACCGCACGAAAGTGTTCGTTCGAGACCCGGGTGACCTTCCTCCCGCGCACTCCCGACCACCTGGCCGGGCTGACGGCGTACTACAACACCCGTAACTGGCACTATCTGTACGTGACCGCGGACGACGACGGATCCGCGATACTGACCGCCCTGAGCTGCACGGCCGGCCGGCTCACCGCGCACCCGGTCCATGCCCCGCTGCGGCCCGGCTGTCCCGCCGTCCTGCGCGCCGAACTGGACGGCCCCGTCCTGCGCTTCTCCCACGACACAGACGGGACCGGCCCGCGCCCCCTGCCGTTCGACCTGGACGCCACGATCCTGTCGGACGAGCACGCGGACGAATTCCATGACGGGCAGCTGCGGGTCCTCGGGTTCACCGGCGCGATGCTGGGCCTGTGGGTACAGGACCTGGACGGTGCCGGGGTGCATGCGGACTTCGCGTACGCCACCTACCAGGGGGAGGACGGCGCGTGATCGACATCGGACGCGTCCGTCTGTTCTGCATCAGCCTGGGGCCCGCCGACGCCCCCGCCCTGCTGCTGGTGCACGGCTGGGGCGGCGACGGCCGGGAATGGTCGCGGCACGCCGAGACCCTGGCCGGCCGGTTCCGGGTGATCGTCCCCGACCTGCGCGGCCACGGCCGCTCCCAGGTACCGGACGAGGGCAACACACCGCTGAACATGGCCGACGACCTTGCGGCCATGCTGCAAGCTCTGGGCCGCGGTCCGGTGGTGGCTGTGGGCCATTCCATGGGGGGACAGGTGGTCAACCTGCTTGCGGTGCGGCACCCGCAGTTGGTCCGCTCGGTCGTCGCCCTCGACCCGGCCCACGGCGCGCACGGCACCGAGGTGGACGGCATCCCAGCACGGGTGTCCGCATACCGGGAGCAAGGAGCGCGGGCCGCCGCGGACTTCGTCGCCGGCGCCTTCTCTCCGCAGGCCCCGCCTGGCCTGCGCACCGCCCATGTCCGCACCATGCTCGGCACCCCCGACCACGTCATCGCCCAGGCGTACGACGGCATGTACACCGCCCCTGGGGCCGTCGGCATCCGCCCGCACAGCGAGGCGTACCTGCGCCGACGCACCCGGTCGGCCCTGACGGTGTGGACGTCGGCGGAAGCCGCCGACTGGGAGCGGAGCACCCTGCATGTACCCGGCTCCCGCGTGGACCACTGGCCCGGAGTCGGGCACTACCTGCACGAGGAACACCCCGAGCGTGCCACGCGGCTCATCGAGCAGTGGGCGGACTCGGCGTGAGACGCTGCGCAGCCGTCGCGCTCAGCCCAGGTGATTGTCCCTGATTGACGCCGTTGGGGCAGGTCCTGCCCGCCGGAACTGCCGAAACATGACGCGACACCGCACGTATCCCAGCAACGGGCCGGGCCACGAGATGGCGGTCTCTCTGGTGAGGCGGCGAGCATGAGGCCCGCCATAACGATATGGATCATGCCTTCGGAGTGGGCAGGCAGGTCAGCAACGGTACCGTCGCGGGCTGCAGTGCGTCTCCCGCTGGCTGGCCACGGCCGGGATCCCCTGTGGCCCAAAGTGCTGCCGACTCCACGAGCGGAAGCGGGCATGCTCTCAGGGCGACACGCGTCGTGCACTCCGAGTCGCGGGGATCCGGGCCAAGCGCGATTTCGGCAACCGGACGCGAGTGGCTGTCGGGGGGGCCGGGCCAGGAACGACCCACCTCGTAAAACTACCGGGTACCGAGAGACCCGCAGATACACCAGTAGCTGCGGAGGTACCCGCGGACCCACGCTTGTGCCACGTCACAGCGGATTCACAGCCCGGCGCACGGCGCCGCGCCCCCGCATGAAGACGGCATGTACCGGCCCGCGCCTGAGTGCGCTCTCACCCCGGCGGCGCCGCAGGCGCGCGGCCGCTCCCACTCCCCGACACGGAGAGCTCATGTTCGATCGAGCAGCAATGCATCTGCCCAGGTGGCGGATGCGATACCGGGTAACGGCGCTCGCGGCGCTCCTCGCCGCCGTCGCCATCCTGACCCAGGCCGTCCTCGTGACCGGTCCGGCACGCGCCGCAGGGTTGTACTCCTGCTCGTCAGGCTTCGGCAACGGGACCTCGTGTTCCAATGTCGTCAACAACGACGAGGTCAGCGAACGGCAGTTGCCGACCCAGGTGTACCGCGGCGACTCGCGGTCGCCGTACGACATCTTCCGCCACGGCTTCACCTCGGTCGGCGAGGACTACAACCTTCCACGCCATGTGCGCGGAGGAAACAGCGCGAACAGCGGCTACATCTCGACCAGCGCGGCGCTGTCGGAGTCGGAGACCTTCGCCCGCAGCCAGGGCGGCCGCAATCTCGCCTCGGTGGCGGCGCAGCCCCAATGCCGGGCCGGGCGGTTCGCGCAATGGTCCACCATTCCAGGACTCGGCTGGTGGCGGTACGAGGACTGCCTCAACGGGTGGGTGGAAGCGGACAGCTACGTGTATGTCATCGATTCCCATATGGCGCGCAATGCCCTCTACGTTCCCGACGAGGTTCGCGGGGACCCGACGCTGGAGCGTTACGCGAGCCAGCAGGAATGGGCCTACATCCGCCACATCCCGAACACCGCGGTCATGGGCGTGCGCATCTACCGCATGAGGGCGCGCATGACGAACGGACGGATCGACTTCCGGACCCAGACGTTCACCTACAGCCGCTACGAGGGCAACTCCGCTCACACGCAGGCGCAGATCTCCTACGACCCGGGCGCCGACGCGTCGGCCCATTTCGGCGTGAACACCGACCTCGGCATTCCCCCCATCCCGGGGAACCCGTATCACCGCGGCTGCACAGCATTCGACCGGTGCAGGGGCGGCAATGGCTGAGCCCAGCCCGACTCCCAACGCACCGGGCGACACGGACGCCACCGTGACCGCCCACCTCCCGCACCTGAGGAAGACCATGCCGGACAACGCATTCACAGCGCCGGGCCGCAGGCGCATCACGCCCTGGAAGCGGTCGCGTTCCGCTCTGCTCGCCTTTCTGCCCCTGCTGCTGGCGGCCGGCTCGCTGCTGCCGGCCGTGCCCGCCCATGCCGACACGGTCAACGGCCTGCTGCTGTGGTATCCGCTCAACGAGGCCTCGGGCACGGTCGCCACCGACTCCTCCGGCCACGGCAACGACGGCACCGTCGTGGGCACCGCATCCTGGGGCGGCGACCAGGGCCTGACCTTCGACGGCACCGACACCTACATCAAGGCCCCCGACAACATCATGGCCGGGCTGAACTCCATCACCGTCTCCTTCGACACATGGATCGACTCGACCCAGGCCACCCCGTACTTCCTCTACGGCTTCGGCAACACCAGCAACGGCCAGGGCAACGGCTACCTGATGGCCAGCGGTAGCAACTTCCGCAGCTCCATCACCACCACCAACTACACCGGCGAGAAGACCACCAGCCCCGGCACCGCGCTGCCATCCGGAACCTGGACACACGTCACCTACACCCAGACCGGCACCACCGGCACCCTCTACAAGGACGGCGTGCAGGTGTCCCAGAACACCTCGATCAACATCACGCCGGGTGCGATCGGCGGCGGCGTCACCACCGCGGACTTCATCGGCCGCTCCCTGTACGCCACGGACCACTACTTCAAGGGCAAGATGCGCAACTTCCGCGTCTACGACCATGCCCTGAGCGCCGTCGAGGTCCAGGCCGACGCCGGCGCCCAGTGGGAGGAAGTGGAGGAACTCGCCGAATACAACGGCGCTCTGACCGCGTTCGAAGACCCGAAGATCGGTCCCGTCATCATCTTCCCGTCCGACTACACGGGCGACATCAACAACCTGCAACACCCGAGCGGCTGGAC
>NZ_RSAJ01000702.1 GCF_003933965.1 Streptomyces sp. RP5T
GTATGGCAGTAGTCCAGGGCGATGGGGACCGCCTCGGTGCGCAGGGGGCCGTGCTCGTCCAGGGTGACCAGCCACAGCAGGCCCAGGTCGTTGCGCAGGGCCGGGTGGACGGCGTAGTCGTCGATGAAGTCGCCCAGGTCGTACAGGACGTGGTGGGTGAAGCCGTGGAAGACGTGCGCGGAGTGCCCGATGGCCAGATCGGCCCCGGCGGCGGTGAGGGCGGGGGCCGCACGGCGGACGTGCGGTACGGGACGGGCGGTCATGTTGGGGCCCCAGTGGACGCTGACCAGGACCATGTCGGTGGTGCGGGCCAGCCGGCCGATCGTGTCGGTCAGCCAGGTGTGCACGTCCTCGTGCCACAGGTCGGCGTAGGCCACCCCGGGCCTGTGGTCCGCGGCGGCGAACTCGGCGGGGTGGTCGGTGACCGCGACGACCCCGATGCGCAGCCCGCCGGCCTCCAGCACCAGCGGCGCGCGAGCCTCCTCGGGGGTGGCCCCGGCCCCGACCGTGCGGATGCCCGCGCGGGCCAGATGGAGTCGGGTGTCCAGGAGGGCGTCGGGGCCGTAGTCCAGGGCGTGGTTGTTGGCCAGGGACACGGCGTTCGCACCGAGTTCGGCCAGGACACCGGCGGCGCGGGGCGGGGCGCGGAAGAAGAACGCCTTGCCCGGCAGGTCGACCGGGGTGTCACGGTCGGAGATGCAGCATTCGAGGTTGAGCAGGAAGAGGTCCGAGGCGCCGACGGCGTTCCGCACGGCCTGGCTGAACAGGGGGCGCGGCCTTCGGTGCGCGATCACCTCGGCGACCCCGCGGCCCAGCATGGTGTCCCCTGCCAGTGCGATCGTGACGGCCATGGTCTCTCGCCTCCGCACACTCGGCCCGGCCGCGGGCCCCGGGGCAACAGGATCCGCCTCCCACCCGTTCGCCCGGCGCCGGCTCCGACGCTCGTTCACTGGTCCGGTGCAGGCCAACAAGAAGCATGCTCCTCGTCGCCCGCGCCGCCACAGGGTCCGATGGTCCCGAACCAAGGCCGGTCGACCCTGCCGCGTTCGTCCGGTTCGCGCTGGAATGGGTACCTGAGGAGAATGCGCCGTCGTGGTGCGGTGGCCGGACGTCGCCGGGGCCAGGGCGGGCGGTCGGGAGATGACGGTCATGCGTTTCGACGACCGCCGGGCGGCCGGACAAAGGCTCGCCCGGAATCTGGAGTTCCTGCGTGGCGGGCACGTGGTGGTGCTGGGGCTGACGCGCGGTGGTCTGCCCGTCGCCTACGAGGTGGCCCGGGCGCTGGGCGCGCCGCTGGATGTGCTCGTGGTGCGCAAGCTGGGTGTGCCGTGGCAGCCGGAGCTGGGCTTCGGCGCGATCGGTGAGAACGGGGTGCGTGTCCTCAATGACGACGTGATCGAGCAGGCCCGGCTGGAGCCCGATGAGCTGGACGCCGTGGAGCAGGCCGAGCGGGCCGAACTCCAGCGTGCGGTGCACCGCTACCGCGCAGGCCGGGCGCCGGTTCCGACGGCCGGGCGTACCGCGGTGATCGTGGACGACGGACTGGCCACCGGTGCCACCGCCGAGGCCGCCTGCCGGGTCGTACGACAGCAGGGCGCGGCGCGGGTCGTGCTGGCGGTCCCGGTCGGGCCGGTGTCCACCGTCGCGCGGCTGCAGGCGGTGGCCGACGACGTCGTCTGCCTGGAGTCCGTGCACCACCTCGGTGCGGTCGGCGCCTGGTACGACGACTTCACGCAGACCACCGACGCCGAGGTGACCTCCCTGCTGGCCCGGGCCGCACGTCCCGCGCCCGTGGACGCGCCCGCGCCCGGTCAGGAGGTGCTGGTGCCGACCGCCGGAGTGCGGCTGCTGGCGCAGCTCACGGTTCCGGACGCGGCGCAGGCGGTCGTGGCGTTCGCGCACGGCAGCGGCAGCAGCCGGCACAGCCCCCGCAACCAGTACGTGGCCGGCGTCCTCAACCGGGCCGGTCTCGGCACCCTGCTGCTCGACCTGCTCAGCGAGGAAGAGGAGAGCGACCGGGACAACGTCTTCGACGTCTCGCTGCTCGCCCGGCGCCTGTACGGCGCCGCCGACTGGCTGCGCCTCGAAACCGCCCTGCCCGTCGCCTACTTCGGGGCCAGTACGGGGGCCGCCGCCGCACTGGAGGCCGCCGCCGCACCGGACGCCGACGTCCGCGCGACGGTCTGCCGCGGCGGCCGCCCCGACCTGGCCACGCCCTCGGCGCTGGCGCGGGTGCGGGCTCCGACACTGCTGATAGTCGGCAGCAGGGACACCACGGTGCTGGACCTGAACCGGCTCGCCGCCGACCGGATGACCTGCGAGCACCACCTCGCGGTGGTCCCCGGGGCCGGCCATCTCTTCGAGGAGCCCGGCGCCCTGGCCACGGTCGCCCGGCTGGCCCGCGAGTGGGTCACCGGCCACCTCGCCACCGGAACGGTGCTGCCGGGCCGACGTGCGTGAGCACGGCGGCGACGCGTGGCCGGAGGCTCGCAAGGTCATCCAGAACGCCGGGCGTCGCACACCGGGTGTCGGACACAGGGCTCGGCCCCCAGGACGATTGCGCAAGCTCTAAACTGTCGGCGTGGACGCAGCGGAGACAGTGGAGACGGCCGACGTGAGCGGGTGGGAAGTCGCCGTCCTCGACGGCGGACCGGCCCACGGGATGCGGGTCAAGGTCGCCGACCGGCCCCGGGTCGTGCAGGTGTCGTACCCCTGCCGGGCGGAGGGCGCGCCGTCCGGGGTGCGGGTGGACGGCGTCTACGTCTACCGGCTCGATCACGGGGTGACGGACGAACCCCTGCGGTACGGCTTCGACATCGCCTGCCCCTGAGGCGCGGTCAGTCCCCGGGGGGCGCGGCCGTGCGGCGGCGCTCGTAGCGCGTCCTCGCCGCCAGCAGGCCCACCGCGTACAGGGCCAGGACGGCCGCGAGCAGTCCGTAATACACGCCGGGCAGCGCGCTCAGGCCGAGGGCCGCACCCGGCGGGGACACCGGCAGGAGCAGCCCGACCGCGGCCAGCGCGCAGGCCGACCAGGTCACCGGTCCCGGCCGTCGGACGCCCCGGCGCGACGTGCCCAGGGACAGCAGCACCATCACCAGGGCCTGCGTCAGCAGGTTCTCCGTGAACCAGCCCGAGTGGAACAGCGCCTCGTCGTCGCCGGGGCCCCGCAGGGCGAACGCCAGGACGCCGAAGGTCGCCAGGTCGGCCACCGCGTTCAGGGCGCCGAACCCGACGATGAACCGGAGCAGCACGCGGGGGTCCAGGACGCTCGGCCGGCGCAGCGCGGACGGGGCGGGGCGGTCGTGGGCGAAGGCCAGTTGGGCCGCGTCGAAGCACAGGTTCTGGACGAGGACCTGGGCCGGGAGCATCGGCAGGAAGGGCAGGAGCAGGCCCGCGGAGAGCATCGCGATCACGTTGCCGAGGTTGGAGGAGAGCGTGATCCGCAGGTACGAGGCGATGTTGCCGCCCGCGTGACGGCCGGCGGCGACGGCGTGGCCGATCGCGGTGAGGTCCTTCCCGGAGAGGACGAGGTCCGCGTTCTCCCTGGTCACCCCGGCCGCGTCGCGGGGGGCGATGCCCACGTCGGCGGTGCGCAGGGCGGGCAGGTCGTTGACGCCGTCGCCGAGGAGGCCGACCGTGTGGCCGCCGGCCTGGAGGGCCCGGGTGACGCGGGTCTTGTGCTCGGGTGCGCAGCGGGCGAAGACGGTCGTACGGCGGGCCAGTTCAGTGAGTTCGGCGTCGGTGAGGGTGTCGAGGCGGTCGGCGGTGAGGACCCCGGCCACCGGGACCCCGAGATCACGGCAGACCCGGACCGCGGTGCCCGGGTGGTCGCCGGTGAGGACCTTGACGGTGACGCCCCGTGCGGCGAGTCCGGCGAGGGCCTCGGCGGCGGTGGGGACGACGTCGTCCCGGAGGGTGACCAGGCCGCGGAAGGTGAGGCCGCGCTCGCG
>NZ_RSAJ01000703.1 GCF_003933965.1 Streptomyces sp. RP5T
CGGCTGGCAGCGGCGCGGCGGCGCCCCGGGCCGCTACGGCCGCTGGACCCCGCCGGGGCCGGGCGGCGGCGGAACCAGCCTGCTCGTGCCCGAGAGCCGCGCCTTCCCCGACAGCGAGGACCTCCTCGGCGAGGCCCTCGTCGCCCTGGCCCGCAGCGGCACGCCCTCCGCGCGCGAGGTGCTCGTCGGCCTCGCCGTGCCCAGCGACGAGGTCCGCTGGTGGCGGGACGTCCCGACCGGCCCCGCCGACGCCACGCCCTGGACCGTCGAGGAGCAACTGCGCTCCGCCGCCCGCCAGACCCTGCTCGCCGGTGCGCTCGCCACGCGTGCGCGTGCCGGGTACTACGGCGCCCGTTACCGCCGTACGGCCGCCGCGTCCCTGGACAGCGTCCTGGTGGGCTCGGCCGCCGGTGGCCGCCGGCTCACCGCCTTCGTGCCCGTCGGCACCGGCCGCCCCCTCGCCGTCCGCCTCCACCAGGCGCTGTGCGCCGCCCGCGAGGCCATCGACTACCGGCGCGCCACCGGCGGCATGGACGCCTTCGACGGGGCCGTGGAGGCGGGCGTCAGCAGGGAGCTCACCGAGGCGTTGATCGCCCTCGTACGCGGCACGGAGGGCGCCCGCATCGCCGTCGAGTGGGCGCCGGCGGCCGGGGTTCCCGAGGGGTGCGCCGCCTCCCGCGAGGCCGTCGAGTTCTCGCCCGGCGACCTGCCCGTGCTGCGCGAGGCCGGGGCCCGCTTCCTGCGCGAGGAGCCCTCCGTCGCCGTGCGCCTCACCGGCACGGTGGTGCGGATGCGCAGGTCGGGGCCGCGCGGCGACGGGTCGGTACGCCTGCGGGTGCTCGCCGGCGCCGAGATACCGCACGTCCGGCTGACCCTGGACGAGGAGGCGTACCGCGTCGCCGGGCACGCCCACCTGGTCGGGCTGCCGGTGCGGGTGCACGGCCGGCTGGAGAGCCGCGGCGGCTTCCGCAGGCTCACCGGGGCCACGGACGTCGTGCCCGTGCAGGTGGACGAGGCCGAGCGGGACCGGCTGATGAAGTCCCTCCAGGAGCATCTCGACTTCTTCGAGGAGGCCTGCGCGGGGGACTGAGACCGGGACTGATTTCGCGGAGGCGGGGGCCGGGTCGGTACGATCCCCTATTGCGCGCGCTCCCGGTATGGCGCCGCATCCACCTTCAGTCAGGAGAGACCGGTGTCAGACGTCCGTGTGATCATCCAACGCGATTCCGAGCGGGAAGAGCGCGTGGTGACGACGGGCACTACGGCCGCCGAGCTCTTCGCCGGCGAGCGCTCGATCGTCGCCGCACGCGTGGGAGGCGAGCTCAGGGACCTCGCGTACGAGCTGCGCGACGGCGAGACCGTCGAAGGCGTCGAGATCTCCTCCGAGGACGGTCTCAACATCCTGCGCCACTCCACCGCGCACGTGATGGCGCAGGCCGTCCAGGAGCTCTTCCCGGAGGCCAAGCTGGGCATCGGCCCGCCGGTCAAGGACGGCTTCTACTACGACTTCGACGTCGAGAAGCCGTTCACGCCCGAGGATCTCAAGGCCATCGAGAAGAAGATGCAGGAGATCCAGAAGCGGGGGCAGAAGTTCTCCCGCCGCGTGGTGACCGACGAGGCCGCCCGTGAGGAGCTCTCGGACGAGCCGTACAAGCTCGAACTGATCGGCCTCAAGGGCTCGGCCTCCTCGGACGACGGCGCGGACGTCGAGGTCGGCTCCGGTGAGCTGACGATCTACGACAACCTCGACGCCAGGACCGGCGACCTGTGCTGGAAGGACCTCTGCCGCGGTCCCCACCTGCCCTCGACCCGGAACATCCCGGCGTTCAAGCTGATGCGCAACGCGGCCGCCTACTGGCGCGGCAGCGAGAAGAACCCGATGCTCCAGCGCATCTACGGCACCGCCTGGCCCACCAAGGACGAGCTGAAGGCGCACCTCGACTTCCTCGCCGAGGCCGAGAAGCGCGACCACCGCAAGCTGGGCAGCGAACTCGACCTGTTCTCCATCCCGGAGCAGATCGGCTCCGGCCTCGCCGTCTTCCACCCCAAGGGCGGCATCATCCGCCGGGTCATGGAGGACTACTCGCGCCGCCGGCACGAGGAGGAGGGCTACGAGTTCGTCTACACCCCGCACGCGACGAAGGGGAAGCTCTTCGAACAGTCCGGGCACCTGGACTGGTACGCCGACGGCATGTACCCGCCCATGCAGCTCGACGAGGGCGTGGACTACTACCTCAAGCCCATGAACTGCCCGATGCACAACCTGATCTTCGACGCGCGCGGCCGCTCCTACCGCGAACTGCCGCTACGCCTCTTCGAGTTCGGGACCGTGTACCGGTACGAGAAGTCGGGCGTCGTGCACGGCCTCACGCGTGCGCGTGGCTTCACGCAGGACGACGCGCACATCTACTGCACCCGTGAGCAGATGTCGGAGGAGCTCGACAAGACGCTCACCTTCGTCCTCGGCCTGCTGCGCGACTACGGCCTGACCGACTTCTACCTGGAGCTGTCCACCAAGGACCCGGAGAAGTTCGTCGGCTCGGACGAGGTCTGGGAGGAGGCCACCGAGACGCTGCGCCAGGTCGCCGAGAAGCAGGGCCTGCCCCTCGTGCCCGACCCGGGCGGCGCCGCCTTCTACGGCCCGAAGATCTCCGTCCAGACCAAGGACGCGATCGGCCGCACCTGGCAGATGTCCACGATCCAGCTGGACTTCAACCTGCCGGAGCGCTTCGAGCTGGAGTACACCTCGCCGGACGGCTCCAAGCAGCGCCCGGTCATGATCCACCGCGCGCTGTTCGGATCCATCGAGCGGTTCTTCGCGGTGCTCCTCGAGCACTACGCGGGCGCCTTCCCGGCGTGGCTGGCCCCCGTCCAGGCGGTCGGCATCCCGATCGGCGACGCGCACGTGGAGTACCTGGAGAAGTTCGCGGCCGCGGCCAGGAAGCAGGGCCTGAGGGTCGAGGTCGACTCCTCGTCCGACCGGATGCAGAAGAAGATCCGCAACGCCCAGAAGCAGAAGGTGCCCTTCATGGTCATCGCGGGCGACGAGGACATGGCGGGCGGCTCGGTCTCCTTCCGCTACCGCGACGGCTCGCAGGAGAACGGCATCCCGTTCGACGAGGCCATCGCGAAGATCGTGCAGGTCGTGGAGGAGCGGGCGCAGGTCTGATGCCCGTACGGCGGGGCCCCCGGGGAGTTCAGTGTCCCGGGGGCTCTTCGTCCTCCAGGGAGAACACCTGGAGCAGCCAGGAGGCGAAGGTACCGGTCACGGCACCGAGCAGCGCCAGCCCGATGGCCATCACGCCGACCGCGATCACACGTCCCATCGGAGTGACCGGTACGACGTCGCCGTAGCCGACGGTCGACAGGGTGGTGCAGGTCCACCACACGGCGTCCCCGAACGTGTGCATGGTCGTCCCGGGCGCGTCGCGCTCCTGCTGGTAGACCGCGAGGGCGCCGGTGAAGCCCAGCAGCACGGTCGTCATACCGGAGTACGCCATCACGCGCGCGTACAGGGCGAGCCGGGGCCGGCCGTGGCGGCGCTGCAGGGCCTCGTACAGCTTCACGACCCTGAGCGGCCGCAGCAGCGGCAGGAACAGGACGACGGTGTCCAGCCCGTGTGTCCTTGCGAAGCGCAGCCCCTGCCCGCTGAGGTGCCAGCGCACGGCGTAGTCGCAGATGAACACCGCCCACCCGGACAGCGTCACCGCCAGACACAGGTCGAGAACAGGCTGCGGAAGCTCCGGATCCAGGACCCGGAGCGCGTACGAGGCGAGGAAGGCCAGGGCGGCGAAGGCCAGCGGAATCTCGGTGCGCTGTTCCCAGAGGGCCAGGCGCGTCGTGGTGCCGGCCGACTTGGGGCTTCCGACGCGCTGCCGCGGGGCACGGGGAGCCGGGGGCTCACTGTCGGCGGCGCGCGGGCTCGGTG
>NZ_RSAJ01000704.1 GCF_003933965.1 Streptomyces sp. RP5T
CCCACCAAGTTGCGGAAATGGGGCCGGAGCCGGGAACCCGGCCCCGCCCCCGCTCGTCCAACCCGCGAGCTGCCGGAGAGTCACCGCGGTGCGGCGTCGGCCTCGCTGCTGGCTGCGAACGCTGACCAACCCTCTCCTCCGTACCGCGGCCGGCAGCACGCCGTCATCGGCGCGCCCCCCTCCAACTGCGCCGATGGCGGCTCCCCGCTGGTTACTGTGCACTCCCTTGACTGGCAGAAACTTCCCGGATATTGGTGATCCCACGGAAGTTTCCTTCAGCGGATCACCTCCGGAAGGAGCGCACGTGCCCTCCAGACGTACCGTCCTCGCCGCCACGGCAGGCGTCGCCGCCTCGCTCGCCGTCGGCGGCACCGCACACGCCGACGACAAGAAACTCCGCTCGCTCATCTCCCGTATGACGCTTGAGGAGAAGGTCGGCCAGCTCTTCGTGATGCGGGTCTACGGCCACTCCGCCACCGCCCCCGACCAGGCCGACATCGACGCCAACCTCAAGGAGATCGGCGTCCGTACGGCCGCCGAGATGATCGCCAGGTACCGGGTGGGCGGGATCATCTACTTCACCTGGGCGCACAACACCCGGGACCCGCACCAGATCGCCGACCTCTCCAACGGCATCCAGGAGGCGTCGCTCGCGCAGCCGCGCGGGCTGCCGGTGCTCATCTCGACCGACCAGGAGCACGGGATCGTCTGCCGGGTCGGCGAGCCCGCCACCCTGTTCCCCGGCGCGATGGCCGTCGGCGCCGGCGGCTCGCGCGAGGACGCCCGCACCCTCGGCCGGATCGCCGGGCAGGAGCTCAAGGCGATCGGCATCCGGCAGAACTACTCCCCCGTCGCCGACGTCAACGTCAACCCGGCCAACCCGGTCATCGGCGTCCGCTCGTTCGGCTCCGAGGCGGGCGCGGTCGCCGGGCTCGTGGCCGCCGAGGTCGCCGGCTACCAGGGCTCCGGGGTCGCCGCGACGGCCAAGCACTTCCCGGGACACGGGGACACCGCCGTCGACAGCCATTACGGCTTCCCGGTCATCACCCACAGCCGGGAGCTGTGGGAGAAGCTGGACGCCGTGCCCTTCCGGGCCGCGATCCGGGCCGGCATCGACTCGATCATGACCGCGCACATCCAGTTCCCGGCGCTCGACGACTCGGGCGACCCGGCCACGCTCTCCCACCCGATCCTCACCGGCATCCTGCGCGGCGAACTCGGCTACGACGGGGTCGTCGTCACCGACTCCCTCGGCATGGAGGGCGTGCGCACCAAGTACGGCGACGACCGCGTCCCCGTCCTCGCCCTCAAGGCCGGTGCCGACCAGCTCCTCAACCCGCCCTCCCTGGACGTGGCGTGGCAGGCCGTGCTGCGGGCCGTGCGGGACGGCGAGCTCACCGAGGCCCGCCTCGACGAGTCGATCCTGCGGATCCTGCGGCTCAAGTCCCGGCTGCGGCTCTTCGAGAAGCCGTACGTCAGCCAGGGCGGTGTCACCCGGACCGTCGGCACCCCGGCGCATCTCGCCGCGGCCGACCGGATCGCCGGGCGCACGACGACCCTGCTGGTCAACGAGGAGCGGCTGCTGCCCCTGTCCCGCCGCACCCACCGCAGGCTGCTGGTCGTGGGCGCCGACCCCGCCTCGCCGTCCGGTACGACGGGCCCGCCCACCGGGGTCCTGGCCGCCGCCCTGACCGAACTGGGCTTCACGGCCACCGCCCTGTCGACCGGTACGGCCCCTACCGCGGCCGTCGTCGACCGGGCCGTCGCGGCGGCACGGGACGCGGACGCGGTGATCGTGGGGACGTACAACATCACGGCCGCCCAGAGGACGCTCGTCGAGCAGCTCGTGGCGACCGGGAGGCCGGTGGTGGCGGTCGCTATCCGCAATCCCTACGACGTGGCCCAGCTCTCCACGGTCCCCGCCTGCCTGGCGACCTACTCCTGGACCGACGTCGAACTGCGGGCGGCCGCACGGGTGATCGCCGGGAGGACGGCACCGCGCGGGAGGCTGCCGGTACCGGTGCAGCGGGCGGACGACCCGGCGAGGGTGCTGTACCCGGTCGGGTACGGGCTGTCGTACGGCCGGTAGCGCGCGGGGCGTAGTCGCCGTACGACTCACAACTCGCACATCGCCCCCGAAAGGCGCAAAGGACCCCATACGTCTGGCGTGGCCCCGCCGCTGCGGTCACGCTGGACGGCGGGGCAGCTCGGGGGGATGGCGATGCGCGAGAAGAGTTTCACGGGGGTGGTGTGCGTCCTGCCGGCGCTGCTCGCCGCCCTGCTGACGGGGTGTACGCATCCGGCCGCCGGCGGGGAGGACCCGGGAGCAGCGGCGACGGTCTCCGTCTCACCGTCCGCCTCCCGGGTCTCCGGGTTCGGCGCGGTGTTCCTCGCGGTCGACGAGTGCAGTTCCTTCGGCAAGGCCAGCTTCACCGAGGTGCCCTGCACCGGCGAACGGGCGGCGGCGCGGGTGGTGGCCCGGCACGACGGCACCACGGCCGACGGACCCCCGTGCCCGGCGACCACCGACTTCGTGCTGCACATCAGTGCGCAGAGCCGGGTCTCCGACGAGGACGGCGACGGGGCGGTGCCCCAGGGATACGCCTGCATGCGCAATCTGCAGCCGCCGCATCCGGGCGATCCCGGCGGCGGGGGCGGGCCGCGGACCATCGTCGGCGACTGCGTGTACGGCTCGGGCAGCGGTCAGGTCAGGGAGACCGCGTGCGACGGCACGGGCGGCAGGCGGCCGCAGTACAAGGTGGTGAAGGCGGTCGCCGCACGCGACCGGTGCCCGCTGTCGACCGCCCTGTACGTCCAGCTCGGCGGTTCCCTGCCGGTGGGCTGCGCCCGGCCGTTGTGAGCGACGGCCGGGCGCGGCGGGCGGACTACGGACGCAGGGTGGGCTCGCGCTCCACGTCCCGGACGTCCAGCTTGCGGTCGAACTTGGCGAGCGGCTTCGCCGCGGTCACGGCCGGGGCCGGGACACCGGCCCAGGCGAGGATCCTGGCCGTGGCGAACGCCTTCTGGTCGGCGACCAGACCGGCGACGTTCGCCCCGTGGTTCATGCCGGGCGCGGTGAACACGTACGCGTCCTTCGCCCCCTTGTCGACGCGGAACCGCTCCGCGCCCCACGGGTCGTTCTGGCCGTAGACGTACAGCATGTGGTGGGCGTTGTGGCGCACCCAGGTGTCCACGTCCCGCATCGCGTACGGCTGGAACTTCGTCGGGATGCTGCGCGGGACGAAGTTGCGCGGCGGCTGGTAGCCGTAGCGGATGTACTTCTTCTCGATGTGCGGGAACTTGATCGTCGGCGCGCCGAGCTGGGTGGCGGCCTGGTAGTAGTACGGCGTGTACGTCTCCAGACCCTGGTCGGCGTAGGCGGAGAAGCCGGAGATCGTGTCGATGGAGTTCCAGATCTGGTCGTCGGTGGCGGTCTTGGCGTCGGCCGGGATCAGCGCGTCGTCACCGCAGTTGGCCAGCAGGTTGTACTGCCAGAAGCCCCAGACGTAGTCGAGGACGACGGCCTCGTAGGCCTTGTCCAGGCTGCCGACGGTGGTGAAGGTGAGGCCCTCCGCCGCCGCGTAGTCGGCGTACTTCTTCTCCAGCGGCTCACGCCGGACCAGGGCCTCGCGCTGCACCGCGTTCAGCCGGTCCCGGCACTCGGCGGTGCCGACCTTCGCGAAGAAGCGGTCGTAGGCCGAGTCCTCGTCGTTGACCACGTCGTTGGGGGCGACGTAGGCGACCACGCCGTCCATGTCGCGCGGGTAGAAGCGCTCGAAGTAGGTGGCCGTCATGCCGCCCTTGGAGCCGCCGGTGGAGATCCAGTTCTTGGTGTAGATCTTCTTCAGCGCCTTGAAGATGCGGTGCTGGTCGCTGGCGGCCTGCCAGATGTCCAGCTTGCTCCAGTCGGCCGGGGCGGGCCGGGAG
>NZ_RSAJ01000705.1 GCF_003933965.1 Streptomyces sp. RP5T
GGCCTGCGCGATACGGCGGCGCTACGAGGAGGGCGTCCCGGAGGAGGCGGCCGCCCTGGCCGGAGTGGTGGGACGCTGCGAGGAGGCCGAGCGGCGACTGACCTCGGCGGCGGAGAGCCTGCGCGCCCTGCGGGGGCTGGACCGCGACCCGGCCGCGGCTCTGGCGTCGGCCGAGACGCGCTTTCGTGAACTGACCGCCCGTACGGCCGAGTCGGACACCGCGCTCTTGGCCGACTCCGTCACCGGGTACGTCGAGCTGGCCAAGGACAGCCTGGTCACCGCCACCGTGCACCTCAACCAGACCCACCAGGCCACCGCGTCCGGCCGGCCCGAGGAGGCGGCCGGTCACCTGCGCGCGGCGGAGACCGCGATCGCCCGGGCGGATGTGCTGGTGACGGCCGTGGCCCGGCTGCGCGCCACGCTCACCGAGGCCGCCCGGCTGATCCCGCCCTCCCTCACCGGCGCGGAGGCGGAACTGGCCCCCCTCCGCGACGGCACCGCGTACGAGGGCGAGACCTACGCACAGCTCCTGCACGCCGACGCGGTCCTGAGCGCCGTACGACGGGCGACGACCTCCGGGCAGCCGTACGACCCGCTCGGCGTGCTGCGCCGGATCGTGCACGCGACCGCGCCCCTGGCGACCGGCCGGTCGGGGGTGCTCCCGGTGGCCGCGCTGCTGGTCGCGCGGGAGTCGGTGGCCGCGGCGGACGACTACGTCACCGTCCACCGCGAGGCGGTCGGCGCCGCGCCCCGCGTCCTGCTCGCGGAGGCACGGCTGACCGACGACCTCCCGCGGGCGGACGACCTGGCCCGCGAGGCGCGTGACCTCGCCGAGCGGGACGTACGCCTGCGCGGGCACGGCTCCTAGAAGAGGCTGAGCAGGGCCTCCGCCGGGTCCACCATGCCGTTCTCCCCGTCCGGCAACGGCAGTTCGAACCACACCGTCTTGCCGCGCGGGGTGCGCCGGGAGCCCCAGGCCGCGCTGAGCAGGCCGACGAGTTGCAGGCCGCGGCCGCCCTCGTCGGTGTCGCGGGCGCGGCGGCGGCGCGGCTGGACCAGGCCGGAGTCCCAGACCTCGCAGACCAGGGTGCGGTCGAGGAGCAGGCGCAGGCGGATGTCGCCCTCGCCGTACCGCAGGGCGTTGGTGACCAGTTCACTGACCAGCAGTTCGGTGGTGTCGACCAGCGGTTCCAGGTCCCAGCTCAGCAACTGGCCGCGGGCGTACTCGCGGGCCCGGCCCACACTGCGCGGCTCGCGCGGCAGCGTCCAGTCCCCGACCGAGCCGGCGGGCAGGCCCTGGACACGTGCCATCAGCAGGGCGATGTCGTCCTCGCCGTGGTGGGTGTCGAGTGTGTTGAGGACGTGGTCGCAGACGTCCTCCAGCGGGGCGGAGGGGTCGGTGAGCGCTCCGACGAACGCCTGGAGGCCTTCGTCGAGGGGGTGATCGCGGCTTTCGACCAGTCCATCCGTGTAGAGCGCGAGCAGGGCGCCTTCGGGTAGTTCGACCTCCACCTCCTCGAAGGGCTCGCCGCCGACGCCGAGCGGCATGCCGGGCGGCACGTCGAGCATCAGCGCGTCCTCGCCGGGTTCGACCAGGACGGGCGGCAGATGGCCCGCGTTGGCGAAGGTGCAGCGGCGGGTCACCGAGTCGTAGACGGCGTACACGCAGGTCGCCAGGTACACCTCGGACAGGTCAGCCTCACGCGGTCGGCGGGCCGCGCGGGTGGCCTGCTGGACCCCACCGGGGGCACCGAGCCCACGCGCGATCTCGTCCAACGCGCTGAGCACCTCGGCCGGTTCGAGGTCCAGCAGGGCCAGGGTCCGGACGGCGGAGCGCAGTTCGCCCATCGCCACCGCCGCCCGCAGTCCGCGGCCCATCACGTCACCGACCACCAACGCCGTGCGGTGTCCCGGCAGTTCGATGACGTCGAACCAGTCGCCTCCGACCTCGCTGGGGCGGTCCGCGGAGGAGTTGCCGGGCAGGTAGCGGCAGGCGATGTCCAGTCCGGAGGCGACCGGGTCGCCGGGCGGCAGCAGGGACCGCTGCAGTATCAGCGCCCGCTCGTGCTCGCGCCGGTACAGGCGGGCGTTGTCGATACAGACCGCCGCCCGCGCCGCCAGCTCCACCGCGAGGTCCCGGTCCCGGTCCCCGAAGGGCTCGCTGCCCTTGGTCCGGGAGAACTGTGCGAGTCCCACGACGGTGTCGTGGGCGACCATCGGCACCGCGAGGGTGGACTGCACGAGGCCGCCCTCCTCGGCCGGGATGTACTGCGGGCGCGCGGTGCGCAGGGCGTCCGCGCAGGGCGAGTTGAAGGGGTAGTGGTGGACCGCGCCGACCGAGACGGGGGCGCCGGAGCCGGCGAAGGGGGCGTCGGAGACCGCGCTGGCGAAGGCGACCCGGCGCAGTTCGGCACTGCCGTCGGCGAGCCCGGGCGGGGTCTCGTCGCCGGCCAGCAGCCCCTGGTAGAGGTCGACGGTGGCCAGGTCGCAGAAGCCGGGCACGACGACGTCGAGGAGTTCGCGGGCCGTGGTCTCCAGGTCGAGCGAGTTCCCTATGCGGGCGCCGGCCTCGTTCAGCAGGGCGAGATTGCGCCGTGCGGCGGCTGCCTCACGGGCGGCGGCGCGGCGGGCGGTGATGTCGGTTCCCAGCCAGGCGATGCCGATGGGCCGGCCGGATCCGCTGCGCACCCGGTACAGGTTGATGGACCAGTGGCGGCGCTCGTCGGAGCCCGGCAGAAAGCCCGTGACGTGCATGTCCGTGATGGAGTCGCCGGTCTCCAGGACCCGGCGCAGGGTCGCGGTGACCCGCTCGGCCTCGGGACGGGGCAGGTAGTCGTGGACGCCCTTGCCGCGGTGGTCGTCCGGGCTGCCGCCGAAGAGGGAGGCGAAACGGTAGTTGACGCGGCGGACCCGCAGCTCGGGGTCGATCAGCACGAATCCGAAGGGAGATTGACCGAAAATCGCCTGCGAGGCGGCGAGGTCGGTCTCGATGCTCCGCAGTGTGCGCACATCGACGACGATGCAGACGGCGGCCTTCTCACCCTCCTCGGTCCGCGTCGGCATGACGTAGACCTCGGCGAGCCCCTCCCGGCCGCACTCGCCCTCGTGCGGCGCCTCCTGCGCGGGCACCCGGAAGGGAACCACACCGGTCCACTCGCGGCCGTCCAGGATCTCCGCCATCTTGCGCTGGCCCTGCGCGCGCAGGTCCTGGTCGATGAAGGCCTCGATGGGGTCCATGCCGACGGCGTGCTCGGCGGGGATGCCGAAGAGCTGCTCGGCCCGCAGGCTCCACTGGTCGACCAGACCGTCGGGGCCTATGGAGAAGGACGCGACCTTGATGTAGTCGTAGATCGAGCCGGGCGGGCTGCTCTGCCACATGGCGTCGGCGGCCGGCGCCTCGTCGGGACGGATCTGTGCCACGGCATCACCCACGGCCTCCGCCCTCGCGCCGCCCGACGGGTCCTTCGACTCCGTGGCCTTCGCTGGTATCTCGCTCACGCGAACCGTCCCCTCCAGCTCACCGCGTCCGGTACCGGTCACCGGGGGCGGCTGCCCGCAGTATCCAGCACTACGGCGCCGCACAACACGGTGTTCACGATCACAGCACGATCCCGACGGTTTTCGGTCCGGACTGCGACAACACTTCCAGTCTTCTAACCAGCGGACACGACGTCGAATCACGTCTGCCGACAACCGCCACCGGCCCGAACCCGTCGATGGACAGCGGAAGGGGTGTCGTACAGGTGTTCCTGATGTTCCGTAACGCGATCAGGTCCCGCTCAAACCGGCACCGAGAGTTCGAACCAGACCGTCTTGCCCGCGGTGCCGGGGCGGGTACCCCAGCGGTCGGCGGCATGCGCGACGAGCAGCAGACCGCGTCCGCTCTCGTCGTCCGGGTCGGCGACGCGCTCCCGGGG
>NZ_RSAJ01000706.1 GCF_003933965.1 Streptomyces sp. RP5T
GCCCAGGAGTACGCGGGCCACGCCTCGGCCGGCAGCGTCGTCGGCGCCGCCGCCGCGCTCCTCGTCAAGCACGACGTGACCGAGGCCGCCGAGGCCGTCCTCGCCGGCTCCCCCAAGGCCGCCCGCTACGGCCCCGCCACCTTCCACGCGGTCCTGAGCGCGAGCCTGGCGCGGTCCGGTGTCCTGGTGCGCGACCCGGACCGGCTGCGGCAACTGGAGACCGTCGGCACCGTCCTCCTGCACCCGAGCGCCCTGCGCACCCCGGGCGCGGGCGCCGACGCCTGGGCCGAGCCCGTGCTGGACGCCGCCCGGCGCGCCGGACTGCGGGTCGTGGTCCCGGACGATCCCGCCCTGGCCGACTTCACCGGTCTCGCCGACCAGGTCGTGGACGCCGGACGGCCGTTGCGGGACATCGTCGACCAACTCGGCGAGGACGAGGGCGGGGTGCTCACCGTCGCCCGCCCCCAGGACGCCGACGTCGTCGCCGGACTCCTGCGCGGCGACGTGGCCGTCTGCCTCACCGACGGCGGCCACGCGGTCGCCTGGGGTGCCGACGTCCTCGCCCCGCACGGACTGCCGGACCTCTGGCGGCTGTTGACCGCCGTACCGGAGGCCCGCGCGGTCGGCCGCCGCTCCCAGACCCTGGCCCGCTCGGGCGCCGCCCTGTCCGGACTCCTCGTCGCCGTCGGCGAGTCGGGCCGCGGCGGACGCCGTACGGCGCTGCCCGGACTGCGGCACGCCCCCGTCGACGCGGCCGCGGCCGCCGCCCTCCTCACCGGCACCCGCGCCGCCCTGCGGGTGGCCGCCGTGAGCCTCCCGCACCCGCGCCCCCGGGTGGCCTGGCACGCCCTGCGCCCGGACGCCGTACGCGACCGGCTGGAGGAGCAGGCGCCCCCGGAGCCGACGCTCACCGAGCAGACGGCCGCACGGGTGCGCACCGCCACCGACGCCGTCGTACGACTGCCCGTGCTGGCCCCCGCCAGGTGGTCGGCACAGCTCGCCCGGGCCGTGCGCGGTGAGCTGGACGACCCGCTCACCCCCGTCCTGGCGGTCGGCTCGGCCGCCTCCGCGATCCTCGGGTCCGCGATGGACGCCCTGCTGGTGCTCGGCGCCCTCGACCTGAACGCGCTCGTCGGCGGACTCCAGCGGCTGCGCGCCGAGCGGGCCCTGTCCGGGCTGCTCGACCAGCAGAAGCGGAAGGCCCGGGTCGCGGACGAGGACGACGCGGAACCGCACATGGTCGACGCCGCCGGGCTGAGCCCGGGTGACGTCATCGAGCTCACGCTGGACGACGTCGTACCCGCCGACGCCCGGCTGCTGTGGGAGGACGGCCTCGAAGTGGACGAGTCCGCACTGACCGGCGAGTCGCTCCCGGTGGGCAAGCGCACCGACCCGAGCCCGCGCGCCCCCGTCGCCGAACGGCACTGCATGGTCTTCGAGGGGACGACCGTGGTGGCCGGGAAGGCCCGCGCGGTCGTCGTGGACACCGGGGACCGCACCGAGGCCGCCCGGGCCGTCGCGCTCGCCGCCCGCACCCCGGCCGCCGCGGGGGTCCAGGCCCGGCTCCAGGAACTCACCCGCAAGGCGATGCCGTTGACGATGGCGGGCGGCGCCGCGGTCACCGGGCTCGCCCTGGTGCGCGGCACCCCCCTGCGCCGGGCCGTCGGCGGCGGCGTCGCGGTCGCGGTGGCCGCCGTACCGGAAGGGCTGCCGCTGGTGGCCACCGTCGCGCAGCTCGCGGCCGCCCGCCGGCTCAGCGCGCACGGCGTCCTGGTCCGCGCCCCGCGCACCCTGGAGGCCCTGGGCCGGATGGACACCATCTGCTTCGACAAGACCGGCACCCTCACCGAGAACCGGCTGCGCCTGGTCCGGGTCACCGACGCGCACGGCACGGCCCACACCCCCGGCGGGCCCGACGCGGACGGCCCGCTGCGGATCGCGGCCCGCGCCTGTCCGCAGCTCGACGGCGAATCCGGGCAGCACCCGGCCCACGCCACCGACGAGGCCGTCCTGGACGCGGCCGCCCCCGACGAGGAGTGGCGGCAGCTGGAGGGCCTGCCCTTCGAGGCCGGCCGCGGTTACGCCGCCGCCGTCGGACAGGTGGGCGACGGCTCTCCTCACCTGGTGCTCAAGGGCGCCCCGGAGACGGTCCTGCCCGCCTGCGCGGACCTCCCCGCCGACGCCACCGAGCGGGCCCACGCCCTGGCGGACGACGGCCTGCGGGTCCTCGCGGTGGCCCGGCGCCCGCTCGGCGACGACGAGCGGACCGTACCCGAAGAGCCGTTGCGGGACCTGGAGTTCGTGGGTCTGCTGGCCCTCGCCGACGTGGCCCGGGACACCTCCCCGGACCTGGTGCGCGGGCTGCGCGAGGCGGGCGTACGGCCGGTCGTGCTGACCGGCGACCACCCGCGGACCGCGCACGCCATCGCCACCGACCTCGGCTGGCCCGAGGACGCCACGGTCGTCACCGGCGACGAACTGGCCGCCGCCGACCGCTCGGCCCGCTCCCGGATGCTGCGGGACGCCGATGTCGTGGCCAGGGTGGCGCCCGAGCAGAAGCTCCAGGTCGTCGAGGCGCTCAGGGACGCGGGCCGGGTCGTCGGCATGGTCGGCGACGGCGCCAACGACGCGGCCGCCATCCGGGCCGCCGACATCGGCGTCGGCATCAACGCCCGCGGCTCGGCCGCCGCCCGCAACGCCGCCGACATCGTCCTCACCGGCGACGACCTCACCGCCCTCATCGAGTCCGTGCGCGAGGGCCGCGCCCTGTGGCACAGCGTCGCCGACGCCATCGCCATCCTGATCGGCGGCAACGCGGGCGAGGTGGGCTTCGGCATCCTCGGCACGCTCCTGTCGGGCGCGGCCCCCCTGTCCACCCGCCAGATGCTCCTGGTGAACCTCTTCACCGACCTGTTCCCCGCGATGGCGGTCGCGGTGACGCCGACGGAGAAACCCACGGAGGACGAGCCCTCGGCCGACACGGTCCTCGGCACCTCACTGATCCACCAGATCCGCGACCGTGCCCTCACCACCTGCCTGGGGGCCACGGTGGCCTGGCTCATCGGCCGCTTCACCCCGGGCACGGCCCGCCGCTCGACCACGATGGCCCTGTGCGCGGTGGTCGGCACCCAGCTCGCCCAGACCCTGGCGGACCGCCGGAGGAGCCCCTTGGTCCGGGTGACCTCCCTGGGCTCGGCGGCGGCCCTGATCGCCCTGGTGGAAACCCCGGGAGTCAGCCAGCTCTTCGGCTGCACCCCCCTGGGCCCCCTGGCCTGGACGGGCGTGGCCACAGCAATAACCCTGGCCCTGACAGCCCAACGCACGCTCCCGGTGCTGGAGCGAAGGGTACTGAGCCGGCTCATGTGACTTTCCCGCCGCATCGGAGGGCGCTGAGTCGACACAGGCGAACCCGACCCCCCCCAGGGGCGCGGGGAACTGCGCGACCAGCCCCCACGGGCGGGAGGCCGAAGAACTACGCGCTGACTCTGCCGTCGCATCGGAGGGCGCTGAGTCGACACAGGTGAACCCGACCCCTCCAGGGGCGCGGGGAACTGCGCGATCAGCCCCCACGGGCGGGAGGCCGAAGAACTACGCGCTGACTCTGCCGTCGGATCGGAGGGCGCTGAGTCGACACAGGCGAACCCGCCCCCCAGGGGCGCGGGGAACTGCGCGACCAGCCCCCACCGGCGGTCGGTCGCGAACCGACGCGCTGACCCCGGGCGCTGCGCGACCAGCCCCGGCCGGAGGCCTACGCGCTGACCCCCGCCGCCTCACGGACCTCCGCGGACTCCAGCCGCTCAGCCGTCCGCTCAGCCGTCCGCCGCGCCCACGTACCGCTCGTCACCGCCCCGAGCACCAGCACCGCGAACCCGCACCCGGCCAGGATCCACCACCCCGGCACCGCGGCGGACA
>NZ_RSAJ01000707.1 GCF_003933965.1 Streptomyces sp. RP5T
CCATGGTGTTGACCGCCTCGGTCACATCGCGCCAACTGCGCGACAGACCGGTCACCTTGGCCCGCCCGCCCAGCCGCCCCTCGGTGCAGACCTCGGGGGCCACCCGGGTCACCTCGCCGGTGAACAGGGAGAGCTGGTCGACCATCTTGTTCACGGCCCGGCCCAGCCGCCGCAGATCACCGCGCAGCTGCCGGTTGCCGTCGTGCAGGTCGACCCGCTGGGTCAGGTCGCCGCCGGCCACCGCGTCCAGGACCCGGGTCGCGTTGGCGGCCGGGGCCACCAGGGCGTCGAGGAGCTGGTTCACGTCGTTGACCCGGGAGGTCCACGAACCCTGCCCCGGGCTCGGGGAGAGCCGCTCGTCGAGCCGGCCGTGCCGCACCAGCTCCCGCTTCACCCGGTTGACCTCCCCGGTGAAGTGCAGGTTGCGGTCCACCAACTGGTTGAAGACCGCCGTCAGTTCGGCCACGATGCCGTCCCCGGCCTCCGGCATCCGGCGGAAGTCGCCGTCCCGGGCGGCCGTCATCGCGGCGAGCAGAGGACGCAGATCGGATGCTCGAATCCGGTCGGCGTTCTGCCCTTCTTCGAGCACAGGCGTACCACTGTTCTCACTCATGGCGGCCCACTTCGGTAACTCGGCGCTTATGGGCGTGGTCAGTCTGTCACTCTGTCCGCATCGACCGAGGCGTATTCGTCCGAACTGCTCGGGGAGACGGAGATGGGGGCCATTCCTGTGCAACGGGAGTCCGTTGCCCGCGCGTCCGATCCGCCCGCGCAGGACGGCGGCACGCTCCCGCGCGCCCCGGCGCACACCCACGCCACCCTCCCGGGCAGCCCGCTCGCCCCGGGCTCGGCCCGGGCCCTGATCCGGGAGGCGGTCACCGAATGGCGCGAACTCGCCCTGCCCGGAACGGAGTTGCTCACCGACCGGCAGGCCGACGACGCCGTGGTCGTCGTCAGTGAACTCGTCACCAACGCCGTCGTGCACGCCGGCACCGACATCGACCTGCACTGTCGCCTGGAGGCGCCCACCGGCGCGCTCGTCGTCGAGGTCCTCGACCACCACCCCTCGCGCGCCCCTCGCGAGGGTGACGTCGAACCCTCGTACGGCACACCGGAGTACGGGCGCGGACTGCGCCTGGTCGCCGCCCTCGCCGAGACCTGGGGGGTCACCTACCGCACCGGCGCCAAGACCGTCTGGGCGCAGCTCCCGGCCGGCGGCAAGGACACCCTCGACGGGATCCAGGCGTACGCCGGGGAGAGGGCCCACGAGCGGGGGCTGCGGGTCGCCGGGCTGCTCGCCCCGGAACCGCCCGCGTCCCGGGCACCGGCCGTGCCGGCGTCCACCGCGCCCGCCGAGCCGGACCGGGACTGGCTCAACCGCGGTGCCCTGTCCTTCCTCGCCGAGGCCTCCGACCTGCTCGCCGGGCAGCTCGACGAGAACCTGGTCGCCGCGCTCGCCGGCCAGCTGATCGTGCCGCGGCTGGCCGACTGGTGCGCGGTGTGGCTGGAGGACGAGATCGCCGGACGCTGGGGGTCCCCGCGCCCGGGGGAGCCCGTCAGCGGGCTCGGCAGCGGCCCCTGGAGCGGGACGGACGGGGGCGAGGCCGGTGCGTCCGGGCCCCGGCTGGCCCGGGTGTGGCACTGCTCCGAGAACCGGATCGAGGACCTGCGGCGGGCGCTGGAGAAGGAGCCGCCGGGCCTCATGGGGCCCGACCGGACCGGGCCCGTGCCGTTCCCCTGGCCCGGCGGGGCACTGGGCGCGCACGGCACCCACGGCTCCGCGCTCGCCTACCGCCTCACCGCCGGGGGCCGCCCGCTGGGCACCCTGGTCATCGGCCGGGCCGGGCTGGTCTCCTTCCCCGACGAGATCACCGGGCTCGTCGAGGACCTCAGCCGCCGGGTGGCCCTGGCCATCGGCGCGGCCCGCCAGTACGCCCGCCAGGCCACCATCAGCGCCGTCCTCCAGCGCGGTCTGCTGCCCGGCGCGGTCGCCGAGATCCCCGGCGTGCGCAGCGCCCTGGTGTACGAGCCGTACGACAAGGGCGGGCCCAGCGGCGATTTCTACGACCTCTTCCCGGCCGGCGACGGCCGCTGGTGCTTCGCCGTCGGCGACGTCCAGGGCAAGGGCCCCGAGGCCGCCGTGGTGATCGGTCTCGCGCGGCCCTGGCTCCGGCTGCTGGCCCGCGAGGGCTACCGCGTCGCCGACGTTCTGGACCGCCTCAACCAGCTCCTCCTCGACGACGCCACGGAGGCCGCGGACGCGGCGGCGCGCGCCCTGGTGGCCGCGGGCGGACGCCCCACGCACCCCGGCGACGGCCCGCAGACCCGCTTCCTGTCCCTCCTGTACGGCGAGCTCGCGCCCTTCGACGGCGGCGTGCGCTGCACCCTCGCCTCCGCCGGCCACCCGCTGCCCCTGCTGCTCGGGGCGGGCGGCGAGGTCCGCACGGTCGCGCGGCCGCAGACCCTGCTCGGGGTCGTCGAGGACGAGACGTACACCAGCGAGACCTTCGAGCTGCGGTCCGGCGACAGCCTGCTGTGCGTCACCGACGGGGTGACCGAGCGGCGCAGCGGCCCCCGGCAGTTCGACGACGAGGACGGACTCGCCGAGGCGCTCGCCGGGTGCGCGGGACTGGACGCCGAACTGATCGCGGAGCGGATCAAACGGCTGGTGCACGAGTTCGGGGCCCGGCCCCCGGAGGACGATCTCGCGCTGCTGGTGCTGCAGGCGGAGTAGGTCGCCGGCGGGGTGCTGGACAATGGAGGACATGCCTTCCGCACTCCCCGACGGCGAACCCGTCCCCGACGACGGCTCGCTCCCCGCCTCCGCGCTCGCCGGGTCCGCCGACCGCCCCCTCGGCTTCTACCTGCACGTTCCCTACTGCGCCACCCGCTGCGGCTACTGCGACTTCAACACCTACACCGCGACCGAGCTGCGCGGTTCCGGCGGAGTGCTGGCCTCCCGCGACAACTACGCGGACACGCTGATCGACGAGATCCGCCTCGCGCGGAAGGTCCTCGGCGACGACCCGCGGCCCGTCCGCACGGTGTTCGTCGGCGGCGGCACACCGACGCTCCTGGCCGCCGGTGACCTCGTACGGATGCTGGGGGCGATCCGTGACGAGTTCGGGCTGGCCTCGGACGCGGAGGTGACGACCGAGGCGAACCCGGAGTCGGTGGACCCGGCGTACCTGGCGGCGCTGCGGGAGGGCGGCTTCAACCGGGTGTCCTTCGGGATGCAGAGCGCGAAGCAGCACGTCCTGAAGGTGCTGGACCGCACGCACACCCCCGGGCGCCCCGAGGCGTGCGTGGCGGAGGCCCGCGCGGCCGGCTTCGAGCATGTGAACCTGGACCTGATCTACGGCACCCCCGGCGAGTCCGACGACGACTGGCGGGCGTCCCTGGAGGCGGCGATCGGGGCCGGACCGGACCACGTGTCGGCGTACGCGCTGATCGTCGAGGAGGGCACCCAGCTCGCTCGCCGGATCCGCCGGGGCGAGGTTCCGATGACCGACGACGACGTGCACGCGGACCGGTACCTGATCGCGGACTCGGCGTTCGCGGACGCCGGGTTCGACTGGTACGAGGTGTCGAACTGGGCCACGTCCGAGGCGGGCCGGTGTCTGCACAACGAGCTGTACTGGCGGGGCGCCGACTGGTGGGGAGCGGGCCCCGGGGCGCACTCGCACGTGGGCGGGGTGCGGTGGTGGAACGTGAAGCATCCGGGCGCGTACGCGGCGGCGCTGGCAGCGGGGAGGACACCGGGCGCGGGGCGTGAGCTGCTCTCGGACGAGGACCGGCGGGTGGAACGGATCCTGCTGGAGCTGCGGCTGCGGGAGGGGGTGCCGCTGTCGCTGCTGCGCGAGGAGGGGCTGGCCGCGTCCCGGCGGGCCCTGGGGG
>NZ_RSAJ01000708.1 GCF_003933965.1 Streptomyces sp. RP5T
GGCATCGAGGGATGGGGGGCGAGCGGAGGCTCACGCCCAGAGCGGCGAACTCGTGAGCGGCCGCCGCGGTACGTACGGTGCGGCGCGCCCTCGATCATCTTCGTAAGGTTCGCCAGCAATGCCGAATGTTTCGGCTGCTCGGAGACGTCCGGCGAGGGTGGATGCCGGGTGACGTGGCCATCGGAGGTTACCGCCTTTCCTCCTCCCGGGACCGGTGTGCTGCGGGCTGATCCGGTCCGGGGCAACTGCCGTACGGGCGGAGCGACTTCCTTCAGTCCTACACCCGGTCCGTGCCCGGCGTGGAGCGGTCGTCACGAGGCGCTCGTGCCTCGACGTCCTGTCGCCGTCGGGAGTTCCGCAGGGCGCCTCGCTGCGGTGCCGCACGTCGCACCTGCGCACCGCGGACGGTCCGGGTCGCCCGAGGCGGGTCCCCTCGGGACGAGTTGCGGGCTCCGTCCCCGAACAATCCCCGAACATTCCCCGTGCACAAGGGGTTGCCACCGTTTGGCAGCTGTCTCTAGGGTGCGGCAGCAGCGAAGCTTTCTGGATCAATCCCGAAACTTTCGGAACCGCAGGACGGACAAGGACGGCTCCGTCCCGTACCCAAGGAGCGCAACATGGGCGACCCGGCACTGTCCCGCCGTGGTTTTCTGGCGGCGTCCGCCGCGGCCGGTCTGGGCATGACGGCACTGACCGGATGTGGCGGCGACTCGGACGGAGGATCGTCCGACGGGACGACCACGGTGGAGTGGTGGAACATCTCCACCACCGAGCCGGCGAAGAGTGTCTGGGCCGGCCTCGCCAAGAAGTTCGAGGCGCAGAACCCCAAGGTGAAGATAAAGATCGTTCAGCTGGAGAACGACGCCTACAAGTCGAAGATGACGGCGCTGACCGCCTCCGGGAAGCTCCCCGACATCTTCCACACCTGGGGCGGTGGCGTTCTCAAGCAGCAGGTCGACGCGGGCCTCGTCGAGGACCTGACCGACCGGACCAAGCCGTGGGCCGACGGACTGCTGAAGGTCACCAAGGAGCCGTACATCCTCGACGACAAGGTCTACGGCATTCCGTTCGACATGGGCATGATCGGCTTCTGGTACAACAAGAAGCTCTTCAAGCAGGCCGGTGTCAGCGAACCCCCCACCACCTGGGGCGGTTTCCTGGAGGCCGTGAGCAAGCTGAAGGCGAAGAACATCACGCCCATCGCGCTCGCCGGCAAGGAGAAGTGGCCCGGCATGTACTACTGGGCCTACCTCGCGATGCGGACCGCCGGCATCGCCGCCCTCCAGAAGGCCAGCGAGGACAAGGACTTCACCGGTGCCGGGTTCGTCGAGGCCGGCCGGCACCTCAAGGAACTCGTGGACCTCCAGCCCTTCCAGAAGGGCTTCCTCAACGCCGCCTACTCCACCCCCACCGGCCAGGCGGCCGCCGTCGGCAACGGCAAGGCGGCCATGGAGCTCATGGGCCAGTGGGCCCCGTCCGTGCAGGCCGACTCCGGCAAGGGGCTCGGCGACGACCTCGGCTTCTTCCCGTTCCCAGCGGTCGAGGGCGGCAAGGGCGCCATCACCGAGGTGTTCGGCGGTGGCGGCGGACACGCGCTGCGCCGGGGTGCCCCGCAGGCAGCCGTCGACTTCCTGAAGTTCTTCGCCTCCGAGGCCACCGAACTGGAACTGGTCAAGAAGACCAGCATCCTTCCCGTGCTCCCGAACGCGGAGAAGGCCATGACGGACCCCAACCTCAAGCTCGTCCAAGCCCAGTTGAAGGCCGCGACCGGCTTCCAGCTCTACCTCGACCAGGCGTACGCGCCCGCCGTCGGCCAGGAGGTCAACGACAGCGTGGCCGCGCTGATCGCCGGCTCCAAGTCCCCCGAGCAGGTTGCCCAGTCGATCACGCAGACGGCGAAGGAAGAGCAGTAGCCCGCGATGACCTCCACGTTCCTCGCAGACAAGCGGAGCGGTCCGGGCACCGATCTCCCGCCCCCGGAATCAGTCAGGGTCCGGGGGCGGGGACGCCGGCGCGTAGTGCACTGGCTCACCGCCGTGAGCTTCCAGCTGCCCGCCCTGGTGCTGTTCATCGGCATGGTCCTGCTGCCGATGCTGTTCGCGCTGTACGCGGCCTTCTTCCGCTGGGGCGGCTTCGGCATGCCCTCCGACTACGTCGGCACGGACAACTTCACCGACCTGTTCGACAACCCGGTCTTCCTCGGCGACCTGTGGCGCTGCCTGCTCCTGGTCGTGCTCTCCCTCGCGCTCCAGCTGCCGTTCGCGCTCGCCATGGCGGTCCTGCTCAACCAGAGGCTGCGCGGCCGGGCCGTCTACCGGATGCTGTTCTTCGCGCCCTACGTCCTGTCCGAGGCCATCACGGGCGTGCTCTTCAGCATGGTCTTCGCCCCGGACGACGGACTCGCGGACCACGTGCTCGGCGCGGTCGGGCTCGACGGCCTGGGCGGGCTGTGGTTCGCCGACCCGTCGTACGTCATGGCGACGCTCTTCCTCGTCATGACCTGGAAGTACTTCGGCTTCCACATGATGCTCTACCTGGCCGGACTCCAGTCGATTCCGCGGGAGTTGACCGAGGCGGCGCTCATCGACGGCGCCAGTGCCTGGCAGCGGTTCCGCAACGTCACCCTGCCGCTGCTCGCGCCCACCCTGCGCATCAGCGTCTTCCTGTCCGTCATCGGAGCCATCCAGCTCTTCGACCTGGTCTGGGTGATCACCCAGGGCGGGCCCGACCACCACTCCGAGACGATGGCCGTGACCATGTTCCAGTACGGCTTCAAGCGCTACCAGATCGGCTACGCCAGCGCGATCACCGTGGTCATGTTCGGCATCTGCCTCGTCTTCGCCCTCGCCTACCAGCGGTTCGTGCTCCGCCGCGACCTCGAAGGGGCCACCACGACGATGAGGGGGGACGGCAAGTGACCAGCCGTACAAGGGGCGTTCGGACCCTGCCGCTGCACGTGATCCTCGTGTCCGTCGGCGCGGTGATGGTCGTACCGCTGGTGTACGCCGTCCTGTCCGGGTTCAAGTCCACCGACGAGCTCTCCAGCAACCCCTTCGGTCTGCCCGAGCACTGGCTGACCAGCAACTACACGGACATCCTCGGCGGCGGCGACTTCTGGCGGCTGCTCGGCAGCAGCACGCTCATCGCGGTCGGTACGACGGTGTTGGTGGTCGCCCTGTCCGCGCTCGCCGCGTTCTCCTTCGCCCGGTTCGCCTTCCGCGGGCGGGAGGCGCTGTTCACCCTCTTCACGATGGGGCTGATGTTCCCCTTCGCGGTGGCGGTGCTCCCGCTGTTCCTGCTGCTGCGCTCGCTCGGGCTGCTGGACAACCCGCTGGGCGTCATCCTGCCGCAGGCCGCCTTCGGCCTGCCGATGACGATCATCATCCTGCGGGCCTTCTTCCGGGAGATCCCCGGCGAGCTGGAGGAGGCGGCCACCCTCGACGGGTGCAGCTCCTTCGGCTTCTTCTGGCGGGTGCTGCTGCCGATGGCGCGGCCCGCGCTCGGCACGGTCTCGGTGCTCGCCCTCGTCACCAGCTGGAACAACTTCATGCTGCCGCTGCTGGTGTTCACCGACAACACGTGGTGGACGCTGCCCGTCGGGGTGCAGCAGTTCCAGGGGCAGTACTCCGCGGAGTACGCCCGGGTCTTCGCCTATCTCGTCCTGGCGATGGTTCCCGCCCTCGCCTTCTACTCGGTCGCCGAGCGTCAGCTCGTCGGCGGCCTCACGGCCGGTGCCACGAAGGGCTGACACCGGCGTCCGCAGAGAAAGTACGGCTCACCCACCCCCGCACGTGAGGAGTCGCCCCATGCGCAGAAAACGTCTCAGACTCGTCGGAGTCCTGGCCGCGGCCCTGGTGGTCACCGGGCTCGGCGCCCCCGCCCAGGCCCACGGC
>NZ_RSAJ01000709.1 GCF_003933965.1 Streptomyces sp. RP5T
GGTCGGTGACGTTCCACAGGTGGACCCGGCCGGTGGTCAGCACCGCGAGGGTGCGGCCGTCGGGGGAGAACAGCACCTGGGAGTCGGGGTCGCGCACCACGGGCGTGAACGGCTGGCCCAGCGCCACGGGCCGGGCCGGGTCCGTCACGTTCCACAGCCGGATCCGCCCGTCCCGCCCGGCCGTGGCCAGCACCTTGCCGTCCCGCCGGAACGCCCCGCTGCTGCCCACCATGTCACCGGCCGGGATCGACCACAGACGCACCTTGCTGTCGCCGCTGCCGGTCGCGAGCGTACGGCCGTCGGGGCTGAAGCCCAGCGCGTACATCTCCCCGCTGCTCCCGGCGAGCGGCTCGCCGACCTGGGAGGGGTACGCCGGGTCGCTCACGTTCCACAGGCTGGCCGTGCTGTCCGCGCTGGCGGCGGCGAGCTTGCTGCCGTCGGGGCTGAAGGCCACGGACCAGATCGGGCCGGTGTGGCCGGTGAGCGGCGAGCCGAGCGGGCTCGGGTCCCCGGGGTCGTGCACGTCCCACAGCCGGACGGTGTCGTCCGCGCTCCCGCTGGCCAGCTCGTTCCCGTCCGGGCTGAAGGCCACCGAGTGCACCAGACCCGTGTGTCCCTTCAACCCCCTGTCGTACGCCCGGGGGTGCCGTGGATCGGTGGTGTTCCACAGCCGGATCGTGTCGTCGTCACCACCGGCGGCCAGCGTGCGCCCGTCGGGGCTCCACGCCACGGACCGCACGGCGGCACCGGCCCCGGTCAGGACGACGGGCGGCTTTTCCTTACGGCTGGTGCTGCTGGTGCTGCTGGTGCTGCTGGTGCCGCCCGTGCCGCCCGTGCCGCTCGTGCCGCTCGTGCCGCTGGTGCCGCTGGTGCCGCTGGTGCCGCTCGTGCCGCTCGTGCCGCTCGTGCCGCCCGTGCCGCCCGTACCGCCCGTGCTCCACAGCCGTACGGTGCGGTCCTCGCCGGCGGAGGCCAGGGTGCGTCCGTCCGGGCTGAACGCGATCAGGTAGATGGTGCCGTCATGGCCGGTCAGGGGAGCGCCCAGGGGCCTGGGGTGGCGGGGGTCGGCGAGGTCCCAGCGCCGGATCCTCCCGTCGTCGCCGGCACTGGCCAGGGTCCTGCCGTCGGGGCTGAAGACCGCGCTGCTCACCCAGCTGGAGCCACCGGCGAGGGGCGCGCCCAGCGCCTTGGGCCGACGCCGGTCGCTGACGTCCCACAGCCGGACCGTCCGGTCGTAGCCGGCGGTGGCCAACAGCTTTCCGTCCGGGCTGAACGAGGTCAGGTACACCGCCCCGGTGTGACCGGTGAGCGGGGTGGCCAGCGGCGCGTTGACGATGGAGATCAGGCGGGTGTTGGTGCCCTCGTCGTCGGGCCGCAGCCGGTGCGCGACCAGGTCGATGCGGGCGGACAGCGACGGATCCGTGGACTGGACGCGGTCCGCCTCCGCGACGACCTGCTCGAACACCGCGTCGTTGCGCTGCTGCCAGGCGACCACCGCCGAACCGACGGCCACCATCGCGAGCGCGACCAGGGCCGCCACCGCGCCCCGGGCGATCAGGACCGTACGCCGGCGCAGCCGCACCGAGGCGGCCAGGAACTCCACCGCGCTGCGGGTGAGATACGTGTCCCCGGCGGACTTGGCCCAGCTGCGGGCCTGCTCCAGCCGCGAGCCCCGGTACAGCAGCGAGGAGTCGCGGTTGGAGCCCTCCCAGGAGCGGCCGTCCTCCTCGATGCGCTGGCGCAGCAGATGGTCGCTGCGGTCCTCGTCGATCCACTCGCGCAGCCGCGGCCACGCCGTCAGCAGCGCCTCGTGGGTGATCTCCACGGTCTCCGCGTCCAGCGTCACCAGACGGGCGCGCACCAGGGCTTCGAGGGACTCCTCGGTCTTGCCCGGGTCCGTCGACTCGGCGGCGAGCTGGCGCCGGGTGCCGCGCCGGCGGGTGGCATGGGTGTCCTCGCCGAGCCGCACCAGGCGCAGCAGGAGCAGCCGGGCCGCCGTACGGGCCGCCGGGTCCAGGCCCGACCAGGCCCGCTCGGCGGTCGCCGCCACCGCGCCCTGGATACCCCCGGCCGCGCGGTAGCCGGCCAGCGTCAGCCGACCCGCCTTGCGGCGCTGCCAGGTCGCGAGCAGGGCGTGCGAGAGCAACGGCAGTACGCCCGCGTCGTGCGCCCCGCGCGGACCGTCGGCGCTGACCTCGCGCACGATCAGTTCCGCGAGCCCCGGCTCCAGCTCCAGGCCCACGGCCCGGGCCGGGCCCGTCACGGCCTCGCGCAGTTCGGCGTCGGTGAGCGGCCCGAGCACCATGTGCCGGTTCTGGAGCGCGTCGGCCAGTTCGGGGTGGTCGAGGCAGCTCTCGTAGAAGTCGGCGCGGATGCCGAGCAGGACGAGGGCGGGAGCGGGGGCGTCCGGGCCGGCGGGCGTGCACATGGCGTGCAGCGCCTGGACGAAGGCCCGCCTGTCCGTCTCGTCCGGGCAGAGGGTGAACGCCTCCTCGAACTGGTCGACGATCACCACCGGCCGGGTGGCGGCGGCCTCGCGCTGAGCCCACGAGGCGACCGCGTCCCGGACGGCGTGCGCGAATTCCGGGGGATGGTCGATGTCCGGTCCGTCGGTCCTCGTGGCGGCGAGGACCGGTTTCAGCTCGGGTATGCGGCCGGTCAGCTCCGTGAGCGGATCGGCGCCCGGTACGAGCTGGAGGACCCCGCGCTCGCCGCCGGCGGCGGCCCCGCCGAGCGCGCCCTCCTCCAGGGCGGTCACCAGACCCGCGTTGAGCAGCGAGGACTTGCCCGCGCCCGAGGCGCCCACCAGCATCACCAGGCCGCCGGTGCCGGTCCCGGCCGCCGAGCGGAGCAGCTTGACGAGGGCTTCCGTGCTCCGCTCCCGGCCGAAGAACCAGCGGGCGTCCTCCTGCCGGTAGGAGGCGAGGCCCCGGTACGGGCAGACCCCGGCGGGCGGCTCGGGCTGGGGGCCCTCGTCCTCGTCCGGCGCCAGTGCGCGCTCCCACAGCCGCTGCCACTGGCCGAGGTCGTACAGACCGGCCGAGACGGGGGTGGGACTGATCCGCCGGGCTTCGGGAATGAGGATGTGCAGCACGGCCGCGAGAGCGGTGAACTGCGCGGGTACGTTCCTGGCCCGGCGCCAGTCGCTGATGCGCTGCGCGGAGACCCGGACGGGCCGTCCCCGCTCGTCCACGCGCTGGAGCCGGCCGACGCCCTCGGACACGCGCTTGAGGGGCGGATTACCTGCCTCTCTGTACAACAGTGCGAGACGCTCCGCGAAGGCCGTGCGTGCTCCTGAGTCGGAGCTCAAGGTCTTCCACCCCTTACTTCCCTCGCGGTTGAATCCGGACCGGAAAACTCACTTTATATGGCTGACCTGCGGTAACGCACTGCCTCCGGCACCGGAACCTCCTCTGCGGACCCCCTGACTGGCAGGATCATGACCCTGCGGCGCAGCCAGCGGCGACGCCACGACAGGCCATCAGCCCGACGCCCCGCATTCCAACCAGCGCGCCGTATGTTCTCGGCCACGTTTCCCCCACGGTCACCCGCTTCCTCCGGTACCGGTCCCCACGAGGGGAGGGACCGGTACCGGACGAAGCGGGACGATCACGGAAGCAGACGGTCACCGGACCGTGCCTACACTTGGTCCGGCGGTGGATCCGAGAGGACGGGAGCGGGCTGTGGCGAAGATCGTCGGCGGTTTCCAGGACCCGTCGGCGGAGGTGCTCGCCGAGGCGGCCGCCGTGTTCGGACTCCTCGCCTCCTCCGCGCGACTGCACATCATGTGGGCGCTGTCCCAGGGCGAGAGCGACGTCACCCGCCTCGCCGACCGGGTCGGCGGCGCGCTGCCCGCGGTCAGCCAGCACCTGGCGAAGCTGA
>NZ_RSAJ01000070.1 GCF_003933965.1 Streptomyces sp. RP5T
GCCCCGGCCCCGGCCTGGCCCGCGGCGCCGCACGCGCCGTACCCGCAGCAGCCCCCCTCCGGTCCCGGAGTCGGCGGAGGCGGCCCGGACGGCGGTGACCGGGGCGGGAGCGGGCTGAAGAAGGCCGTCATCGCCGTCGTGGTCCTGGCGGTCCTCGCGGTGCTCGGGATCGGCGGGCTTGCCGCCTACCAGGCCGTCGGGGGCGGCGGGATGCCCACCGCGGCAGGTGGCGCGCAGGGCGACCAGCTGCTCAGCCGGGACGACATCGAGGAGTTGCTCGACGGCCGCAGCCAGGCGCTGAAGAGCGGCGACGAGGACACCTACCTCGCGCCCTTCACCGGCGCGGCCAAGAACACGCAGAAGAACCTCTACGAGAACCTGCGCAAGATCCCCTTCGCGCAGGCCGAGTACTCCGTCCTCAGCACGACCGGCACGGGCACCGACGAGTACGGCGACGGGGCGACCGTCGCCCTCGACGTCGCCTTCGTCCACAAGATCCAGGACGTGGACGTCCGGCCGGTGTCCGAGTGGTACCGGTGGATCATCAAGCGGGAGTCCAAGAGCGCGGAACCGCGGATCACCAAGGTGGGGCCCGCGCCCGGTGCCTTCGGCGCGAAGAGCTACGTCTTCTATCCGGCGCCCTGGGACCTCTACGCGGACATGCACGTCGTAAAGAAGGCCCACACGCTCACGATCTCGGACAAGAAGTACGCCGCCGACACGGACCGCTACGCCCCGTACATCGAGAAGGCGGCGGCCGACGACATCGAGATGTGGAAGGCGAACGGCCCCGACGACACCGAGACCCCCACGGGGTTCGTGACCGTCCTCGAACCCGACCGCAAGACCTACGCCTCCCTGTACGGCTCGCAGTACGTCGAGTGGGAGGCCGGGCAGAGCGTGGCGATGCCCACCTTCGACGCCGGCTTCGGCGGGGACAAGAAGGATCTGGAGTACGGCGGCGCCCGGATCAAGATGGACACGTCCGGGAGCCGCTTCACCAACGCGACGTACTGGCCCAAGCTCGTGCAGGAGATCTCCCACCACGAGTTCGCGCACGCCATCGTCCAGCCGCTGGAGGCCGCGTCCGGCGGGTTCGCCACCGAGTCCCACACCCGCTGGTGGGTCGTGGAGGGCTTCGCCGACTACATGGCCTTCCGCTTCGACACCGAACTCGGTGAGTGGAGCGTCCGCAACGACGTCAGCGGCAAGGAGTTCAGCGGCACGCTGCCGACCTCCCCCGACGCCGAGGGCGAGGTCGGCACGGGCTACACGGTCAGTTACCTGGCCATCCGCTTCATCGCCGAGAAGAACGGCGACACCGCGGCCCTCCGGTTCGTCGCCGCGCACTACCGCGCCCCCGGGCAGCTCGACCAGCAGCTGCGCGAGGCCACGGGTATGGGGGAGAGCAAGTTCCAGGCCGCCTGGGCGAGTTACGTGAGGAGCCACAGCTGATGAGCACGGACGGCATGCAGGGGGCCGGTGGCGCGGGTCACGGCCAGGGGGCACCACAGACGCCTCCGCCGGGGGCGCCCCAGACACCCCCGGCGGGGGCGGCGCCGGGCTACGGCTATCCCCAACAGCCGGTGGCGCCGCCGCAGAGCCCGGCGCCGCAGGGACCGCCGCAACAGGGACCGCCGCAGGGACCGCCGCCACAGTCGTACGGCCAGGGGTACTGCGGTCCGCAGCCGACCGCTCCGCCGCAGGCACCCCCCGCCGCGTACGGCGCTCCCGGCTACGGAGCGCCGCAGGCACCCGTGCCCGGCTACGGGACCCCGCAGGCACCCGTGCCGGGGTACGGGACCCCGCAGGCGCCGCCGCCGGTGCCGGGTTACGGTCAGCCGCAACAGCCGCCGCAGGGTTACGGGTTCGCTCCGCAGACCCCGCAGCCGTACGGTCATCCCGGACCGGTGTACGGGGGGCCTGTCGGCCCTGTCGGTCCCGTCGGCGCGCCGCAGCCGGGGGCCGGGCGCAGGAAGCCGGTCGGGATGATCGTGCTGCTCGTCATGGCCGTGCTCGTCCTGAGCGGAGCCGGCTTCGGGGCCTGGTACCTGCTCGTCGGCTCGGCGAGCAACAACGTGCTGTGGAGCGTGGCCGGCAAGAAGAACGGCGACGACACCGCGGCGGTCCTCGGCGCGAAGACGCGCGGCACGTGGTTCACCGACAAGGCGGTGATCCAGACCATGCCCGACGGCGTGAAGGCCTACGACCTCGGCAGCGGCAAGCAGTTGTGGGCCACCGCGCTGCCCGGCGACAGCAGTGAGGCGTGTGTCGCGCCCGAGAACTCCGCCGGGGACATCGGGATCGTCGCGTACGGCGAGGGCAAGGCCTGCGACCACGTCGCGGCCTACGACCTCGGTTCCGGCAAGGTGCTCTGGGACAAGGACCTGAAGCCCGGCGACAGCACGTCGAAGGACCGGGTGTCGGTCGCGCGGGCCGGTGATGTCGTGGTGATCAACGCGGCGAAGGTGACGCTGGCCCTGAAGGCGGCCGACGGTACCACGGCGTGGGACCCGAAGAAGTTCGCGACGGCGGACTGCCCCAGCGGCGAGTTCACCGGCGGCAAGGCGCTGATCAGGGTCCGCGGCTGCCAGGTCAGCGACTTCGACGACCCCGACTGGGGCAAGAACTGGGACGAGGTCTCCCTGATCGACCCGGCGACCGGCCGACCGCGCTGGACGTACCACCACAAGGTCCCCGAGGACAGCTTCGGCGAACTGGAGGGCCGAGACGTCATCTCGACCTCCCCCGTCGTCCTGCTCCGGCACGGCGACGACGGCGAGGCCCTCTTCTCCCTCGACGACGAGACGGGCAAGGTGCGCAGCCAGTTCTCCCCCGCGACACCGTCCGAGTACGTCATGACCAACGACTCGCAGGGCGGCCCCTGGTCGGAGGCGGGCGCCTTCGGGAACACCTTCGTCATCAGCACGAACGGCAAGAAGGACCAGAACCAGCTGTCGGCCTACGACCTCGACAGCGGCAAGCAGTTGTGGAAGACCGACGCGGTCGAGTTCCGCACCTTCTATCCGCTGCCGGCCGCCGGGGACGACCGCATCCTGGCCTACAAGTCCGGCGGATCCGGCGACAACGGTCCCGCGCTGGTGGAGTTCGACGCCAAGGACGGCACGATGAAGACCGTCGTCGAGTACCCGGTGGACGTCCGCAAGGGCATGTCCATCTCGGCCCGGCCGTACTGGCACGACGACCGCCTCTACGTGTCCGAGCCGAACCCGTCGGTCACCTACGGGGATACGCCGTACACCCTGGTGGCCCTGCCCACCACCGACTGAGCCCGGCCCCGGACCCGGCCTTGGTTTCAGGCCGGGTCCGGACCCGGTACGGAGGGGGCTCGCGTCAGTGTGGTGCGGCGATCCGCGTCAGCCCCGAGCAGTCCTGTCCTCCGGCCGGGTCCGGCTCGTACACCCAGTACAGGGCGGCGAGTTGGGCCAGCAGCAGGACGGGGACGGCACAGGCGGCGGCCAGGGCGAGACCCCCTGGCCGCCGCCCGCGCCGGCGCAGCAGCACCAGCGGGAGCAGGGCGGCGAGGGCGCACGCGGGAGCGGCCCAGGCGGTGACGTACATACGGGTGGAGGGGCCCAGGTAGCGGCAGTTCCGGAAGGTGTCGCCGTCGAAGGAGAAGTGGGCGGCGAGGAGACCCGCCGAGGCGAGGACGAGGACCGGGGCCGCCCAGGACCATCGCCGGGTGGGGGTGCTCATCAGTACCAGTCCGGGTTGGGGCGGACGATCCGGATGTTCTGCTGTCCTTCGTGCTGCTCGGTGGCGGGGAGCCGCCCCTCCAGGCTGACGTTCTGGTACGAGTCGCTGTGCTGGGTGTACTTGATCTCGCCGTCCGGCATCACCGCGGTGACGATCGCCGCGTGGTGCGTGTTGCCCTTCTCGATGGAGTCGTTGGGCCCGGACTGCTCGTAGTAGATGATGTCGCCCGGCTTCACGTCGGAGCGCGGGACCTCGCTGCCGCCGTGCTCCAGCATGAAGTTCTGGTTGTTCTCGGCGGCGGCCCAACTGTCGGAGTAGGCAAGGCGCTTGTCGACGCCGTCGGCGCCGGTGCGGTTGCCGATCATCCAGGAGTCGTCGTCGGACGTCCCCCAGATGCTGGTCTTCTCCTTCATGCCCGCGTGCAGCAGGGCGTTGGAGACGAAGTTGGTGCAGTTGTTGCCGAAGTCGGTCGGGTCGTCCTTGTCCCAGTTGGCGAGGGCGTACTCGACCAGTTTCACCCGGTCGTACTTGCCGTTGCCGCGCAGTTCCTGCCGTACGTCGGCCGGGATGCCGTCGAGGTTGGCGACGGCGACCGGCTGGGCGAGCATGAAGTCCTTGCGCTGCTGTTCGCTGAGTCCGGTCCACCACTGCCGGACGGTGGCCGGGTCCTCGCCGACCGGGATGTCTCCTGCGAGCATCTGCATCTGGACGTGCGAGGCGCGCGTCTGGAGGTCGTTGAGCGCCTTGCCCGGATCGGTGAGCCCGGTCTGGCCGCCGAGCTTCGCGAACTCCTCGGCGGCCAACTTGTCGGCCGCGGTGACCTGTTGGACGGCCTGGTCGACAAGGTCCTGGACCTGGGTGCGGTACGGCCCCATCTCCTCGGCCTCGGTACGGTTGCGCGGCGGCGGGCCGGTGACCGTCCCGTCGACGCCGATCTCGAGACCGTACCGGTCGGCCAGATCCACGGCGGCCCGCATGGTGCTGTGCGCGGTCTCGATGGTCGTCGTCATCCCGTCGACGACCATGTTCACGGACAGCAGGATGTCGTAGGCCGCCTCCAACTGGTTCGCGAGCAGCTCGAATTCGGCGGCAGCGGCGGAACCGACCTCGTCGGTCCAGTTGTCCTTCAGCGGCTTGGCACCGTACTCCCGCAGGTCCTTCGCCGCGTCCAGGGAGTACTTGGCGAGGGCGTGCCACTCGTCGGCGGCCGTCGCCCAGGTCTTGGGGCGGGCGTTGTTGATTCCCTCGTACGACACCATGGTCAGGCCCTCCCGAGGTCGTTCAGCCCGGAACGCAGCCGCGACTCGGCCTCGGCGTCCGCACGGTCGTAGCCGTCGGCGGACTCCCGCAGTTTCCGGCTGAGTTCCCCCATCCGCCGGGCGAGGGAGACCATGTGCTCCTCCCACTTCTCGGCACAGACCTTGAGGTGCACGGGGCTCTCCCAGCCGTTGCCGTAGTGGGCCCCGTACACCTCGTCGCTGGTGTCGAGCGAATGACGGAGACGCTTCATCGTCTGCTGGGACAAGGACTCGGTGTCATCGGCCGCGGCGCGTACGCGCACAGCGTCGATGTCGATGTCGGCCATGGACAACTCCCCCGATATGAACTGGCTGCCGACGATCATGCTACGTGCGCGCCCCCACCCTTCACACGACCGGCCCACTCTCCGCACGACCTCCCCTTGCCATGGCGACGCATGTTCAGCGGCGGCGACACTTGTTCAGCGGCGGCCTTGAAGCTGCTGCGCCGCCGCCTCCGAGTCCATCCTCGCCATTGCCTGCATGGTGAAGCCGACCCCCGGAGCGAGCACACCCGCAACGGCGGTCCACCACCGCCAGGCACCGTCGTCCGGAACGAGCAGCAGGGCGGCGAGACAGCCGAACGCCACCGCGAATCCCATGACTCCTGGCAGAGACGCGGTCACCATCCATCCCGCCCCGAGGTCCAGCAGCCTGACCCGGCGTTCGGGGTCCGGTTGCGCGGGTTCGGTGAGCCCTGCCACTACGGCCTGCTCGGCCACCCGCACCGGAATGGCACCGGGCAGTTGCCAGCCGTCGTCCCCCACCAGCTCGGCAAGGACGTCACGGCCTCGGCGCTGACCGGGATGCCAGAGCAGCCAACCCCGCGTGCCGGACAGGACCGATCCGGCTGCATCGATACCCATCTGGGAGTGGAAGGGAAGCTGTTGATCACGGCATTCGAGCATGAGGCATGGCAACTGGCGGGTGTTCGCACGCCGCTTCTTCTCATCGGCCGCCTCGGGGCATCCGGGCTGGGGCGCTTCGGTGTGCTGACCTGTGCCGGTGACGGTGACTCGCAGGGTGAGCCAGTCGGGGGTGACCGTCCGGATGGGCCGCCGGATGCTCTCGGTCAGGCACCAGCTCATGGTCGCGGCGAGTGTCGCCAGTAGCCACAGGGGCCCGATCACCCACACGCTCCCGATCTCCACCGCGCGCCCGTCGAGTTGGCGTTCCACCTCGGCGCGCCGATCATCGCCGACGGCCCCGAGTTCGGGCTTCCCGGGTACGGACGCCACGTACAACTCGCTGCCGATTCCCTGACGTCGGTTGGTGTCCGCCCGGAAGGTCGCGGGCACGTCGCCTCCGGTCGGCGAGGGAAGGAGGACCGTGTAGTCGGCCGTGGCGGAGGAGCGGGCACCACTGCCCGCGTCCTGGTTCTCGATCCTCACGATGGGACGCTGCTCGATCACCGCGCCCTCCCGGGCAAGCACCGCACTCGTGCCCGTTCCTCGCGCATCCGCTGCCGCCAGCGTCACCCAGAGAGCCGTCAACGTGAAGGACGTGACGATCACCGCGCCGTAGCGGATCGGCAGCCAACGCGTGCCACTCATCCGCAGCG
This sequence comes from Streptomyces sp. RP5T, assembly GCF_003933965.1. Lineage (GTDB taxonomy): Bacteria > Actinomycetota > Actinomycetes > Streptomycetales > Streptomycetaceae > Streptomyces. The sequence continues at coordinate 6,577 of NZ_RSAJ01000070.1, forward strand.
GCACGGTTGCCGGGCCGCTTCCCGGCGACACCGAGGCTGCCCGCACGGCCCTTCCGTAGGACTCGCCCCGGGACCGATCGCCGTCGCGCAGCACCGCAACCACCCAGATGACCAGGGCCGCGGCGAGCGAGGAGAGCGAGCTCCACAGGATGGCCGTGCGCACCGGTGCTGCGCCCAGGAACAGCCAGGTGGCGGTCAGTGACACAAGGGCGAGCGGGACGGCCATGGTGACGAACCTTCCGCAGCGCGGGTAGGTACGGATGTCGTTGACGACCTTGTCGAAGGTCCACTTGCCGCTCATCCGAACGCTCCGAAGCGCTGTGGATCGGGCCGACCCCGCAGAGCCCTAACATCTCCACGCGCTTCCCTGCGCGTGTCGGCGGCGGCACCAGGCCTGTCCTTCTTCTCGTCCGCGTTGGGATCCCCGTTCACCGCAGCGTCACCGTGCTTGGACAGGTTGCCGCCCGCTCCGATGGCGAAGCCGACGGGAACGTTGGTGGCCACGTCACCGGTCAGGTTCCGCGCCGCCGAGAGAGTCCGCCCGTCCGTGGCCCGGTGGACGGCTGCGCTCCCCGCTCCGCCGGCAAGCCCTCCGGCGAGTGCCCCGAACGCCATCTGCGAGCCGTCGTACCGATCCCCGCTCCGCAGGTTGTTGGCGGCTTCACCGGCGACGGAGGAGAAGGCGCCCAGGGCCACGCCGTCGACAGCGTTGGCGACCGTGCCTCCGCCGAGCTGCGAGGCCAACCGGCCGGCGACGAACATGCCGCCCAGGGCTCCCACCACACCGTTGACAGCGTTGCCCTTGAAATCGGCGTCATCGCCGGTGGCCAGGTTCGTCACCACACCGGACCCGGCTCCGGCAGCCCACTGGACGCCCAGCTCGACCACCGGCCTGAGCCACTTCCCCTGCCTGATGGCAGTACGCGCGGTCTGGAACATCCGGGCCACGGCCACCAGCAACCGCCCCAACCTGGTGGCCGCCTCTGCAGCACGCGCCCCCAACCGCACCGCATTCGCCGCACCGGCAGCCGCCGAGAACCCCACCGTCACAAAGGAAAGCGCCACGGACGCCGCGATCGAGACGCCGATCTCGAGGTAGATCTGATGAATCTCGTCATTGATCTCCTCGATGTTGTCGGCGGCCTCCTCCAGCCCCCTGGCCGCCTGCTCGAAGAGCGGCGCGGTCTCCTCGACAGCTCGGCCGACCTTCTCCCAGTAGGCACGGAAGGCGTCGGCGGACTCCCCCCGCCAGTGCGCGCCGAGAACGCCCCGCACCTTCCGGTCGAGTCCCCCGTACGCCTCCTCCAGCTCCTCCCCCATCGTGCGCCACTCCTTGGCGGCCGCGCGCAGCACGTCGGGACGGCCGCCGGGGTTCACCACCTCGATCCCGGCCTCGTAGACCTTCTCGGCGACGCTCTCCTCGCTCAACTCTTCCCACCCTTGAACAGCCCGACGAGAGCGTCGTCAGCCGCGGCGGAGTTGCTCGCGTTGTCCTTGACGGCCCGGCTCAGCGCGTCGAAGTTCCGTGCGAGGTTGCCGAGGGACTCGACCATCTGCGTGGCCAACTCGACATAGGCGGACGTGACTTCTTCGGACTCCGTGAGCAACCCGAACCCGTCATGGATCTGCTCCGCCCCCGTGGTCTGCTCGAACGCCCTGACCGCACTCGCCATGTCGTAGGCCCGCGTCTCGAACGCGCCCGCCAGTCGCGCCATTTCCTGCGGGTCCAAGTAGAAGTCACCAGTCATGCGCCGCTCCGTACACCCATCCCTCGACGACCATCGACGTGCACTTCCGCAACCGCACAGGGCCCGAAGAGTCACGTATGGGCACACGATGGGGGGACGCGGTCAACTCGACGGCAGCGGGCTCAGGGCCGTCGAGGTCCGGCCCGACGTGACGGAAGCCGGCGCACATGGGGACACCTCAGCCGGGGAGTTGCTCGACACTCGGCGACCGTGGTGGGAGGCTCCGGGGCGATCCGCGGGAGGGCGTCATCGCCTACGACCACGACCGACAGACGATCAGGGCCCGGCCGTTGCGGAGCAGCCGTGCCGTGCAGCCGACTGCTCCGCGAAGTGGGTCAGGTCGGCCTGCTCTGCCTTGGTCAGTGGATCTGTCGTGAAGTCGCGGTCGCTCCCCTCCGGCGGCGACGCGTGGTAGAAGCCGACCCCCTGCGCGCCCTGGCAAGCGGCCGATGTCCACACCGTGTACACGTCGGTTCCAGAAGGTTGGTCGTGCCCGCCGTACTTGCCGTTGACCACCGCCCGGGAAGCATCGTTGAAGGGGCCGTAGGCGGACGCCAGTTGGAGGCCGCCCACCAGTACGCACTCTTCCGCCGGTGACGTTCCAGCGGCGGTTTCCCGCACCTTCTTCACTGACGTCATGCCCTTACAGGTCCCCGTGGCATCACTCGCCGGCACGGTCGTGGCGGCGGCAGCAGGGGCGGAGAGCTTGCTCGCATCTCCCGGTTCCGTCACGCATCCGGTCTTCTCGGCAGCACGTCGGGCTGTACCGGTCACCGTGCGGGCAAGTTCGAGTCGGACGAATCGCGTCGGCTCGCGGTCGTAGGGCGACTGAGCCACCACCAGGATGCCGCTGCCCTTCTGCGGCGACCAGTTGCTACAGCTGAGGAGCACCGACGCGGTTGCCTCCCCCTCTTGCGTGACCATGAATCCGTTCCAGCCCCCGTCCAGAGGGACCGGGAGGGACTCCTGGTCACGCTGGAAAGAATAGAAACCATAGGCATTGTGTGCGCCGGACGCGGTCTCGATCGATACGACGACCCCGTCGACATCACACGTCGTCGCCAGGCCAGGCGGCTCCGTCACTCGACCGGAGACATCGAACTGCTTGCTGGAGACATGGAATCCCTGACCGAGCAGAGACAGCTTGGACTTGCCCGCGAGGTGCAGTACCGAGTCGACCGGGAGCATCCCGCTGCACGCCCGTGCGGTCTTGGCTGCCGGATACTGGAGCTGAAATCCGTAGTACCCGGCTCCCAGAACGGCCAGCGTCAGCAAGGAACCGATCAGCCGTCTCCGCACGGGCTTTCGGAGCCAGGCGCCGTTACCCCACTTCATGACGCACTCATCTCAGGTCCACGGTCAGGATGCGAAGGACGGCGTCTGGTCAGTCGTACTGACTGGCTTCGCACACCCGGCTTCGAGGACCGAGTGGTTGGCGAGGCGGGACGCAATGGCCGCGATGGTGAGGCGCTGACTGTCCGTGTTGCCGTCAGAAGCGCCGGGAGCCTCGACTGAGACGCTGAGGTGCGCAGTCGCATCGCCGTCCAACCGGCACGGAACATAGAGAGCCGCGCTCGAGTCCCCCGACAGAGCCGCGGCCTTCTGTCCACCGGCGGCCGTAGTACTCAGGGGCTTCGTCTCACCCGGCAGACGACCACGTTCCTTGAGGTCGTTCTCCCATGCCTCGGCGTCAGTGGTGACAACACGCACCCGCGCATCGAGCTGCGTCGTGTCGTCGCCGTCGATCATGCAGTCCAGCCGGTACGCGTCCCCCGCACCGGACTCCGTGAACTTCGTGGACGTGACGTGACGCCCGGTGAAGCCGGTCTGCTCGATGAATCCCATGTCAACGGCTGAGAGAATCCCGCCGCAGTCGGCGGCGGCACCCGTACCGCGGAACGGGATGAAGCGGTCGCCGACGACCGTTCCTGCGGCGAGGCACAGCACCGCCAACAGGCCGACGGCCAGGCGTTTCCGAAAAGCGGAGTTCGTACTCACGGGCACCTCGGGTCCGGGGTCAAGGGGTTCGGTCATGGGCTGGCCTCTCAATTTCCCAGGCCGGAAGTATCGGCATCGAGGTCGCCTGCGAAGTCGTCCAGGTTGTCCTTTGCGTTTCCGTGGCCGCTGTCGAGCCCCTTGCTCACCGCGGTGTCCACCTGTTCCTGGCTCAGACCGGTACCGGCCCGCTCGTTCGCGAGCATCGCGGCGTCGCCGGTGACCGCCATGAAGGATCTCTTGCGGTCCTCGACCTCCCCACCCGTGCTGTAGACGACTTCGCCGAGCGAGTCCCTGGAGGCACCGGAGACCATCGAGTCGATCACCTGACCGCTGACCCATTCGGCGGCGGCGCCGGCCACGGCACCGCCTGCCGGGGACGCGATGGTGGCGGTTCCCGCACCGATGCCGATACCGACGCCGGTCTTCGCCCACTCCCCCGCCGCCTCGATACGACTGTTGAACACCGCGTCGTCTGCGACCTTGTCGTGGATGACCGCGTCCTTGCGGGCCGTGCCGATGATGCCCTCGATCTCGGCCGAGTTCGTGCTGATCTTCTCGATCTTCTCGCTCGCCGGAATGTCGTAGGCCCCCGGATGCTCGAGGTGGTACTGCATCAGGGAACTGGTGTACTGCGTCTGCCCGTAGTTGATCGCCGCGTATCCATCCGGATCCTGGCCGACCGTGTACAGGAATCGCGTGGCGTCGCGTTCCCCGATGGTCGCCCGCGCACTGTCGCCCTCGGGGTAGAGCTTGTCCAAGCCCTTCTCGTCGTTGGCCAGAGCACGATTGATGTCGGGCATGTACTCGGCGGACATACGGCCCAGGCTGTCGTTCATACCCTCATGCGCGAGATCGGGATGCTGGGACACATCCGAGATGATCTTCGAGGTGAGTTCGGCCTGATCGGTGGTGTGCTTCGGAAGCGGGTTCGGGATCGGGGCATCGTACGCGTGGCCGGTCGTGGCGGATTCCAGCGCGTGACCGAGGTTGTTGTAGCCGCTCGGGTTCTTGCCGTCGCCCGTGTAGCCGGGGCCCTCGGGCCAGTGCCGGTCCTTCAACAGGTAGTCGTAGTGATCGACCTTCTCGCCGTTGACCGAGGTGTCGGAGCCGAAGAACTCGGTGGAGGCCTCCGGATTGTGCCCGAGCGCGTCCATGTATCCGGTCATCGGATCGAGCGCCCCGATGTTCGTCGAGCCCAGGCTCCGCGGATACCCCCAGTAGGCGTCCGGGTTCTGCCCGGCGTTGGCGCCGTTCTTCTCCGCGGTGATCAGCGCGTCGCCGTAGTCCTGGAGGAAGTCCTTGTCCCACTTGCCCTCGCTCATCAGGCTGCTGGTGAGCTGGTAGCCGCTGAGGCCGTACGGCGACTCGGTGGGGTTGGCGTTGAAGTCCCGCTGGCCCGCCTTGAGGAGGTCGTTCTGGAACTTGGTGATCTCCGGGTCGGGACCGCCCTTGCGGTGGTCGTCCGACGTGGTCGCGGTGCCGATGGTGGTGCCCAAGTTGGCCTTGAGCTCCTTGAGTTGCGCGAGCTGCGCCTTGGAGAGCGTGGTGCCGGCCGGCGGGCTCATGAGCTCGTTGTACTTGCTCAGCATGTTCTCGCCCCCGGTCTTGACCGCGAACTCCCTTGAAAACTCGGGGTCGTTCTTGTTGGCGGAGAGCAGGAGATTCAGCTTGGTGATCTCGGCGTCGGAGAGCCGGCCCTTCTTGTTCATCAGGGCGGCGGCCTGGTCGGCCTCGACGGCGTCGAGGGTGGTGTAGGCGCTGGTGTTGAAGCCCTGACCGTCCCCGTTGCCGTCGCGCTCCAGGGCCGCGCTGGCCGCCTCGTCGGCGGCGGTGGCCACCTCCAGGACCCGCGTCAGCCGGGAGACGAGCGAGTCCAGCTTCTTCTTGCGCTCCTCGGCGAGGCCCGGCGAGGCTGAGGCTGTCGGGCTGTCCCAGCGCGGGTCTACGTCCTCGACGCGGCCATCGTCGTACACCTTGTAGTGATCGCTACGGGCCTCGTCGAGCAGGGCGTGCAACTGCTTCTGAGACGCGGCGAATTCGCCGTGTGCGTCGAGCAGCAGCTTGGCAATGCGCTCAGCCTCGGTGGCGGCGTTCTCGTACTCCGTGCGGGCCTTGCCCATGGTGACGAAGGCGGCGTCGGCCGCGTCCCCGTCCCAATGGCCCTTGAGGTGGTTGACGACCCGCTGCTCGAACTCCCTCTGCAATGACTCGTACTTGGCCGGCAGGGCCTTCCAGGATGCGGCGGCGTCGGCCAGCGGGGCGAGGTCGGCCTTGTCGAGGTAGGGGATGGACACCATGTGCGACTGCTCCTTGTGAGGGGGTTCCGGTCCGGCTCGGTGACTCGCCCGGGTGCGGGGCCACGGCTGCGGCTACCGCTACGGCCCGGGCGGCCGACTCACCCGAAGGGCGTGCCGATCGCGTTCTGCCGGGCCCGCTCCTCCTGCTCGGTGCTGGTGTAGTGCCCGCTGGTGGTGTGGAGCTTGTCGCTGATGTCCTGGAGCAGACGCTTGAGATTGAGGACCTGCGAGCCCCAGCGGACGTCCATGGTCACCAGGGAACCGGCCGTGGCCCACGACCCGCCCTCCGCCATGCCCCCGGCGGTGTGCTTGTTCAGGCCCCTGGAAGCGCTCAGGCAGTCGTCGTCGGCACCGTTGTCGACGTTCTCGGTGTCACCGCGCAGTTCGACGAGCGCGTTGGCCGCCTCGTCCAGTCGCTGGGTGTCGACGTTGGTACCGCCACCGCCGCCACCGCCCCCTCCGCCGCCTTCCGCGGGCAGGGAGTTCAGCCGTGTGTGAGTGGATCCGCTGTGCTGCGGCGCATCGAAGGGAGTACTCATCCCTTGCCCCATCCCCGTTGTGAAAGTGGTGGACATGCCCGGTTCGCTCACTCGACCACGGCTCGCGTTGCGTCCGTACGACGTGAGGTGCCCACTCCGGCCGAGACCTGCGCCCGGCGACCTAGGCAAGGACATGCCAATCAGCAGGCCGAAAGATACCGGATCTTCCTTTGAGTGGCCCACTGTCGGCCGCAGTGTGGGACACACCGGTGAACGGGAACAGCTCGGCGGTCCGCCTCCCCACCGAGCCGTCACCTGACCGGCCGCTGCTCAGCCCTTCGGCGCCTCGACAACCGCCCCGGACGGCGCCTTCGCACCCACCACCACGCCGAAGTCGGAGTCCGTGAGGTCCTGCATGTCCTCTCGGCTGCTGTCCTGCTTGATGAAGTACGGCTTGCCGGTGGCCGCCACGTACCACGTGACGGACTCCCCCTTGCCGGCCAGCACGACCGGCACCGCCGGCTGACCGTCCACCATCGTGACCTTGCCCTTGGTCGCCTTGCTGCCGACGTCGAGCGTGTCGGGAGCGCTGAACTGCTCCGGGTGACACCAACTGGCGAGCTTCGCCATGAGCGCGTTGCTCGACGTGCCGTGGGTCCACTTCTCGGTGGAGAACGCACTCTCGCCGAGCGCGGAGTTCATGCCCTTGGCGAACGTCGTGTCGGGCTTGATCCAGATGTCGCCGCCCTTGCGGACGATCTCGAAGGAACCCTTCTCCGAGATCTCGACAGTGCCGACACATTCCGCGGCGGAGATCCGCAGATCGCTCTTGGTGCCCTTGCTGTCCATCTTCTCGTGGAAGGACCCCGCCTGGGCATTGGTCTTCATGCCGGTGTCGTAGATCTCCTTCACCGAGTGCTTCTCGACACCGTTCGACCGGGCGGTGGGGCTGGCTGCCGCGGCCTTGGACGGCGTGGAACCACTGGCCGACTTCGCGGCATCGTCCCCGCCATTGCACGCGGTGAGCGATACGAGCGCGATGGCGCAAGTGAACGCGGCGGCTGCGTGCCGGGCGGACGGGATGTGCTTCTTCATAAGGTCCCCGTGTTTTTCCGAATGCGGGCGAACTGGCCTGATCATCTAAACAACAATCGCCCGCGACTCCAACTCGGCGCCGTGCCGACGGATTTGCCGCTCTAATCCCTCAAGCACACCGCATCCACGTATTCAGGCAGCAGTGGCCTGGTTCAACTGCCGGTTTCGAACCGCCCGGCACACAGAACAGCGAGAGCAAGCCGCGAGCTCGAACAAGCAGCGGAATCAAGGCACATCACTCGCGCACTGCACACCAATACTTCACGCGAACCGCCGAGAATCTCCGCGCCGCGCAGGCGCCATTCCGCAGGTTATTTCGACCAGTGGTCGCGGATGCTCGTAGATTGACGCCGTGAGCCTCTTCGACAAGTTGACCGGCACCCGACGCGCCGATGCCGGGGTCGCACCGGCCTCGGCCCAGGCAGTGCGGACAGCCCTGCTCGGCCTCAACCGGCCCGACCTGCCCTACGTCATCCGCGACGGCACCCCGGAAGACGCCGACCTGGTCGCGGAGTGGCGGATGGCGGAGCCCACCTGGCAAACCCTGTTCATCCAGTCCCAACTGTCTCGCGCGATCCGCATCCGCATGCGCCTGAGTCACGAGGACCACGAGGTACGGGTTGTCGAGGAGGCGTGGGAGGTCAACCGTGTCGGCAATCCTCCGAGGCTGAAGGTCTCATCGCAGTACACACGCGGGCCGAGCCGAACCGTCTCCACCCACCGGCGGATCCGGCGAGGAGACGACGGCAACCTGGAAGCGCCGGAAACCTTCAGCTTCGACAGTTCGGAACTGGTCGGCCCCCTGCAGGACACCGTGCTCAAGTCCGGCTGGACATGGCGTGGGGTGATCTTCGGGAAACTGTGAGGTTGTGAGGCCTAGGGGTCGACATGCGTGTCGGACATGCACAGCTGCAGCCGACTGCACCGGCGCGCCCCGGGGCCTCTCTGCCCCTCCTCAATCAGCCGAAGTAGGGACATGGAGGGTGGGCTACTGCGTGGAACGACGCAGTACCAACCACTCCGACAGGTCTCGCACACCCATCTGCTGGTCGGCCACCCAGCCATGTTCCTGTGCTATCGCGAGCGCGCGCCCCGCGCCCAACTGGCGGAAATAGCTGTCGTCGACTTCCACGCGGCCGTCCTTGTGACGCCATGTGGTTCCACTCCTCTGCCGCCCCTCCAGGACAGGCGCCCTGCCGTCGAACAACGCCCGCAGCTGGTCCTCGAGCCACACAGCATCGTGAGAGCGCTCCCGCCGCAAGCGCTTCCGGTTCAGCCACACCCAGCGCCTCCACCGAAACCGCCTGGCGCTGCCCGGCGGACCGGGAACATCAAGGTCCCAGATGAAAGCGAGCGGGAAGAAGACGACGAAATACAGGAACAGCACGAGGAGATAGGGGGCGAGCCACAATGCCCCGAAGGGCAGGAACCACAGCCATTGCAGCGCATATCGAATACGCGCCCGCACGGCGGACTTCACCGGCCACGGAGCCAATGCCCTGGGATCGCCGTGGCTCATAGAGGGCCCTGCCTGGTTCATGGTCATCAAAATTCCGCACTCGCACCTGGATGCACACGAGCCTTTCACCGACATGCTCGGCATGCATCGTTGGGGCGACAGGGCTGATCGCCCAACCTTCTGGAGTTGCCGGAGGTCTCATGGCGGTCGCGGCAGCCGGCCGCAGGTGTACGAGTAGTCATGTAAGCCGATACCGAGACAGGTCAGCCGCCCTCTTTCCCCCCATACCCAGCGTGGGGGCGACCCGAAGGCCACCCCCACGCAGGCTCAATTAACCATCTGGGAAGAAGAATCCTCGCACTATTGCTGGGGCGGCCACTGGCTTTGGGGCGGGGTCGACTGCTGGTACGGATTCTGCTGCGGCGCGGCCTGCTGCTGGTAAGGGTTCTGCTGTGGCGGGAAGGGCTGCTGGCCGTAGGGCGGATAAGCGGCCGAGCCACCGGGCCCGCCATTCTTGTTCTTGTTGCGCCGGGACAGCTTCACGATCAGAAGCACGATGAGACCGACCACGACCAAGGCGACGACACCGAGGACGACGAAGAATAGCATTTGTTTGTGGTCTGCCTTTTCCTTTTCTGCGGCGGAGTCGGTGTTAGACGTGCCGGAACTTGCAGCAGTAGACGGGCTACCAGACCCCGGGACCGCAAGCGGTCCGTACTTCGAGCCTGCCGGGATGTCTCGCGTCAGGGCGGCGAAGGGGCGGATGGTTCCGTAGCCGTACTTCTCGTCGGGGAGCGAGAGTCCCTTTTCGGAGGCGGGAAGGACTGCAGTCCTGACGAGCCGGTTCGCTACCTGCCCTGCCGTGAGGTCAGGAAATTTCGACCGCAACAATGCCGCCGCAGCAGAGACAAAAGCAGTGGAGTCTGACGTACCGTCACCGATCCGTAGCCTGTTTCCTGGGGCGCCCGCCGTCACGATACGCGTAGCAGGAGCGGTAAGCATAACCTTAGGGCCGTAGTTCGAATTTGGCCAGTACTTACCAGATTCATCCACACCACCGACGGCCACGACACCAGCAGCATTCGCTGGGAATGGAAGATCAGGACCTCGTCCATCATTTCCGGCGCCAGCCACAATCAAGACGTCCTTGTCGAGCGCGTAAGAAACGGCTGCGAGATCCTCAGGTGAACCGCTATTCTCGTATCGAGTGTCCTCAAGGATCATAGAGATATTAATAACCTTCGCTCCATGATCTACCGCATAGCGAATCTCATCTGCGAATCCAGATCCCTTCCCCAAGTTTACGCGAATTGGAAGAATCTTTGCCTCTGGTGCAAGCCCAATCACACCATCTGCTGCTCCCGCCCCGTGACCGTGGCCAGCAATGATGGAAGCCATTCCCGTGCCATGATCGTCTTCCGCCGGAGAGGCATCATTGTCACCATCGATAAAATCTTTACCTTGGAGCACATTGCCCCTCAGGTCCTGATGCTCGGCGTTGACTCCGTCGTCGATGACTGCGACTGTTACGCCCTTACCTTTCGAGATCTTCCAGACGGATTCTGCTTGAAGCGTGTCCAGTGCCCACTGATCACGTCTCGTCTGGTCGGCGGAAGCAGCCGGGGCTGTGGCAAGGATCAGCGCGCCAGTCAGAGCCGCGGCACCCAACGCGTGCACCGTTCGCTTCAAGGCCATTCCGTCTTCCTCATCCCGTTACTGAGCGTGGGCGTGGCCGGAAGCCACGCCCACGCATCCTGTCACGTGCCGGTGAGCCCCGACTGCAGGCGACTACTCAATAACTCGCGGGGCCACGTTGGTCTCCGGAGTCCAGGTCTCCTCATCCTCGACCAGGTAGTCGGGACGCTCGCCCTCGCGCTGCTCGTCTTCCTTACGGCGGCCGGTGCGCGAACCAGGGGCACCTGCGATGCCGCCCTTGCGGACAGCGCTGGCCCCCTTTCCAGCGGCACCGCGGCTGCTGTGCAGGCCCGAGCCGCCAGCAGTGCCCCTACCGGCGCCTGCGCCGGACTTGGGTGTGCCACCGACTACGCCGCCACGAGCCGTGCCTCCGACCCGCCCGGCAGCGCCCTTGGCGGCACCCGCGCCACCTACGCCGCCAGCACCGGCGCGGCCTGCCATACCGCCGGCACCTGCAGCGGCACGGCCGACCATGCCACCCCGAGCTGCACCGGCTCCAGCGGCTCCACCGACCGCGCCACCGATGAAGCCGGCGCCACCGCCGACGCCACCACCAGCAGTTCCACCACCGACCGTGCTGATGCCGCCAGTCGAAGGGGCACCAGTTCGGCCACCGGTAACTCCGTCAATCGCAGTACCGACCTGAGGTTGCGTGGTGGTGGGCTTGTGTGCACCGCCCGTGATGCCTGAGGGCGGGGTAACAGCCTTGGACGAGGGAATCGAGCTGGCCCGGCCCGTACGAGCCGTACCTGTCGTAGTCTGCCGCGGGCTTTCAGTCGCGGTCCCGGCAGGTACGACTACGGGCGCTGGCGCAACACCACCCGGGTCACCGGGGTAATCCTCCCTGTCATTGACAGGGTTGCCCTTTCGCCACGACCCCATCTCCGCAGCCCGACTGTTATAGGCCGCCCCCAACGCCTCCATCTTCACAGCCATCCGAAGCTGCGCCTCGCGCCCCTCCGACAGGCTGCCCGCGTTGCCGTCGAGGGCTTCCTGGGAACCGGCGCCGCTCTTGAGGGCGTTGTTCGCGCCCGAGTCGTCGCGGTCGCCCATGTTGCCGACGTAGTCGAGGGCGCTGGAGACCTTGCCCGGCTTCTCCATCGCCAGGACCTCGGGCTTGATCTCTGCCAGCTTCGCGGCGGCACCCCGCAGGGAGACCGAGGTGTTGGTGGCGTACTTCGAACTGTCGGTGATCTTCTGGCCGATCACCTGCGCCCGCGCCCTGAACAGGTCCGCGCTCTGTCCTTCCCAGTGGGCGAGAACATGCTCGACAGCGGCGTCGAGGCTCTCCTTGATCCCGCCCGGTCCGACCAGGTCCTTGCTGAGGGCCTCCCAGGCCGTCGCGACCCTCTTCACCGTGCCCGGGTCAGCGTCACGAACCATGTCCTTCATCTGGTCCATGTCGTAGTTGAGCCCGAACGGCGTGGTGTGCTTCGCCGAAATGCACTGGTTGGTCTCGACGTACTCGAAGTCGTCGATGTCCTTGTCGCCCATGTCTACAGCCCCCTCGTATCCCCGTAGCAGGACATCCCGTTACTTCCTGTTGAACGCCGCATAGTTCTCCGCCTCAGCGTCGCTGAACGCGTCATGCGTCCTCTTCGTCTTCTTCCCGAAGTCGTCCAGCACATCTTCCAGGTGCGCGACGATCTCGTAGAGACGCTCCTTCATTGCTTCGTGGGCGTCGTACAGCGCCTTCGCCTCGCCGAAGCCCGTACCCAGCGCACCCTGCGGCAGGTAGGTGTTGCCCATGCAGCTCGACTTGGACGTCGTCATGTCCCTGATGACGCCGTTGAGCTTGGTGATCGTCCCCTCGATCTCACTCAGATCGACCTTGTACTGCTCAGCCATAATGCTCAGCTCCCCGTTACGTCCACGTTGTTACCCACACCCTGCTTGCGCCGCCAGTCGCTCAGGACGCGGCCGCCCCCGAACAGCAGCAGCACCAGTGCGAACCCCGCTGCCAGGACATACAGCGCGTACCGTTCCGTGCGTTGCTGCTCGGTCTCTCCGAGGACCAGTGTCGCGGCCTGCACGTCGGCGCCGCCGCCCCCGGGGCCGACCGAGTCCGGCTTCGGGCCGTCGGCGGAGGGTTCCGTCGCGTCGTCGTTGACCGCGGCGGACGGGTCGATGACGCCCCAGCCGACGAAGTCGTCACGGTCCGTCTTGGTCCGGTCCGCCGTCTGCTCGATCTGGGTGATGACCTGCTTGTAGTTCCAGTCCGGGTGCTTGGCGCGGATCAGGGCCGCGACACCCGAGACGTACGGCGCCGCGAAACTCGTGCCCTGGTCCACGCAGTTGCCGCCGACCGGGACGGTCGAGACCATGTCGATGCCCGGTGCCGCGACGCCCACGAACGGGCCCGACTGGGAGAACGGGGCGCGGGCGTTGTTGCGGTCGGAAGCCGCGACCGCCAGCACGCCCGGGTAGGCCGCCGGGTACGTCTCCTTGACCTTGCCGTCCGCGCCGTCGTTGCCGGCCGCCGCGACGATCAGGGCGTCGTGCTTGTCCTGCGCGTACTCGACGGCCTGCCGGAAGCGGGCGTCGACCCCCGGGTCCATCTTCGAGGCGGTGTCCTGCGAGATGTTGATGACCTTGGCGCCGGCGTTGGCCGCGTACTCGATCGCCTGGATCATCGTGCCGACGTTGCCGCTGCCCTGGTCGTCGTTCTGACGGATCGGGATGATCGTCGCTTCCGGGGCGAGGCCCATGAAACCGGTGCCGTCGAGCTTCCGGGCCGCGATGATGCCGGCCACCTTGGTGCCGTGTCCCACCTTGTCCGTCTTGCCGTTGCCGCCGGGGTGCAGGTAGTCCTTGCCGTTGGCGACGGCGCCGCCCTTGAGCTGCGCGTTGACGGTGTCGACACCGGTGTCGATGACGGCGACCTTGACGCCCTTGCCCTTGGTGGTCTGCCACAGCTGGTCCAGGACCACGCGCTGCAGCGACCAGGGCGTCCCCTTGATGATGTCGGACGGGAACGAACAGCTGGTGTCGTCGACCTGGAAGCGCACGTCGTCATCGGCCAGGGTGGTCCGCACGCGCTCCGCGGCGATGCTCGGTGTGGCCCCCGCCAAGGGCAGCCCACAGGCCAGAACCGCCACGGCGGCGGTGCCTGCGGCGCTCCGACGCGCGATGCGCGATGCCCCGGATCCCACTGTGTTACGTCCTCCCGTTATGTTCCTGTACGGGGCGCACGGACCGGCTATGAGCGGAAAAGTCCATGCGCCCCCGTGAACCGCCGATGGGGGCGAGCGCGCTGTCGCGCACCCGCCCCCATCAGACGATCACGTCAGCCGCCCCAGATCTGGGCGTTCTTCGACTCGGTCGCCTGGTAGTTCTGGGCGGCGCTGTCGAGCGCCTTGGCGATGGCCTCCAGCGTCTGCTGCATGGAGGCGGCGCGCTGGTCCCACTCGGCCTGCTTGGCGCGGTAGGACTCCTGCGCCGAGCCTTCCCAGCTGGCGGAGATGCGCTTGACGCCGCTCTCCAGCTCGTCAAGCTGCGTACGGATCTTGCCCGCAGTGCTGCGGACGTCCTGCGCGGCCTGGGAGATCGTGGCGAAATTTACAAGAATCTGCCCGGACATCTCTTCTATGTCTCCTCAGATGTGTGGATGGTCGGTCTCGGACGCGCGCCGTGACGCACGGGTCCGATCATCCGAAGGGGGACGAGGCCGCGATGTTCTGGATGGACGCGCGCTGCTCCTCTTCCGAAGCCGCGTAGGCCTTGGTGCTCTGGTCGATCGCTTCCTTGATGTCGTTCAAGATCTGGTTGATCTTGTTCGCATCCTGGTTCACCTGCGACTGCAGGTTGTTGTACGCGGTGGCCGCCGAGCCCTTCCAGCCGCCCGTGATCGTGTCGATCACGGTCTGCAGGCGGGAGATTTCGCCCTGGATCGAGGAGTTGACCGAGGAGATCTTGCCGCTGAACGCGACCATCTCCTCCTCGGTCATGGTGAACTGCTGTCCAGCCATGTTGTGTCCCCCATGAGACGTAGGAGTTCTGAGTAGACCCTCGCTCGGAACGCCCACACCGAATGGTGGCAGGCGTATCCCGTCCGGTCTGATCCCACTGTAGTCGCATCCGCTGACAGAGCGAACATCAGTTGGGGCATGTAGCAAGATCGCGATGAAGTCAACTCACCATTTTCACAAGTGCGTTCGTGAAGTGTGAGTGACGGGGGAACCGAGGCCGGGTTACGACCCCTGCGCCTGCTCCGCGTTCCCGCTGCTCAGTTCAGGACCCGCCGCGAGCAGGTCCGCCCAGGTCGCCGGGACCGACGCCGCGCGGATCTTGCCGTAACCGAGCCGGACCTGGGAGGTGTTGGTCTGCTGGGTCTGGGAGTCCGCCTTCTCGCCGCCCGTCACCTCGCTGTCGTTGCGCGCGGGGATGGAGTAGCGCAGGCCCGTGTCGGTCACCAGGAAGGTGCTGCCGCCGCCGGCGTCGGTGCCGGTGATGCGCTTGAACAGCAGTCCGCTGCCGGGCGAGACGTAGGTCCTCGAACCGCTCTGGGAGAGGTCCTTCGGGTAGTCCTGGCCCGTCCACACCGTCATCAGCGGCGCGCCGGTCCTCTCGTTCTTCGCACCGCCGTGCCAGACGTTGCACGAGATCTTGTTGCCGCCCTGCTCCCAGTGCGTGTTGGCCTGCTCCACCGGTTCGTCGGGCCACCGCATCTCCTGCATCCACTCACCGGTCTCCGGGTGGATGTCGTTGAAGCCGACCTCGACCGCCGCCGGCTTCTTGCTCGCGTACACGGAGCTGATGAAGGGGCTGCGCAGCCACATCTGCGCCGCGAAGTCGGACACGGGCTGAACCTTGTTCTTCAGCACGATGTACTTCTGCTCACCGGCACCGGAACCGGCTTCGAGGACCATGCCGACCTTGGAGAGATCGGGAGCGAGCCCCTCGACGTTCGCGTCCGTGCCCGCTTGCTCCGCCATGTTGGGGAATTCGAGGGTCCCCGCGACATTCAGCGTCTTGAGGAAGTCAGGGCTGACCCTCTGCGGCTGCTTCCCGTCACCGAACACCGCCCGCTCGATGTCCTGGAGCGAGTTCTTGCTGGCGAGCCGCCAGGCGTTGCCGCCGACCAGATAGGCGCTGCCGTCGGCGGTGACCATGTACCGCGGACCGTTGCCGCTGAGCGAGGAGGGGTCCTTCGGTCCCTCGACGTACAGGACCTGGCGCTGGTTCAGCTCGCCCTTGTTGTGCAGCAGCTTGGTGTAGTCGCTCTTGTCCAGCACATACGTCGCACTGACCGGCTGCCCGTCCTCACCCGGCGCCTGGCACAGCGCCCAGGTCTTCGACGTCTTGGCATCGTCCGCGGACGGCAGCCGGTCCGGCGCGAACGGAATGCCCACGGTCGCGCCCATCGGGTACTTGCTGTTGTCGAGCACCGACTCCTTGATCTTCATGACCTGGGGGTTCTCGCCGTTCAACAGGAGCTTGGCGGACGCCAGGTTGAGGACCGGGTGGAGGCTGAGCTTGTTCTCGCCCTTGGTCTTCACCAGCACATAGCGCGTCGTCGACTCGCTGCCGACGAGGATGTTCTTGCCCTGTTCGTCCCAGCCCTTCGGCGCGGTCGGGCTGAGCATGCCCCAGGCGCCGAATCCGATGAGCACCAGCGCCGCCACACCGAGACTGGGCAGGACCGTCTTGAGGGGACGCGGGGCCGCCTCTTCCGAACCGTGCGGAGACGGCTGAAGAAACGCCGCCACCGTGCGCCTGCGCGCGAAGGAGTAAGCGTTCAGCTCATCCCGACGTGTCGCCATCGATGGGTCAACTCCCCGTTATTTCGCTTTGCTGCCGAATGCGGAACTCCCCAGGGCCGCCCGGTACTCCGTGGCGTTTGCTCCTGCAGGGGCCTCTACTATGCCGTGTGACGATCGCACCGTACGGTACGGGGTACGGTGATCCGCCGCCAGCTCGAGTCGCGGCCAGACAATGCAAAGGGGTTGTACCGGGGGATGAGCACTGCGACCAGGTCACGGCGCCGTAATGGCGGCCGTCGTACCCAGGAGAACCAGGGGCCGGGGCAGGTGCCCGAACCGGCGCAGCCGTCCTCGGTCCCGAGGTCCACGAGTCCGGCCACGCCGTCGCTCGCCCGGCGCCCCGGCAGCATCGGCCCCATCCGCGTCCAGCAGCTGGTCGGCTTCGAACTGGCCGCCGCGGTCCTGCTGATCGGCTGGCTGCTGCGCCCCATCGGACTCACCGTCGGCATCGTGCTGGCCGTACCCCTGGTCCTCGCCGGACTGCTGCGCCGGCGCGGCCGCCCGCTGCCCGAGTGGTTCAGCACCGCCCGCGCGCTCCGCGACCGCCGCAAGCGCAACGCCGAGCCCGTGCCGCCCGGCACCGACCCCGGCTTCGCTCCGGCCGTCGAGTGCGACCCGGCGCTGCGCACCTACAGCTTCCAGGACCGCGAGCAGCGCGAGATCGGCATGCTCGGCGACGGCACCTTCCTCACCGCGCTCGTCCAGGTGCAGGCCGCGGACACCCCCCTGCGTCCCGCCTACGGCACCGGCGAGGTCCCCCTCGATCTGCTCCAGGGCCTGCTGGAGGTGGACGACATC
>NZ_RSAJ01000710.1 GCF_003933965.1 Streptomyces sp. RP5T
AGGGCCCCTTCGGTCGCCGGTGTGCTGAGTGGAATCACCACGCCAACGACGAGGGGCCCTGCCTCGTCACCACAGCCACTGACCAGCCCATTTCACCCGCCAGCACAGGATGAAAGAGGCTCACTGAACCTCGCCCAGTTCGCTGCAGGCCGGGATGCCGAGCGACACGATCTCGACGCGCGGCGGTGGCCGAAGAACGCCTCAGGCGATCATGGGCCGATCCATCTGGGCTCCAACCAAACCATCCGCCGGGGGATCGTATCCGTACCCACTGGGGTGGCATGCACCGAGTGGCCGGGTCACTCACCCTGGGAGAAATCCGCGGCCACGACCCGATCCACATGGGACAGCAAACGCACCGGGCTCGGCGACGCGTTCACTCAGTACGGGCAGAGTTTCAAAAGCTTGCACCTGCTCCAGTTACTGACCTTGAATGCGTGATGTCGTCATGCTGGTTGGCGCCGGAGGCCGGTGCCGGTGAGGCAGCCGTCGAGGACGTCGGGGCGGTACTGAAGCTGGCGCAGGCCGCGTCGGACAGCGGTGATCAGGTCGTTCGGATCGGCGAAGGCACGGTTGGCTGTGGTGGTGCGTCGCAGGACGGACCAGATGCCTTCGACCGGGTTGAGGTCGGGTGAGTAGGGCGGCAGCTGGAAGACGGTGAGCCAGTCGCGGTCGGCGATGTAGCGGCGCATTCCGGCAGTCAGGTGGGTGTTCAAGTTGTCTCAGACCAGCACGATCGGGCCGCCGAGTTGCTGGTGCGCGGTCTGGACGAGGTCGCGGTAGTCCTTCCAGGAGAAGCTCTTGCGTCCGTCAGGCCGGGCATCGGGACAGGGCCGGTAGATCAGCCGGGAGGGTTCGCCGGCCTTGTAGCAGGCAAGGGCTGCGACCGATAAGCGGCGGCGGGAGCGGCCCCGCACGCGGATCACCGGGGTGTGGCCGCGGCGGGACCAGGTGCGGGTGGTCGGCGGCGTCATCGAGAAGCCGGCCTCGTCCTCGAAGACGAGCCAGGCCCCGAGCGCCGCCACGGTCCTTCCACCTGCGGCCAGGTCTCCTTCACCCAGCCGGCCACCGCGGTCTCGTCCCGCTCGATCGCACGCCGGGCGGGGACCTGGCAGCTCCAGCCATGCCGCTTGAGCAGGACGGCCACCCCTTGCACGGTGTAGCTCTTGTGGAAACGGCGCCCGATCAGCGTCCTGATCCGCGACAGGGTCCAGGTCTGGTCCGGCCAACCGTGCGCCACCGGCCCCTTGGCCAGCTCATGCTCCAGCACGGCGAACAATTCGTCGCTGAGCAGCGGCAGCGATGCCGGGCCCTTGGACGCCAGAGCTGCGGTCCCGTTCTGCGACCAGGCCCTGCGCCACCGCTGCACTGACCGGACACTGACCCGCAGGTCGTGAGCGATGACCGGGTTCTCGTCGCCCTGGGCGAACCGCTCGGCCGCCTCCAACCTCAACTGCTCGCGGAATGCCCGGCGTTCGTCGGTCAGCCCGCCCTCTTGCGCATACCTCATGCCACCGACGTACCGCAGGGATCATGAACCGTCAGCCCCGCCGACACCACGCTTTGAAGGTCAGTAGCTAAAGCGTGTGCGCCGACGGGGCCGAACGATTTACCGACCGGTTGTGCAGCCGCTGGACTTCGCGGGTCTGTTCACACCGGCGACTTCGCAGCATTACCCAGGTGACTCGGTGGGCTTTCCGGTGAACCACCCGGGCACATTCTTCGTAGGGGTGTACGCGGCTGCCTGTACTGTGCGGGTCTGCGGGTCTTTCCTCGGGAATGTTGCAGGGTGCGCTCGCACCCTGCTGAACCTGTGTTCTGCAGGCCTTGCCGACGGTTGAGTTGAGATCAAACACGCACCAAGGAGGAAAAATGCCCATGCTTACGCCTCAAGAAAAGTTCCAAATGATTAAAGGCTGGCTCGAGGATCCGCAGCATCGAACAGCGAACGCATACGCGATAGAAATGTTAAACGATAAAATCTCGGTATCGCGTTTTCAGCTCATCCTGAGGGAAGCGGATAAATATGCAGAAGGCTTGCAGGCCCAGGTGAATAGACACCATAAGGATCTCCCCGAGCTCCGGAAGGCGGTGGATGGGAAGCTTTGGCAGCAGCGCATGCCACAAGAATACGAAAGTGATGAGGGCAAGCGGGGTCTCATTGAGGGCTTCGTTGCGCAGGCCGCATTGAGAAACCCGAACAATGAGCCCTTCCCAACCTCAATGTGAGGTCTTGAGGTGGAGGGTGAGGACGGCTTGGACAAGTGCGGTGATGCGGGTGGTGCTGCATCGGAACTTGCGCAGGAGCCGCCAGGTCTTGAGGGTGGCCATGGCCTGTTCGCCGAGTGCGCGGATCTTGGCGTGGTAGCGGTTGGCGGCCTGCTGACCTGCGGACAGCTTCTCCCAGCGGCCGCGGTAGGGAACCCGCACCGTAGCGTCGGCGCCCTGGTACGCCTTGTCGGCCCAGCATCGGATGCCGGCGTCCGCCAGGGCGTCGATGATGCCGTGGGTGCGGGCGGCACGGATGTCGTGGACCGCGCCGGGCAGGGCTGCCGAGGCCCACAGCAGGCGCCCGAACGGATCGGCGATGACCTGCACGTTCATCCCGTGCTTCTTGTGCTTCCCGGAGTAGTACGGGCGGTCGGCGGCGATGCGGTCGATGGGCAGCAGCGTTCCGTCGAGGATCACGAACGCCTTGCGCGCCGCCGCCCGGACGGCCGTGGCGAGGTCGGGCGCGAGAGCGGCCAGGACCTCGACGGCTTCGGTCACGTACCGGGCCACCGTGCTGGTCCCGACGCCGAAACCGGCAGCGAGCTGGGCATAGGTGTGCCCACACCGCAGGTGGGCCAGCACCAGCAGAGCCTGCCGGTCCGCCGGGAGCCGACGCCACCGCGTACCGAGTTCACGGCGCCGGGCAGTCAGCAGACGGGACAGGAAACGAAGGGCCGAGCTGGACAGATCCAGCCCCGATGGGTAGACAAGCACATGAAGCTCCGGGCGGACAGGTTGATCTTGGTCGACAACCCATCTACCAGGAGCTTCACCTCTTCCCTCACCCGACCCCCACGCCAACTCACTTCGCTGTCAGCCAGGTTGGCAAAGGCTCAATGCCCAGAAATGGGCAAACCTCCATAGCGTAAACACGTCGACTTTCAAGCGTTGGCTGAAACAATCGGAAAAGTATGGCGTGCCGCAAAACGCGGTGGATCAGGCTCGAGCGGCGAGTCATGGGATGAGGGCGGGGGCCGCATCCAATAGCAGCCGTCCTTCAGGTCAGCATGTATTTTCTGTCAAAGAACAGCTGCCCGCCTTCGAGTCGCAGCGGGGGCGGAGCGGGGATGTGAGGCAGGCGCAGCCTGAGCTGGTGCAGCAGTCTGTGCAGGAGACGTATGAGCTTGAGGTCGCGGCGAGGATGGCCTATGAGACGTACCGCAATGCGCTGATGCCGCACTGGCCGGAGCTCCCGCCGAAGGGCCTGAGGGTAGCGGTGGAAGACCCGACCATCACAGCCACCGAACAGGACGCCGAGACAACGCTCGACATGCCGCCCCAGATTGTGGTGGTGGTGCCGCTGAACGTGCCCGGCGCACCGGACGCAGAACACCACCCGGACATCCCCACGGTCCTGCTCGATCGCTTGATTGAAGTAGATGCTGACTGGGTGCCGACCGTCGTGCAAAGCCAGGGCGTGGACGCTGACGCCTACGACACAGCGGTGCACGCGCAGGACGGCCTGCTGAACATCCTGGGTGGGGAACCTGCGCTGTCGCACCCACCATCGACCCCGCAGCCCGCCCCGTCGCACACCTGGGCCGCACCGACCATGCCGGCGGGCATCGGGGCAGGCAACTACGCTCCCCCAGGACCCAGCAACC
>NZ_RSAJ01000711.1 GCF_003933965.1 Streptomyces sp. RP5T
GCCCGGTGCTGTCCGCGGACGCCGCGGTGAATCCCGACTGCGGCGCGCCTGCCGCCGAAGCGCCCTGCGCGCCGTAGGGCGAGGCGGGCTGCGGGGTGCCGGGGGCCGGACCGCCCGCAGGCGTCGGTGGCGGGGTCGGTGTGCCGTACGGCGACAGGTGCTGCGGGGTGTTCGCCGACGGCTGCGGCGGTACGGCACCCGGGGTGCCCTGGGCCGCGGACGATCCCTGGTCCGCGCCCTGCGCCGGTGCGGCCGACTGCCGGGGACGGTCGCCGTCCGCCGTGAGCGGGGGTGGCAGCGGTACCGCGCGGGCCAGGCTCCGGGCCACCGCCTCGTGGATGTCGTGGGCGAGCTGTCGGGCCTGGGCGAGGCCCTGGTCGGTGAGGAGTTCGGCCAGGCCGCCCGCGTAGCCCTGCCCCACGGCGCGTACCTTCCAGGCTCCCTGGCGGCGGTAGAGCTCCAGAGCGACCACCGCCGACTCGGCGTCCAGGCCGGTGATGGTGTAGCTGGCGAGTTCGCTGCCGTCCAGGCCCGTGACCGCGACGAAGGGGGCGGCGACGGCACCGAAGCGCACGGGGCCGCCCGTCGCGGGCAGCGCGAGCAGGACATGGACCCGGTGGACGGCCTCGGGCACCGCGCCGAGGTCGACGGCGAGGCGGTGGTCGGCGGCCGCCTGCCGGGAGACCTCCAGGCCCGGCAGGGTGGGGGCGCCCGGGTGCAGGACACCCTCGACGCCGTGCACCCGGCCGTGCTCGTCACCGAGCGTGGCTCCGGCCACGATCGGCGTGCCGGCCGCGATCCGGATCTCGAGTCGGGCCTGGGAGAGCGGGTGGTTCTGCCCCCGCACCAGCTCGGCCGTCATCGCCTTCTCCCCCCGTGTCGTGGTGTCGCTCGGGTGCCGCTCGCCGGCCGGTTACAGGTGCGGCAGGATCGCCGGCATCAGGTCCTGGAAGGTGCGGCCGTTGGCCGGGGTGCCGAGGGCCGTCATGGTCCAGCCCGGGCCCGTGCGGTGCACCTTCGCCATGATCTGGGCGGTGTAGGCTCCGCCGCCGGCGAGCGTGTAGCGGGCGAGCTCCTGGCCGTTGGTCTCGTCGACCAGGCGGCAGAAGGCGTTCTGCACCTCCTGGAAGGTCTGGCCCGTGAAGGAGTTCACGGTGAAGACGATCTGGTCGACATGGACCGGGACACGGGAGAGGTCGACCAGGATCGCCTCGTCGTCGCCGCCCTGGCCGACGCCGCCGACGAGGTTGTCACCGGTGTGCTTGACCGAACCGTCGTCGCTCACCAGGTGGCGGAAGAAGACGACGTCGACGGGCTGCTTGTCCGCGAACAGGACGGCGGAGGCGTCGAGGTCGACCTCCCGGGTGCGCGAGCCGAACAGGCCGCGCCGGGGAGCGGCCTGCCAGCCGAGGCCCATGCGCACCGCGGTCAGGCTGCCTCCGTCGTTCTTCTGCAGGCTGATGGCCTGACCCTTGGTCATGTTGACGGTCACGCGCCGAACCCCTCTCGCTGCTGTCCCCTGTTGCCGCGGTCCCCGCGGTGGTCAGAACCCTACGCAGGGCCGCCGACCGTGACGCACCCCGCAGCGCACTTTGTGTCGGTCTTGCAACACAGTGCGAGGCGGTCAGGCCAGGCCCGCCTCCTTCATCTGCCTGAGCTCCTTCTTCATCTCGGAGACCTCGTCGCGCAGCCGGGCCGCGATCTCGAACTGGAGATCCGCGGCGGCCGCACGCATGCGTGCCGTCATCTCCTCGATCTGCTCGGTGAGTTCGGCCGCCGGGCGGTCCGTCGGGACGGTGTCCTTGGCCTTGCCCTTGGCGGCCTTGGTGCCGGCCGCCTTGCCGCCGAGCGCGGGCACGGGGGCCTTGGCGGCCTTGCCGTCCTTGCCCTTGCGGTAGCCGGAGCCGAGCAACTGCTCGGTGTCCACGTCCTCGCGGGCGATCTGCGCGACGATGTCGTTGATCTTCTTGCGCAGCGGCTGGGGGTCGATGCCCCGCTCCTTGTTGTACGCGACCTGCTTCTCCCGGCGGCGGTTGGTCTCCTCGATGGCCTTCTCCATCGCCGGGGTGATCTTGTCGGCGTACATGTGGACCTGGCCGGAGACATTGCGCGCGGCACGGCCGATGGTCTGGATCAGGGAGGTGCCGGAGCGCAGGAAGCCCTCCTTGTCGGCGTCCAGGATCGCCACCAGGGACACCTCGGGAAGGTCGAGGCCCTCCCTGAGGAGGTTGATGCCGACCAGGACGTCGAACTCTCCGGAACGCAGCTCGCGCAGCAGCTCCACGCGGCGCAGGGTGTCGACGTCGCTGTGCAGGTAGCGGACCTGGATGCCGAGTTCCAGGAAGTAGTCGGTGAGGTCCTCGGCCATCTTCTTGGTGAGCGTGGTCACCAGGACGCGCTCGTCCTTCTCGGTGCGGCTGCGGATCTCGTGCACCAGGTCGTCGATCTGGCCCTCGGTGGGCTTGACGACGACCTCGGGGTCGACCAGGCCGGTGGGGCGGATGATCTGCTCGACGACTCCGTCCCCGCGCGAGAGCTCGTACTTGCCGGGTGTCGCCGACAGGTAGACGGTCTGGCCGATGCGTTCCGTGAACTCCTCCCATTTCAGGGGGCGGTTGTCCAGAGCCGAGGGAAGGCGGAAGCCGTGGTCGACGAGGGTGCGCTTGCGGGAGGCGTCGCCCTCGTACATCGCGCCGATCTGGGGGACGGTCACGTGCGACTCGTCGATGACGAGCAGGAAGTCGTCCGGGAAGTAGTCCAGCAGGGTGTTCGGCGGGGAGCCGGGCAGGCGGCCGTCGAAGTGCATCGAGTAGTTCTCCACGCCGGAGCAGGAGCCGATCTGGCGGAGCATCTCCAGGTCGTAGGTGGTGCGCATCCTCAGGCGCTGGGCCTCCAGGAGCTTGCCCTGCTTCTCCAGCTCGGCCAGGCGCTCCCCGAGCTCCTTCTCGATGTCGTTGACGGCCCGCTCCATGCGCTCAGGGCCTGCGACGTAGTGGGAGGCGGGAAAGACGTACAGGTGGTCGTCGTCGCTGATGATCTCGCCGGTGAGCGGGTGGAGTGTCGAGAGGGCCTCGATCTCGTCGCCGAACATCTCGATGCGGACGGCGAGCTCCTCGTAGACCGGGAAGATCTCGATGGTGTCGCCGCGGACCCGGAAGGTGCCCCGGGTGAACGCCAGGTCGTTGCGCGTGTACTGGATGTCCACGAAGCGGCGCAGGAGCTGGTCGCGGTCGATCTCGTCGCCGACCTTGAGGGGGACCATGCGGTCCACGTACTCCTGGGGTGTGCCGAGGCCGTAGATGCAGGAGACGGAGGCGACCACGACGACGTCACGGCGGGTGAGCAGCGAGTTGGTCGCGGAGTGGCGCAGCCGCTCGACCTCCTCGTTGATCGAGGAGTCCTTCTCGATGTAGGTGTCCGACTGCGGGACGTATGCCTCGGGCTGGTAGTAGTCGTAGTACGAGACGAAGTATTCGACCGCGTTGTTCGGCAGCAGTTCGCGGAACTCGTTCGCCAGCTGGGCGGCCAGCGTCTTGTTCGGCGCCATCACGAGGGTGGGGCGCTGGAGCTTCTCGATCATCCACGCCGTGGTGGCGGACTTTCCGGTACCGGTCGCGCCGAGCAGGACGACGTCCTTCTCACCTGCCTCGATGCGCTTGGCCAGCTCGGCGATCGCCGCCGGCTGGTCGCCGCTGGGCTGGTAGGAGCTGACGACCTCGAAAGGCGCCACCGTACGTTCGATGTGGGAAACGGGCCGCATGGAGTCAACCGTACGACTCCCCACTGACAACGCGGCCCGACCAGGGGTTCTGGGCGGCTGCGGAGGGCGGACGGCGGAAGTGCGCGGCGGAGGCCCGGTGACAGCG
>NZ_RSAJ01000712.1 GCF_003933965.1 Streptomyces sp. RP5T
GGGTCGGCCTCCTCGGACACGGTGGGTGCCAGTACCTCCCGGGCGCGGTCCCGTCGGCCCAGACTGAGCAACAACTCGGCGTACTCCTCCCGCACGGCGAACTCGATCTCGGGGTCACCGCACTGGAGCGCCTGCTCGAACCAGCGGCACGCCTCCTGCGGGCGGTCGTCCGCGACCAGCACCTGCGCCAGCAGCCGCAGGGCCTGCGGCCGGTGCTCGACATCCTCGGAGCCGGCGAGCGGCAACAGCGTCTCCTCGGCCTCGCGCCAGCGCTCCATGCGGAACAGGGTGCCGCCCAGATACCGACGGGCCTGCCACTCGACGCCGGGTTCCCCCGTGGCGAGCGCGTCGGACAGCAGCCGCCGCGCCTCCTCCAGATCGTCCTCGGAAAGCCGTACCACTCCGAGCAGGACGCCCGCCGACGGCGCGGTGTCCGGGTCACCCATCTCCAGGGAGCTCTCCAGGAGTTCCCCGGCGGCCTGGACGTCGCCGATCTCCAGCAGGTGCTCCCCCATGCCGAAGTAGGCCACGGCGATCGCCTGGGAGTCGCCGGACTCCTCCACCCCCGGCAGCAGTTCCCGCGCCGCGTCGACGTCTCCCCGGCGCAGCAGCAGCACGCAGAGGTACGCGCGCGCGACGTTGACGACGTCGGCCACCGCCGGGTCGGGATCCGCGCTCACGTCACGCAGCAGACGGTCGGCCTCGGTGTCGTCGTCGCCCTCCAGCAGGAACTTCGCCAACTGGACCTGCGCCATCCGGGCCACGAGCGTCTCGTCGCTCCGCCCCGCCTCACGCAGCGCCCCCATGCCCTCCTCGCGCCGGCCGTCGTACACGAGGACCATGCCGAGCAGGGCGGTCGCCCAGGCCACGGCCGCGGAGTTGTCCGACTCGGCGACCACACGCAGCAGGCTCTCGGCGCGGGCGAGGTCACCGTGGTCGGCGAGGGTGACGGCCAGGTCGACCCGGGCGACCAGGGACCACTCCACGTGACCCGAGTCGATGGCGATCCGGTAGGCCTCCTCCGCGTCCGCGATCCTGCCCTCGCCAGACAGGTAGTCGCCGAGGATGTCCGCGGCGCGCGGCCCCTGGTCGGGGTGTCCGGAGCGCGCCGCCTCCATCAGCAGTTCCTCGGCGCGCCCGGCGATGCCGTCCCTGGCGGCGAGCATCGCGGCCAGGTTGATCCGGGCGATCTGCGTCCAGTCCCGGTGCCCGGAGCCGATCGCGACGCGGTAGGCGTGTTCGGCTTCCGGTGTCCGGTCGGCCGCGGCCAGCAGCTCGCCCAGGACGTCGGCGGCACGCGGGGCCTGTTCGACGTGGCCGGAGTCCATGACCTCGGTGAGCAGTGCGTGCCCCGCCTCCAGGTCGTCGGCCTGGGTGGCCAGGAGGAAGGCCAGATCGACGCGGGCGGTGTGCGACCAGTCCGGGTGCCCGGAGGCGACCGCACGCTCCAGCCAGCCCCGGGCGGTGTCCGGTTCCTGCACCGCGGTGTGCCACTCGCCGAGCACGCATGCGGCACGCGGCCCCTGGTCGGGGTGCCCCCGCTCGGCCGCCTCGCGCAGCAACGGCAGGGCGTCCTCGACGTCGCCCTGCTGCAACAGCGCGATGCCGAGGCTCACGCGTGCGACCGGGACGAGCAGGGGGTGTCCGGAGCGGAGCACGGCCTCCAGCATCCGGCGCGCCTCGTCCAGCCGGCCCTGGAGGATGTACAGCTCGGCGAGGCCCGCCTGGGCCTGCGGAGCGGCGTGGTAACCGCCGCTGTCCGCCGCCGACTTCAGCAGTTCCTCGGCGCGCTGGAGCTTGCCCTGGTTGACGAGGATCCCGCCGAGGCCGACCGAGGCAAGCGCGGTGATCTGGCCGGCGATCGAATCGCCGACCGCGCGGGACAGCGCCCACGGCTGCTCCTCGACCTCGGTCCTGCCCGCGCGGGCGGACCCGCCGGTGCCGGGCTTGGCCCGTTCACGGGAGGCGGGGCGGGCACCGTGCGCACCGCGGACGTCCCGGGTGAGCACGCTGACGTACTGCGTCCGTGCCAGTGAGGTGACCTCGGTGTCCCCGGCGGCGAGCACCGCCTCCAGGATCCGTTCGGCCCGGAGGGACTCGCCCTGCATCGCGAGCAGGCGGGCGAGACCCACCTGTGCCATCTGCGAGACCTGGGCGTCGCGGGAGGTGACGGCGGTCTCCAGGAGCGCGCGGGCCCGGTCGCGGTCGCCGGTGATGGTGAGGAGTCCGGCCAGGTCGACCTGGGCGAGGGGGACCACGTCCTCGACGCCGGAGGCGGCCGCCGTGTTCAGCAGGGTGGCCGCCTCCTCGAAGTCGCCCTGGTAGAAGTGGATCTCACCGAGCATCAGGGAGGCCCAGGCGGCGCTGTCCTGCTCGCCCGTGGTGCGGGCCACCCGCGCGAAGATCTGCTCGGCGACCTCGGTCTCGCCGCGCAGCAGGGCCGCGTACGCGCTGCGCAGCAGGTCGCCGGCCGGCTGGTGGTCGGCGAGGTGCTGCCAGGCCGTGCGGGGTACGGCGGCGGCCGGATCGTCCGTGCGGCCGTCCAGGTACTCCGCGAGGTGGGGCGATCCGGTGTAGGCGGGCGGCAGGCCCGGGCGTGCGTCGCGGTGCAGCAGGGCGACCCTTCCGGCGACCGGCTCGCGTGCCCACTCCAGGCCGGTGCGGAAGAGCGCGTCGTCGGGGTCGAAGTGCGGATGGTGCACGGCGAGGTAGACGTCGAACAGGTGGCGCAGCCGGTCCTCCGGCACCGGCTCGGTCATGCCCATGCGGTACCAGTCGGTGGCCGCCTTCACCACCGCCCAGCCGGCCGGGCAGGTCTCCACGCCGTCGTCGAACCTCTGCTCCAGGGCGGGAGCGGCCACCATGAGCTCGCCGATGCCGCGCTCCGCGAAGTCCTCGTCGGGGTACAGATCGCGGGCGGCCGCGGTGTCCTCGGCGCCGAGCCGCGAGGGCAGCTTGACCGTGCGCGCCTTGCCCAGGACGGTGCGGGAGACCCGTCCGACGTCGTTCTCCATGCCGGTCAGCGCGGCCCGCTGCTTGGCGGGGAGGGTGGCCACGACGACGACCGGCGGGTCCCGGCGGGCCAGCCGGTCGAGGATCTGCAGGTCCAGGCCGCCGGGCTGGAGATAGCGGTGCAGATCGTCCAGCCAGAGCACGCCGGGGTCCGGTCCGGTGGGCAGGGCGAGCCGGCTCAGGTCGTCCAGGACCCGCTGGTCCGGCCCGTCGGGGCGGGGCATCATCAGCCGGGCGCCGGGCAGCACACGGTTCAACGCCTCGTAGAGCGTGCGGGACTTGCCGGCCTTGGCGGGGCCGAGCAGCACCACGAACCGGGCCTCGGCGAGTGCCGCGTCGAGTTCGCCGTCCTGCGGGTGCCGGGGCACGTAGGGCGCGGTCTCCGGACGGTTTCCGTATTTGGAGCGGGAGACGCCGATGTCGTACGGGTCGACCGCGTCCACGCGGGGGATCCCGCCGTCCTCGGTCAGCGGGATCCACAGCAGCCGCTCCAGCCGGTCGCGCAGTTCCTCGCGCGTGGTGTCGCGCACGTGCTCGGCGAGCGGCGGCCAGTAGCGGGCGAGGACCTCGACCCTGACGGCGTACGCGGTGCGCCGGTCCACCCCGGTCTTCCTGGAGACGGGGTCACGGGCGACCATCATGCCGATCACACCCCGGGTGTTCATGTCCCACACCGCGGAGCCGGAGAAGCCACCCTCCAGCGCGAATCCGTGGGTGCCTGCCTCCATCTGGAGCCATTCGCGGCCGGCCCTGCCGTTGATCTCGCCCCGGACGTGGATTCCGTCCCGGTGCTCCCTCGGGTAGCCGTAGACGCGGAAGCGGTGGTCCCAGGTGGTGCCGGTGG
>NZ_RSAJ01000713.1 GCF_003933965.1 Streptomyces sp. RP5T
GTCCGAGACCGAGGCCAGAGCGGAGATCGGCGGCTGCGCCGAACGGATCCGCCGGCTCACCGGATCGCCGGGAGCCTGGTTCCGCCCCTCCCGCACACCCACCGCCTCACCCCTCGTCACCCGGCTGGCCCAGGAGGCCGGCTACCCCCACGTCCTCTCCTACGACGTCGACTCCCTCGACTTCACCTCGCCCGGCCCCGCCGCCGTCGCCCGCAAGGTCCTCGCCGAGATCCGCGAGGGATCCGTGGTGAGCATGCACTTCGGGTACGACGACACGGTCGCCGCCCTCCCCGTCGTACTGGAAGAACTCGACCGGCGCGGCCTGGCCGCGGTGACCACCACGGAGCTGTTCAGCTGATGCCCCCCACATCTGTGAAGCGCCACCTCGTGAAGAGCACCCTGCTCGCGACCGCCGCGATCGTCGCCCTCGCCGCCTGCGGTTCCGGGACCGGGGGCGGGACGCACGAGACCCACGGCACCAAGGCGGCCGCCCCCGCCCCGGTGAAGCCGGTGCGCAAGCCGGACCACGGGCTGCCCGGGATGCCGCCCCTCCTCGACCCGCGGGACGTCTACGCGGCCGACCGCCCGGGCAGACTGTCACCGGTGGTCAGGGACTTCCCGTCGCGGATCTACGTGCCCAACACCGAGTCCGACACGGTCTCCGTGATCGACCCGAGGACGTACGAGGTCATCGACACGATCCGGGTCGGGCGGCAGCCCCAGCACGTCGTGCCCTCCTGGGACCTGAAGACCCTGTGGGTCAACAACGACCGCGGAAACACGCTCACGCCCATCGACCCGAGGACCGGGAAGGCGGGCAAGCCGGTCGAGGTGCACGACCCGTACAACCTCTACTTCACGCCGAACGGCCGGTACGCCGTCGTGATGGCCTCCCTCGACCGCGAGCTCGTCTTCCGCGACCCGCACACCATGGAACGCCGGAAGACGGTCCCGGTCAGCTGCTACGGCGTCAACCACGCCGACTTCTCGCCGGACGGCCGGTACTTCATCGTGTCCTGCGAGTTCAGCGGGGAACTGCTGAAGGTCGACACCGAGAAGATGAAGGTGATCGGACAGCAGAAGCTGCCCTTCCACGGCGCCATGCCGCAGGACGTCAAGGTCTCGCCCGACGGGAAGCGCTTCTACATCGCCGACATGATGGCCGACGGGATGTGGGTCCTCGACGGCGACACCTTCGCCACACCCACCCTGCTGCCCACCGGCAAGGGCGCACACGGCCTCTACGTCAGCCGCGACTCCCGCGAGATGTACGTCTCCAACCGGGGCGAAGGGACCGTCTCCGTCTTCGACTTCACCCGGAACAAGCTCACCAGGAAATGGCGCCTCCCCGACGGCGGCAGCCCCGACATGGGCGGAGTCTCCGCCGACGGCAAGGTCCTGTGGCTGTCCGGCCGCTACAACGCCGAGGTCTACGCCATCGACACCCGCACCGGCACCCAGCTCGCCCGCGTCAAGGTCGGCAGCGGACCGCACGGGCTCGCGGTGTACCCCCAGCCGGGGCGGTACTCACTCGGCCACACCGGCATCTTCCGCTGAGCCGCCGACCACCCGCGCGGCCGGGGCGAGCAGCACCGCCTCCGCGCCGACCGGACGGTAGCCGGCCGCCTGGAACGCCCGCATGCTGCGGGCGTTCCCCGGGGAGACCTGGGCCCACAGCGGCTCCGTGACGAGATGCCTGGCCGCCGTCACCAGAGCTCGCCCCAGACCCCGGTGCCGGGCGTCCTCGTCCACCTCGACCGAGACCTCCAGCCGGCCGCCCACGCCACGTCCCGTCACCAGCACCCCGCCCTCCGCGGTCCAGGCGCGGATGCCGTCGCGCCGCCTGCGGGCGTACGCGATACGGGGATGGTTCACGTCCTCGATCTCCCGCAGCGCGAGCGGCGGTCCGCCCGGGAGCGGGTCGGCGACCAGCATCACGTCGATGGTCTCGGACCTGCGCCCGGTCCGGTCCAGGAGGGCGGTCAGGAACCGCGGGTTCATGGTCGCGGCCAGCGGGTCGCAGTCCAGGCCGCGCAGGGTGGCGTGGACCCACTCGGGGTCCTCGTCGGTGAAGACCACCGAGTGCGCCGTGAAGGACAGCACGCCCGCGTCCCGGTGGCAGGCCTGCGGTACGACCGTCGTGCCGCCGTCCGCGGGCGGGAACACCCCGCGGGCCGCCGCGTCGAGAATGTCCCGCAAGGTCTCCATCACGCCGCTCCTCGCCTCCGCGCCCAGTGGAACGCCCACACTCGCAGACATGATCGAGGACGGCACCGCGGTTTCCCCGGGTGGTCGCCGCACCGGCGCTCTGACCGGGCCGCTAATCTGACCTGCGGCAGCAAGCCAGCAGGACACGACAAAGGCAAGAAAAGGGGCGGACCGGTGGCGCACATCGACATCGAGGAAGCACGCAAGCAGTTCGAGCGGATCGATGCGGACGGGGACGGCACCATCACCGCCGCCGAGTTCAAGTCCGCCCTGGCCCAGGGCGGCGACTGGAACGTGACCGAGTCGGTCGCCGAGGCGATCATCAAGAGCCGCGACCTCAACGGCGACAAGCTCCTGTCGTTCGACGAGTTCTGGGCCTTCCTGAACAAGTAGCCCCGAAGCCAGGGGGGCGCCGAACCGGCGCCCCGCCGGTCACACGATGCCGGTCACACGATGTCGAGGGGCCGGTGCGGGCCGGCCGGGGGTTCGATCTCGACCGGGTCCCCTGGGCGTACCAGGCCTCCCACCGCGACGACGCCCATGATCCCGGACCTGAACCGGGGGGATCCGTCCGCGTCCCGGCCGACGACCTCCTTGAGCAGGCCCTTGCGGAAGCGGTCGATCTGCGCGCACGGGTTCCGCAGTCCGGTCACCTCGACGACGGCCACGTCGCCCAGATGCAGCCTGGTCCCCACCGACAGTCCGAGCAGGTCGACCCCGCGCGTCGTCACGTTCTCCCCGAGCTCCCCGGCACCGACCTCGAACCCGGCCGCGCGGAGCTCCTCGAACAGCTCGGCGTGCATCAGGTGCACCTGCCGCAGGTTCGGCTGCGAGGGGTCCTTCCGCATCCGGAAACGGTGCTTGACCGTCGCCCCGCCGTGCACGTCCCCCTCCACACCGAACCCGGCGAGCAGCGTGATGCTCTCGCGGTTCGGCTTGGTGAAGGAGTACGTCCCGTTGCTGCTGACCGCAGCGATCTTCCCGCCCATGGGACAAGCCTATGAGCAGGGCGCGGGTCAGGCGTCGTTCGCCCACTCGCGCAGGGCCGCCTTGCTCGCGAAGTCGGCGACGTTCTTGTCCACGGGGTCGTCGGTGTACTGGTGGAAGCGCCACTTCGCCTTGATGCGGGGCTTGCCGGCCGTGACGTAGTCGGCGATCCAGAGCCCGTCGCCGGCGTACGAGGTGGTGTCGACGTTCAGCCAGTAGTGCCGGTTCGTGTAGAGGACGACCCGGTTGTTCGGGCGCAGTTGTCTCACCTTGCGGATGAAGGAGTCCTTCTCCGCGTTGCTCGCGTGGGTGCCGTCGCCGGTCGTCTCCCAGTCGACGGCGAGAATGTCGCCGCCCTTCTCGGGGGCGTGCTTGACGAAGTACTCGGCCTGGGCGGTGAGGTTGCCCGGCCACAGGAAGTGGTAGAAGCCGACGACCAGTCCGGCGTCACGGGCGTGCTTGGTCTGCGCCGCGAGCTTCGGGTTGGTGTAGGAGCGGCCCTCCGTCGCCTTGATGAAGGCGAAGGAGAGACCTTCGGTGCTGAAGGCGGAGGACTGGTAGGCGCTGACGTCGATGCCGCGGAGCATGTGGGGGCTCCCTGAAGTGTGGGTGGGGGGACGGGAGTTGATGACGCCCCACAAACCCGCGCAG
>NZ_RSAJ01000714.1 GCF_003933965.1 Streptomyces sp. RP5T
CCCCGCCCCGGACCGCGGTTCAGGGCGAGCACCGAGAGCACCGCACCGGCCAGCCCGACCACCGCGCCGACGACGCTCGCCGCCTGTCCGGCGGTGTCCAGATCGCCCACCGCCGCGAGCGTCACCAGCCCGGCCGAACCGGCGCCCGCGAGCACGACCGCGGACCACACCGCACCCCTCATCGAACACCTCCCCGCGCCTCCCTCGTGGAGGAGCGGACCCAGGGTGTCATCGTGTGACCCCAACTGCTGTCAGAACAACGCGAAATGGCTCGGATCGGTCAGCGAGCGGCGCTTCCTGTCACTTCCGGGCGTCGACCAGGAAGGCCGACCACGCCTGCCGATCGTGCCGGTCTTGTAGTACTTGGACAGCGAGCTCGCGATCTTCACGTGCGTGTACGCGTCGGCCTTGACGGTCCGCGGGGCGTAGCCGGCACCAAGACTGCGGCCGCGCTCAGCGGCCCGTACCGGCCCCCTACCGGTGAATGAAGCGTAGGGCAGACCTGTGACACTCCGTACGCCACACGCCGTTCGGCCGTCGGCGTGTGCGCGGCCGTGACCCACGGTCCGAAGGCGGCGGCCTCAGGCGTGCGCAGCCGTAACGCGGCAGGAATCCACCACCGTATCCGCGAACTCCCGTGCTGGCGGCGACAGCGCGTCCCAGCGCCGCACCGCCCAGCCGACCGAGAGGGGCCGCAGGTCGGGGACGGGAACCAGCTGTAGGTCACCCTGGTCGGGTACGTCGAGGCCCGGCAGGGATGGCACCAACGCCCGGCCCAGACCCAGTTCGGCCAGCAGCAGCGCGGTGTCCCAGTCCGCCACGCTGGTGTCGAAGGCGAACCGCACCCCCGACTCCGCGCAGGCCGCGTCCAGATGGGCGGCGGAGGTGGAATTCGGGGGGAGCCGGATCAGTCGCAGGCCCTGCAACTCGGTCGCCGCCACGGACGAGCGTGCGGCCAGCGGGTCAGCGGCCCGTACCGCCAACACCCACGGCAGCTCCATCACCGGCCGCTGCTCGATGCCCCGCACCGGCGCGCCCACCGTGATCCACGCCAGGTCGAGACTGCTGTCGGCCAGCGCGTCGAAGCAGGCCCGGCTGGAGCTCTCGGTCCTGAACTCCAGGCTGACGCGCGGGTGTTGCCGCCGGAAGGCCACGACTGCGTCCGCCATGAAGTGCCGTACGGTCGTCGCGCCGGTCGCCACCCGGACCGACCCGCTCTCACCGTCGACCATCTCGCGCAGGCGGCGCAGGGCGAGATCCAGGCCCGCGATTCCCTCCGCGGCGGCGGCCTCCAGCACTCGCCCCGCCTGCGTCGGCGCGACTCCCCGGGGCTGCCGCTCCAACAGACCGACCCCCGTCTCCCGCTCCAGCCGCTTCACATGCTGGCTCACCGCTGACTGGGTGCACTCCAGCTCCCGGGCCACTGCACTGAGGCTTCCCGCCCGGCACACGGCTACGAAGACACGCAGGTCGTCGAGGGTCATGACCCCCAAGCTAACACTTGGATCCAGCGACAAATACTTAGGATTGACTGGGGCGAGTGCCCGTACGACGATCTCCTCAGGGCCCGGGCGGCAACCCGCTCCCACACCCAGGGAGGAGCGGGTGCCGACCCAACCCATCCCTTCTGCCGAGGAGTCTGGTGCCCGTGCAGGCGACCAGTACAGACGACGCCAGAGCCCTGTTACGGCGGCTGGGCGCCGACCGTACTCCCCACCCCGGCGGCACCCTGCTCGCCCACCTCGAGCGCGTCCGCATCCAACTCGCCCTCTGGGAAGCCCGTCCCGCCCTCCGGCTCGCCGGCCTCTGCCACGCCTTCTACGGCACCGACGGCTTCCCCGCCGGCCTGCTCCCGCTCGACCGGCGTACTGAACTCGCCTCCGTGATCGGCCCGGACGCCGAGGCGATCGTGCGCTTCTACGCGAGCTGCGACCGCCGGGCGACCTACCCCCACCTGCTGGAGCCGCTCTTCCGGGACCGGTTCACCGGACGGACGTACGCCCCCGATCCCCTTCTCTGCCGGGACTTCGCGGAGCTCACGGCCGCCAACGAACTCGACCTCGCCCGCCGGGACCCGGTGTTCCGGGAGTGCTGGGGCCCCGAACTCCTCGCCCTGCTCACCCGGTTCAGGCCGCTCCTGAGCCAACCCGCCTGGCGGGACTCCCTCGCCGTTCTCCACACCTCTTGACTTCTCAAGACCGTTCCTAATCAGTGAGCAGGAGTGAGTCTTGGACCCATGCCTGGTCGCTGCGGACATCCCGAGCGGTGCTGGATGTCCTGGTCGCCCGCTTTCGCTCCGTCTCCGGCGACACGGATCGTGTCCGTGGTCCGGGGATACGGGGGCGGGTTTCCTCGCGCCTGCGGGTGTCCGGTCGGGCCTGGGCGGTCCGATGCCCCGCACCATCACTCTGGTGGGACGGGGGCGGTGTCGTCCGTCGCCGGATCGGATGTCCGAGGGCGCGTCGCCCGATCGCGATGCTCGCCGCATCGTGCCGGGAAATCTTGCGAGCGGGGGTGCTCAGTGATTTCTGCCAGTGCTGGGCACCCCAGCGGGAGGTGTAGGCCGGGTCGACCGCCACGACGGCGATGTCCTGTTCGGCGGCCATCGAGACGAGGCGGGCTTTGAGCTTCGCGGTGGGGAAGCGGGAGATGAGGCGGCGGAACCGCTTGTTGCGGCCGTGCTTCTCGCGGCTGGTGCCGTCGCTGAAGTGGAGGTCCTCGATGGCGATCGCGGCGGCCCCGCAGCGGCGGGCGTGGTGCAGCAGCCTGCTCAGCGCGTGCCGGATCTGCGCGTCCCGGTGCGCCGCAGTGCCGGTGAGGTCGTAAAAGAAGCGCTGCGGCGCGCCGACCGGGTTGCCGTGTACATCGAGGTGCCAGGCGGCGAGGTGGTCGTCGTTCATGTCCACTCCCACCACCCCCCGCGCCAGCGCCGCCTCCAACGGCAGGACGGGGGCGGAGGCGCGCTGCCAGGAGGCGGTGATGTACCAGCGGCCGCGTGCCGGGTCGTAGTGGATGCGGTAGGCCACCGCCCGGTTCACGGTTATCCGGTCCAGCCACTCCTGCCCGCGGTGCCGGAACTCCACCGGCGCGTCAAGGACATAGCGGCCGTACGGGGCGTTGGCCAGGTGAGCCAGTGGAGCGGGGAGCTTGAGGGAGAGCTGTCCGGTGTCGGTGGCGCGGATCGTTTCGTTGCCGAAGCGTTTGCCGGACTCCCCGTCGGCGGCCAGGAACATGCGCTTCGCCTGCCAACGCTGCCGCCACGCCTGCTCGTCCAGTCCGGCCGCCGCAAGGTGGTGGCGGGTGTTCGCGAGGCGCTTGCCGCCGCGCACCACCCGCACCCGGCCCGCGGCCCAGTCCGCCTCCACCACCGCCAGCCGGTCGTTCAAGGCGTGCAGGCGGCGAGACTTGGCATGCCACTCCGCCCGGCTCCCATAACCGCGCACCAGCCCTTCCCGCCTGTCCCCCTTGGCGCCCAGCGGCCGGGCCAGCCGCGCCTCGATGGACGTGATCTGCCCTCGCAGCCAGGCCATGTGGGCGGCCTGCCCACGCCTGGCCAGCGCCCACTGATCATGGCTGGCCTTGGTGATACTGCCTGCCCAGCGCGCCGACGACCTCCCCGTCAGCGATCTTTTGCGCACCGCCCACGAGGCCGCATCATGACCCAGCCCCTGCCGGGACCGCTCCGCGAGATCACCAGCTGCCAGCGACCCCAAGAACACCCCGACCTCGGTGAGCACCGCCGCGTCCGCATCCGACACCCGCAAACGGTCCCGGACGGCCACTCCGGCCGGACTGGGCACCACGAATGACGCCGCCACCTCCCGCAGCCCGTCCACCTC
>NZ_RSAJ01000715.1 GCF_003933965.1 Streptomyces sp. RP5T
GGGGTGTGGGGGCTGGCGGTGGCGGGGTTCGGGTCGGCCCGCTCGCTGCCCGCCGCGGTGGCGTGGCTGCTGCCCGCCGGGGGCGCGCTCCTCGCGCTGGGCGTCTTCCGCAGGACGGTCCTGCAGACGGCCGTTCCCGACGGGATGCGCGGCCGGCTCCAGGGCATCGACACGGTGGTGGCCGTCGGAGGGCCACGGCTGGGCAACCTGCTGCACGGCACGGTGGGCGCCGGCCTCGGTGTCACGTGGACCGTGACGGGCGGCGGCGTCCTGACCGTCGTGGCGGCGATCGCGCTCCTGCTGTCCTTCCCCGGGTTCCGGCACCACCGGGCACCGGCCGTGAGCGGAGAGGATGCGCTCGGCGTGCCCTCGCCCGCCCTCCCCCGTCCTCAGCGGCGGTCGGGGTAGCCCGGTCGGAGGTCCATACGGCGTCACCCTGCCCGCGTCCTGCCGGGACTTCCTGGGCACGGTCGCCGCTGGCGGATCGGGACCTCATTACGGACTGCTGGGCCTGGCAGAGGAGGTGGCTGACGAAGCGGCCCTGCACGATCTTCGGACCGAGTGCCTGCGAGCCGACTTCCTGGCCGCCTCGTTCCCGCACACGACGGACTGGCCCGGACCGGGCGGGAGAGGCGACGCCGACTACTCGGTCGCGGGGACTCTGGTCCTCGGCGAGATCGGCTGCGGCACCTTCTCCCGCCTCGGGGGCAGGTCTGGCTCGACGACCGCTCCTGGGGCGGCCTGACCCCAGGACCGGACTTCCACGACTGGTACACCGCACGGCTGGCATCCCAGTAGATCCCGAACACGGTCTGACAGTCGTCACAAGGCAGGGCAACGGCACCCTTCCCCGTAACGACTGTCATGGCGGCGAGAGTCAGACGTTCCGCCGGTACTGTCCGCCGACCTCGAAGAAGGCCTCGGTGATCTGCTGGAGGGAGCAGACGCGGGTGGCGTCCATCAGGACGGCGAAGACGTTGTCGCCGCGTACGGCCGCGTCCTTGAGGGCGTCCAGGGCGGCCTGCGCCTCCTCGTGGTGGCGGGCGTGGAAGTCCTGTACGCGCTCCAGCTGGGACTGCTTCTCCTCCTCGGTGGCGCGGGCCAGTTCGACGACTCCGGGCTCGGCGGTGTCGGCGTGCGGGTTGCGGAAGGTGTTGACGCCGATCAGGGGCAGGGTGCCGTCGTGCTTGCGCTGCTCGTAGAGCATCGACTCGTCCTGGATGCGGCCGCGCTGGTATCCGGTCTCCATCGCGCCGAGGACACCGCCGCGTTCGCTGATCCGCTCGAACTCCTGGAGCACGGCCTCCTCGACCAGGTCGGTGAGTTCGTCGATGATGAACGCCCCCTGGAGCGGGTTCTCGTTCATCGCCAGGCCCCACTCCCGGTTGATGATCAGCTGGATGGCCAGGGCCCGGCGCACCGACTCCTCGGTGGGGGTGGTGACGGCCTCGTCGTAGGCGTTGGTGTGCAGGCTGTTGCAGTTGTCGTAGATGGCGATCAGCGCCTGCAGCGTGGTGCGGATGTCGTTGAAGTCCATCTCCTGGGCGTGCAGGGAGCGCCCGGAGGTCTGGACGTGGTACTTCAGCTTCTGGCTGCGCTCCCCGGCGCCGTACTTCTCCTTCATCGCCACCGCCCAGATACGGCGGGCGACCCGGCCGAGGACCGAGTACTCGGGGTCCATGCCGTTGGAGAAGAAGAACGACAGGTTCGGGGCGAAGTCGTCGACGTTCATACCGCGGGCGAGATAGGCCTCCACGTAGGTGAAGCCGTTGGCCAGCGTGAAGGCGAGCTGGCTGATGGGGTTCGCGCCCGCTTCGGCGATGTGGTAGCCGGAGATGGACACCGAGTAGAAGTTGCGGACCTTGTGCGCGATGAACCACTCCTGGATGTCGGCCATCATCCGCAGGCTGAACTCGGTGGAGAACAGGCAGGTGTTCTGGCCCTGGTCCTCCTTGAGGATGTCGGCCTGCACGGTGCCGCGCACGTTCGCCAGCGCGTGGGCGCGCAGTTCGGCAGCCTCGGCGGGCGAGGGCTCGCGTCCCTCCTGGTCGCGGAACCGCTCGGTCTGCTGGTCGATCGCGGTGTTGAGGAAGAACGCCAGGACGGCCGGCGCGGGTCCGTTGATCGTCATGGAGACGGAGGTCGTGGGCGCCACCAGGTCGAAGCCGTCGTAGAGCGCCTTCATGTCCTCCAGGGTGGCGACCGAGACGCCGGACGTGCCGACCTTGCCGTAGATGTCGGGACGCTCGTCGGGGTCGCGGCCGTAGAGGGTGACGGAGTCGAAGGCGGTGGACAGCCGGGTCGCCGGCTGACCCTGCGAGAGGAGCTTGAAGCGGCGGTTGGTGCGGAAGGGGTCGCCCTCGCCGGCGAACATGCGGGCCGGGTCCTCGCCGTCGCGCTTGAAGGGGAACACCCCGGCCGTGAAGGGGAAGTGGCCGGGCAGGTTCTCGCCGCGCCAGAACCGGACCAGTTCGCCGTGGTCGGTGAAGCGGGGCAGGGCGACGCGGGGGATCTTGTTGCCCGAGAGGGACTCGCGGGTCAGCTTGGTGCGGATCTCCCGGTCCCGGACCTTCACGACCTGCTCGTCGCCGGAGTAGGAGGCGATCACCGAGGGCCAGTTCGTGATCTGTTCGGTGATCTCGTACGGCAGCTGCCGGCGCGCCTCGGCCAGCAGGGACCGCACGTCCTCGGCGTCCAGTCCGGCGTCGGCGAGCTCGCCCTCGACGAGCTCCAGCCGCTGCACCCGCCGTGCCTGCTCGGCCAGTTGCAGCGTCTCGGCGTGGTAGCCGCGGACGGCGTCGGTGATCTCGGCGAGGTAGCGCACCCGGCCGGCGGGAACCACCTGGCGGATGCCGGAGGAGTGGCGTACGTCGACCTGCTCCAGCGCCCCCTCCGACAGCGGCAGGCCCTTCTCCTCCAGCGTGCTCCTCAGGTGCTGGTAGAGGGCGGTGACCCCGTCGTCGTTGAAGGTCGCGGCGGAGGTGCCGTAGACCGGCATCTCCTCGGGCCGCTTGCCGAACGCCTCGCGGTTGCGCACGAGTTGACGGCCCACGTCCCGCAGGGCGTCCTTGGCGCCGCGCCGCTCGAACTTGTTGATCGCCACGACGTCGGCGAAGTCGAGCATGTCGATCTTCTCCAGCTGCGAGGCCGCGCCGAACTCCGGGGTCATCACGTACAGCGAGGCGTCGACGAACGGCACGATCGCCGCGTCGCCCTGCCCGATGCCCGGCGTCTCCACGATCACCAGGTCGAACCCGGCGGCCTTCACCACGTCGATCACGTCGGAGAGGTGTTCGGGCAACTCGCGGCTGCCGCGGGTGGCGAGGCTGCGGAAGAACACCCGGTCGCCGTCGAGGGAGTTCATCCGGATCCGGTCGCCCAGCAGCGCTCCACCGCCGCGCCGGCGGGTCGGGTCGACCGCGATCACGGCGATGCGGAGGGCGTCCCGCTGGTCGACGCGGAACCGGCGCACCAGCTCGTCGGTCAGGGACGACTTCCCGGAGCCGCCGGTGCCGGTGATGCCGAGCACCGGCACGTCGCGCGCGCCCGCCGCGGTCCGCAGTTCGCGCCGGAACTCCTCGGGCAGTTTGCCGAGTTCGGCACCGGTGAGGGCGCGGGCGATCGCGAAACGGTCACCTGCCAGGACCGCGGCGAGGTCGGCCGGCCTGCCGTCCCAGAGGTCGAAGTCGCAGTCCTTGACCACGGTGTTCACCATCCCGGCGAGGCCCAGTCGCTGGCCGTCCTCCGGGGAGAAGATCGTCACCCCGCTCTCCCGGAGCCGCGCGATCTCCTCCGGGACGATCACCCCGCCACCGCCGCCCACCACCCGGATGTGCTC
>NZ_RSAJ01000716.1 GCF_003933965.1 Streptomyces sp. RP5T
GCCGGCAGCAACGTGACCCCGACCGCCACCATGGCCGTATGACAACGACAGCCCCGGTGGTCGCGTTCGACCAGGTGAGCAAGGCATACGGCCAGGTAAGGGCCGTGGACGGACTGTCCCTGACGCTGCGCCCGGGGGAGACCGTGGCGCTGCTCGGCCCCAACGGCGCCGGCAAGTCGACCACCCTCGACCTGCTGCTCGGCCTCAAGCAGCCCGACTCCGGCGGCGTCCGTCTCTTCGGCGCCACCCCGCGTGAGGCGATCGTCGCCGGGCGCGTGGGCGCGATGCTCCAGAGTGGCGGCCTGATGGACGAGGTCACGGTCGCCGAACTGGTCCGGCTCGCCTGCGACCTGCACCCGAGGCCCTACCGGCCCACCGAGGTGCTGTCCCGCGCGGGCATCGCCCAGATCGCCGACCGCAAGGTCAACAAGCTCTCCGGGGGCCAGGCCCAGCGGGTCCGCTTCGCCCTCGCGACCGCCGGCGACAGCGACCTGATCGTCCTCGACGAGCCGACCACCGGCATGGACGTCACCACCCGCCAGGCCTTCTGGGCGACCATGCGCGAACAGGCCGACCAGGGCCGTACGGTCCTCTTCGCCACCCACTACCTCGAAGAGGCCGACGCCATCGCCGACCGGGTGCTCGTCCTGCACCGGGGCCGCCTGCTCGCCGACGGCACCGCCGCCGAGATCAAGGCCAAGGCGGGCGCCCGCAGGATCGCCTTCGACCTGGAGGGCGCGATCGACGAGGAGCCCCTGCGCGCACTGCCCTTCCTCACGTCCGTGGACATATCCGGCCAGACCGTCCGCATCCAGTCCACCGACGCCGACGCGACCGTCCACGCCCTGTACGGCCTCGGTGTCTACCCCCGCAACCTGGAAGTCGCCGGGCTCGGTCTGGAGCAGGCCTTCGTCGCCATCACCGAGGCCGAGGAGGCCAGGCAGTCATGAACAGTCTGATCAAGCTGGAACTCGTCCGCGCCCTGCGCAACCGCAAGTTCCTGTTCTTCTCGGTGCTGTACCCCTCGCTGCTGTTCCTGATCATCGCGGGCAGCTCCGGGACCACCGACGAGGTCGACGGCACCGGCCTGACGGTCGCGACGTACATGATGGTCTCGATGGCCTCCTTCGGTGCCCTGACCGCCGTCCTGATGGGCAACAGCGAGCGCATCGCGAAGGAGCGGGAGGGCGGCTGGGTACGGCAGTTGAGGCTGACCGCCCTGCCGGGCCGCGGGTACGTCCTCGCCAAGACGGCGAGCGCGGCCGTGGTGAGCCTGCCCTCGATCGTGGTCGTGTTCGTCGTCGCCGCGCTCGTGAAGGACGTACGTCTGGACGCCTGGCAGTGGCTCGCCCTCACCGGCGCGATCTGGGCCGGGAGCCTCGTCTTCGCCGCGCTCGGCGTAGCCATCGGCTACCTCGCCACCGGTGACGCGGTCCGCCCGATCACGATGATCACCTACTTCGGCCTGTCGATGCTGGGCGGTCTGTGGATGCCCACGACGACCTTCCCGCGGTGGCTCCAGGACATCGCCGGGTGGCTGCCCACGCACGCGTACGCTGCCCTCGGGCAGGCCATCGAACAAAGTCGCGCCCCGCACGCACAGGACATCGCCATCCTGGCCGTCTCCTTCGCCCTGTTCGCGGGCGGCGCGGCCTGGCTGTACCGGAAGGACACGTTGAAGGCGTGAGCGGCACCGGTGTCGGGATCGGGCAGCGCCCGGAGACCCGCAAGCAGACGATGGTCAAGATGCTGTGGACGGGTATCTGGCTGGTCTATCTGAGCGCACCCGTCTCGGACCTCCTGCACGGCGGCCACGGCGTCGTGGCCGTCGTCCTCGGCTGGCTCGGCCTCGCGGGCTTCGTCGCCTGGTACCTGGCCCTGCTGTTCAGGACCGGCCGCCGCAACGCCCAGGAGTTCGTGCTCACCTCCCTCGCGGTCCTCTCGGCCGAGTCGACCCTGCTGGTCCTGACCCTGGGCCGCGAGTGGCTCGTCCTCTTCGTGTACGTCTCGATCGCGTCCGGCGCGGCCCTGCCGCTACGGCTCGCCCGCTGGACGATCCCGGCCGCGTCCGCCCTGATGGCGGGCCTCGCCCTGATCGTCGCGGACGGCACGGACTACATCGGCGCGCTGCTCATCCCGGCCCTGCTCGGCGGGTTCGCGATGACCGGCGTCCGCGAACTCATCCGCACGACCATCGAGTTGCGGGAGGCACGGGCCCGGGTCGCCCAGCTCGCCGCCAACGAGGAGCGGCTGCGCCTGGCCAGGGACCTGCACGACCTGCTCGGCCACTCCCTGTCCCTCATCACCCTGAAGAGCGAGCTGGCGGGCCGGATGCTCCCGGCCCACCCCGACAAGGCGGCCCAGCAGGTCGCCGACATCGAACAGGTCAGCCGCCAGGCCCTGGTGGACGTCCGCGAGGCCGTCTCCGGGTACCGGCGCGCCCGCCTGGCCGCGGAACTCGCGGGCGCCCAGGTCGCGTTGGCGGCCGCCGGAGTCACCGCCACCCTGCCCCCCGAACCCGATCTCACCGGCGTCCCCGAGGAGAGCGAGTCGGCCCTGGCCTGGGCGCTGCGCGAGGCGGTCACCAACGTCGTACGGCACAGCGGTGCCCGGGGCTGCACGGTGGAGCTGCTGCACCGCCAGACCCTCGACGGGCCGCGGCTCGAACTCACCGTCGAGGACGACGGATCGGGCGGCGCGGGCAACGCTCCCGGCAACGGCCTCAGCGGCCTCACCGAACGTCTGGAGAAGGCCGGCGGCACCCTGGAGGCCACCGGCACCCGGCACGGCTTCCGGCTGGTCGCCCGCGTCCCGGCCGGTTCCGCGGCCGACGTAGGATCCGCCTCATGACGAGCCGCACGATCAAGGTCCTGCTCGCCGAGGACCAGTCGATGGTCCGCGAGGCCCTGGCCGCCCTGCTCGGCCTGGAGGACGACATCGAGGTCGTGGCCCAAGTGGCCCGCGGCGACGAGGTCCTGGCGGCCGCCCGCGCCCACGAGGTCGACGTGGCCCTCATGGACATCGAGATGCCGGGCGCCACGGGCATAGAGGCGGCGGCGCAGCTCCACAGGGAACTCCCGGCGGTCAAGCTGGTCATCCTCACGACCTTCGGCCGCCCCGGCTACCTGCGCAGCGCGATGGAGTCGGGCGCGGACGCCTTCCTGGTCAAGGACGCCCCCGCGGCCCAACTGGCGCGGGCGGTACGCAAGGTGCTCGCGGGGGAGCGGGTCATCGACCCCACGCTGGCGGCGGCGGCCCTGGCGGAGGGCGCGAACCCGCTGACGGACCGTGAGCGCGAGGTCCTGAGAGCGGCGGCGGACGGCTCCACCAACGCGGAGCTGGCGCAGACCCTCCACCTGTCCCAGGGCACGGTCCGCAACTACCTCTCCACGGCGATCCAGAAGCTGGCGGTACGGAACAGGGCGGAGGCAGTCCGGATCGCGCGGGAGAAGGGGTGGCTTTGATTGCCGTCCAGGGCAGCGGACCCAGGGGCGCGGGGAACTGCGCGACCAGCCACGACGCACCCGCAGACGCCCTACGACCGCTAGTTCAGCATCGCTCGCGCGGCCTGTGCCTGCTGTCGCAGACGTGCCGCAGCCGCCTCGTCCACCGCGGCGACGACACCCGCATACGCCTCCAACTCCCCCGCCCCCTCGACGAAGTCACCCCGCTGCACGAGCAACTGCGCCCGCTCGTACCGCAGTCGCGCCGGATGTGAGGGCAGCAGCAGGGCCAGCTCCACGGCCCACAGCCCCACGTCCGACCGCTCCGGCCGGGCCGCGGCCCACGCGCGCACGTTGTTGAGGATCCGCTGCACGACGTCCAGGG
>NZ_RSAJ01000717.1 GCF_003933965.1 Streptomyces sp. RP5T
CCGCCGCCCCGGACCCCCAGGCGGCGAACCGTGTCGACCCCTACGACACCGGCATCAAGGTGCGCCGCGAGGTGCTCGGCGACGCGCACGTGGACGGGGTGCTGGCGCAGGCCGACGACTTCTCGGGCGACTTCCAGGAACTCCTCACCCGTTACGCCTGGGGCGAGATCTGGGACCGACCGGGCCTGGACCGCAGATCCCGCAGTATCGCCACCCTCACCGCGCTGGTCGCGGGCGGCCACCTGGACGAGCTCGCCG
Source organism: Streptomyces sp. RP5T (assembly GCF_003933965.1). Taxonomy (GTDB): domain Bacteria; phylum Actinomycetota; class Actinomycetes; order Streptomycetales; family Streptomycetaceae; genus Streptomyces. Next base: position 259 of record NZ_RSAJ01000717.1, read on the forward strand.
CACATACCCGGGCCGCCCTGCGCAACGGCCTCACTCCCTCCGAGATCAAGGAAGTGCTGCTCCAGGCGGCCGTCTACTGCGGTGTCCCGGCGGCCAACAGCGCGTTCAAGGTGGCCCAGCAGGTCATCCGCGAGGAGACCACCCCCACCGAGTGAACCGGGCGTTCGCCCCGGAGGCAGGATGGAGCCATGAAGCTCACGAAGATGCTGCACGCCTGTGTCCGTCTGGAGAAGGACGGACGCACCCTCGTCCTGGACCCCGGGGCCTTCTGCGAGGAGGACGCGGCCCTCGGCGCCGACGCGATCCTGGTCACGCACGAACACCCGGACCACTTCAGCGAGGAACGCCTGCGGACGGCCCTGGACGCCAACCCTGCCGCCGAGATCTGGACCCTGAAGTCGGTCGCCGAGAAGATCTCGACTGCCTTCCCCGGCCGGGTGCACACCGTCGGCCACGGCGACACCTTCACCGCCGCCGGTTTCGACGTCCAGGTCCACGGCGAACTGCACGCCGTGATCCACCCGGACATCCCGCGCATCACCAACGTCGGCTACCTGATCGACGGCGGTACGGTCTTCCATCCCGGCGACGCCCTCACCGTCCCCGACCACGCCGTCGAGACGCTGATGCTCCCGGTCATGGCCCCCTGGAACAAGATCTCCGAGGTCATCGACTACGTCCGTGAGGTCAAGCCGCAGCGCGCCTACGACATCCACGACGCCCTGCTCACCGACCTCGCCCGCCCGATCTACGACAACCAGATCGGTGCCCTCGGCGGCGCGGAGCACCTGCGGCTGAAGCCGGGGGAGAGCACGGCTCTGTGAGTGTCGGTGCCGCCCGGTAGGTTGTCAGGCATGCGCATCGCGACCTGGAACGTCAACTCGATCACCGCTCGTCTCCCGAGGCTGCTGGCCTGGCTGGAGAGCACCGGCACGGACGTGCTGTGCCTCCAGGAGGCCAAGCTCGCCGAGGAGCAGTTCCCGTTCGACCAGCTGCGCGAGGCGGGCTACGAGGCAGCGGTGAACGCGACCGGGCGGTGGAACGGCGTGGCGGTGATCTCCAGGGTGGGCATCGAGGACGTCGTCAAGGGCCTGCCCGGAGACCCCGGCTACGACGGCGCTCCGGAGCCCCGCGCCATCTCCGCGACCTGCGGTCCGGTCCGCGTCTGGTCGGTCTACGTGCCCAACGGCCGCGAGGTCGACCACCCGCACTACGCCTACAAGCTCCAGTGGTTCGAGGCCCTCAGGGCCGCCGTCGCCGGTGACGCGGCGGGCAGCCGCCCCTTCGCGGTCCTCGGCGACTACAACGTGGCGCCGACGGACGACGACGTCTACGACGTGGCGGCCTTCGAGGGCCTCACCCACGTCACCCCGGCCGAGCGCGCCGCCCTCGCCTCCCTGCGCGAGGCGGGCCTGTCGGACGTGGTCCCGCGACCCCTCAAGTACGACCACCCGTTCACGTACTGGGACTACCGCCAGCTCGGCTTCCCCAAGAACCGCGGCATGCGCATCGACCTGGTCTACGGCAACGAACCCTTCGCGAAGGCCGTCACCGACGCCTACGTCGACCGTGAGGAGCGCAAGGGCAAGGGCGCCTCCGACCACGCGCCGGTGGTCGTGGACCTGGACGTCTAGCTTTCCGGCCCGGAGCCGGCCGGAAACCGCGGCCCGCGCGCCTGTGGTGCATACGGCCGGGTGAGTGACACGCTGGGCGTATGAAGATCCCTTTTCTGGGCGGCCGGAGTGAGAAACCGGGGACCCGCGACCCCGAGGGCATCGCCGAACTTCTCTCCGAGTGCGAGCTCCTGCGCTCCCACGCCTCCCGCTCCGGTGTCCGGCTGGACGACACGGTCGCCTCGTTGGAGGCGCTCGACCAACTGGTGCCCGGCTGGCGGGACGACGAGGAGATCCTGCTCTGGCTCGGCAACGACGCGGGGCTCTACCTGGGCACGGTCATCGTGCGGACCGTCCCCGGGGCGGCCTGGGATCTGCGCCCGGACGGGCAGCCCGTGGTCCGGCTGGAGTCCGGCCGGGAGTTCGACGTCGTGGCCGCGGGGCACGAGTGGGCCGCCAGCGGGGTGCCGGAGCTGTCCCAGCTCTACGCCGAGGTCGCCGAGGAGTGAGCCCATGGCCGTAAGCGCGGCGTAAATACGGCTAATGGCCGGACGGTGCGTGTCGTTCCCTGTCCGCGATCTTGCCTCGATAGGTTGCGGCAACCACGACACAGCTGAGAGTGAGTAGGGCTGGGCATGGCCGTCGTCGATCCGTTGATCGAACTGCGTGACGTCAACAAGTACTACGGGGAGCTGCATGTCCTGCAGGACATCAACCTCACCGTCGGCAAGGGGGAGGTGGTCGTGGTCATCGGCCCTTCGGGGTCGGGCAAGTCCACGCTCTGCAGGACGATCAACCGCCTGGAGACCATCAAGTCCGGTTCCATCACGCTCGACGGGCAGCCGCTGCCCGCGGAGGGCAAGGCCCTCGCGAAGCTCCGTGCCGAGGTCGGCATGGTCTTCCAGTCCTTCAACCTGTTCGCCCACAAGACAGTCCTGCAGAACGTCTCGCTGGGCCAGGTCAAGGCCCGTGGACGCAAGAAGGACGAGGCCGACCGGCGTTCGCGCCAACTCCTCGACCGGGTGGGCCTCGCCGACCAGGCCGACAAGTACCCTGCCCAGCTCTCGGGCGGTCAGCAGCAGCGCGTGGCCATCGCCCGCGCCCTCGCCATGGAGCCCAAGGCTCTCCTCTTCGACGAGCCCACCTCCGCCCTGGACCCGGAGATGATCAACGAGGTCCTGGAGGTCATGCGCCAACTGGCCCGGGAGGGCATGACCATGGTCGTCGTCACCCACGAGATGGGCTTCGCCCGCTCGGCCGCGAACCGCGTGGTGTTCATGGCCGACGGCCGCATCGTCGAGGACCGTGCCCCCGACGACTTCTTCACCAACCCGGACAGCGAGCGCGCCAGGGACTTCCTCTCCAAGATCCTCAAGCACTGAGAGGGGCGACGGCCATGTCCTCGAGCCTCGACTACGATGGTCCGCTCACCCCCGAGGTGACGGAGGCCGAGCCTCCAGGGACCCTGCTGCCGCGTGGGGGTCCCCCCACGGCCCGTCAGCCGTAGGGGGCAGCAGCCACAGAGCCCCACCCGGCCGGCGCCGGCCGGAGATCACTGCTCGCGCAGCGGAATCGACACGTACGACGGGTCGTTCGCCGGTGAGGAGAAGGTCAGCCGAGCGCCGGACGGGTTGTGCTCGATGTAGAGCGGGTCGACCGTGTCCACCACCAGGGCCAGACGGTGCCCTGCCGGGACGTCGTAGGCCGTGGAGAACAGCTCCAGGTCGACACCGAACGGCTTGCCGGGCGTCTGCCCGTGGAAGGTGTACGGCGCGTGCGAGACCAGCTTGCCGAGGCCGAGCGGCCCCACGTCGTACAGGTAGGCGACGAGGGTGCCGCTCTCCTTGGTGGGGGTCAGGGTGGTGTGCAACTTGGCGGTACCGCGCACCTGTTGGGCCGTCACGTACTTCTCCGACTGCCAGACGGCGGCCCAGCGGCGGGGGAGCAGGGGGAGGG
>NZ_RSAJ01000718.1 GCF_003933965.1 Streptomyces sp. RP5T
CGTCCAGGGAGCCCGGGGTGGGGCGGCCGGGTGTACCGGCGGGCGGACGGGTGGTCGTACGACCCGCGTCGGGGCTGGACCCGCACTCCACCGGGGTGCGACGACGGCACCTGCGCCACTGGCTAGGCTCTCTTGTCGTGCCCGCCAAGAACGAAGGCCCCGAAGAGGGCTCCGCGCCGTCCACCAAGTCCGAACAGACTCGCGCGCTGATCCTGGAGACGGCCATGCGGCTGTTCCAGGAGCGGGGGTACGACAAGACCACCATGCGGGCCATCGCCCAGGAGGCGGGCGTCTCCGTCGGCAACGCCTACTACTACTTCGCCGGCAAGGAGCACCTGATCCAGGGCTTCTACGACCGGATCGCCGCCGAGCACCAGGTGGCGGTCCGGGAGGTGCTGGCCCGGGAGAGCGAGCTGGAGGCGCGCCTCGCGGGGGTGCTGAAGGTCTGGCTGGACATCGCGCAGCCCTATCACGAGTTCGCGGTGCAGTTCTTCAAGAACGCCGCCGACCCCGACAGCCCGCTCAGCCCCTTCTCGCCCGAGTCGGAGCACGCGCGCGTGGAGGCGATCGCCGTGCACCGGGAGGTGTTGCGGGGGGCGACGAAGACGAAGGTGCCCGAGGAACTGCGGGACATCCTGCCCGAGTTGATGTGGCTGTCCCAGATGGGGCTCGTCCTGTACTGGATCTTCGACCGCACCGAGGGCCGAGAGCGCAGCTACCGGCTCGCGGAACGCGGTGCCCGGCTCACCGCGCGGGGTGTGTCGCTGGCCCGTTTCCGGGTGCTCAGGCCGCTCGTGCGGGAGGTGCACGAGCTGTTCACGGACTTCCTGCCGGGGATGACCAAGGTGATCCCGGACCCCGGCAGGAAGCCCTAGCCGCGTCAGTTGACGGCGTCGACCTCGCCCTCGGCCAGTTCGACGTCGTACACCAGCGGCCCCTCCCCCACGACGACGTGCCGCGCGCGCGAGCCGAACGAAGGGGCCGCGGCCGCCAGCAGATACGTCCCCGGTGCCGGGACCGAGACGATGTACGAGCCGTCGGCCAGCGTCTCCACCCGGTCCAGCTGACGGCCCCCGCCCGACAGCAGCGTGACGGCGGCGCCCGCCACGGGCTCCCCCTCCGCCGTACGGACGAAGCCGTGGACGGCCGATGACGGGCCGCCGTCCGCACGGGTGCCGGGCGACGGCGCGGCCTCCTCCTTCGGCTCCACCGCCAGGTGCGGCAGCCGCTTCTCCAGCCCCTTGGGCAGCCACCAGTTGGAGTCGCCGAGCAGATGCATCGCGGCCGGCACCAGGGCGGTGCGCAGGATGAAGGCGTCCAGGGCGACCGCGGCGGCGAGTCCGACACCCGCCATGGCGGCGCCCGAGTCGCCGCTGAGGACGAACGCCATGAACACGCAGACCATGATCAGGGCCGCGGAGTTGATGACCCGGCTGGTCTCGGCGAGGCCGACACGCACCGCGCGCGCGTTGTCGCGTGTGTGCACCCACTCCTCGTGCATGCGGCTCACCAGGAAGACCTGGTAGTCCATCGAGAGCCCGAACAGCAGGGACAGCATGATGACCGGCAGGAAGGCGTTGATCGGGCCCTCCTTGCCGAGACCGAGCAGCTCCAGTCCCCAGCCCCACTGGAAGATCGCGACCAGGACGCCGAAGGACGCCGCGGCGGCGATCAGGTTCATCAGGGCGGCCGTCAGCGGCACCACCAGCGAACGGAAGGCGACCAGCAGGAGCAGGAAGCCGAGTCCGATGATCGTCGCGATGAACAGCGGCAGCCGGTCGCCGGTGACGGCCGAGAAGTCCTTCGAGACGGCCGTCACCCCTCCGACGTGCGCCTTCACCCCGGCCGAGGGGATGACGTCGTCCCGCAGTCGGTCGATGAGCCGGTCCGTCTCCACGGACTGCGGTGAGGTCGTCGGCACGACCTGGATGACCGTGACCCCCCGGGCGGGCGGCAGCGCGGCGACCCGCGCGACCCCGGGCGTGTCCTCAAGGCCCTTGACCAGGGCGCTCGTCTCGCCGCCCTCGGTGACCACCTGGAGCGGTCCGTTGAAGCCCGGTCCGAAGCCCTCGGCGAGCAGGTCGTACGCCTGCCTGGTGGTCGTCGAGGCGTCGTCGTTGCCCTGGTCGGTGGCGCCGAGGCGCAGCGACAGCACGGGAACGGCCAGCACGGCCATGAAGACCAGGGCGAGCGCGGCGGTCCTGCGCGGGCGCTTCTCGACGAACGTCGACCAGCGGGCGGCGAGACCCGAGGCGCCCTCGGGCTCGGGTCCCTCGGCGGCCAGCCTGCGCCGCTGGCGGCGGCTGAGCACCCGCGGGCCGAGGAAGCCGAGCAGGGCCGGCAGGAGGGTCGTCGCGGCCAGGACGCTCAGCACCACGGTCAGCGAGGTGCCGATCACGACGCCGTCCAGGAAGCGCAGTCGCGTCACCAGCATGCCGGCGAGCGCGATGCAGACCGTGCCGCCCGCGAACAGCACCGCCCGGCCCGAGGTGTTGAGGGCGGTGACCGCCGCCTCCTCGGGTTCCAGGCCCCGCTGGATGCCGCGCCGGTGCCGGGTGACGATGAACAGCGCGTAGTCGATGCCGACGCCGAGGCCGATCAGGGAGGCCAGCAGCGGGGCGATGTCGGGGACGTCGGTGGTGTGGCTGAGCAGCTGGGTGGCGAACAGGCCCGTGCCCACGCCGAAGACGGCGATCGCGATCGGCAGCGTCATGGCGAAGAACGAGCCGAACGCCAGGAACAGCACGACCGCCGCCGCGACGATGCCGACCGTCTCCGACAGGCCCTGCGGCGGCTCCTGCACACGCTGGATCGCCTGACCGCCCAAGTCCACCTGGAGACCGGCCAGCTCGGCCTTCTGCGCGGTGTCGACGACGTCCTGGACAAGTTCCTTGGGCACCTCGTTCGCCCGCTTGACGAAGGTCACCTGGGCGTACGCGATCGTGCCGTCCCGGCTGACCTGCGCGGCACCCCGGGCGTCGTAGGGACTGGTCACCGCCCCGACGCCCGGCATCTTCGCTATGTCGTCCAGCGCGGGCCGGATCCGGTCCTGCACCGCCTGGTCCCGCACCGAGCCGTCGTCGACCTTCCAGACGACCGTGTCGGTGTCCCCGGAGGTGCTCGGGAAGGCCTTCTCCATCAGGTCGTACGCGCTCTTGGAGTCCGTGTCGGGGAGGGAGAACACGTTCGCGTAGTTCGTGCCCGCCGTCGAGGCCGAGAAGCCCAGCCCGAACAACGCCCCCACCCACAGCAACAGGACCACCAGCCGGTGCCGATAGCACCAGCGTGCCAATACCGCCACGCTCCACACTCTCCTGTCGGTCGTCGGTAGGTCCCCCAGGTCCTCGCACCAGGATCGGCGGCTCCACACGCGCGTGGACATGAGACACCACCGACTCTCAAGGAACTCCAAAGGGCGAACCCGCCCGACTGTCAGTGGCCCGGCCGATACTGGGGGCATGGCTGGGGGAGAGACGAGAAGTCCGGGGACCGTGCTGGTGGTGGAGGACGAGGAGAGCATCGCCGACGTCCTCGCCATCGCCCTGCGCTACCACCGGTTCGAGGTGATGGTCGCGGGCTCCGTCCGCGAGGCGCTCGCGCTCACCGACCGCACCCGCCCGGACGCGGCCCTGCTCGACGTCATGCTGCCCGACGGCGACGGCCGCGCCCTCGGCCGTGAGCTGCGCGAACGGCGGCCCGACCTGGCCCTGGTCTTCCTCACCGCGCGGGACTCCCCCGCCGAGATCGTCGGCGCCCTCGGCTTCGGCGACGACTACATCACCAAGCCGTTCAACATCGACGAGGTCGTCGCCAGGATCACCGC
>NZ_RSAJ01000719.1 GCF_003933965.1 Streptomyces sp. RP5T
GCCGAGGCGAGCGCCTCCGCCGCCCCCTGCGCGGCCGTCCGCCGGCGGCCGTGGACCAGGACGAAGTCCACCCGCCCGAGCTCCGGCAGCCCGAAGCGCTCGGGCACCCGCACCAGCCCCGGCGGCACCAGCCCCTGGGAGTGCGCCATCACCCCGAGGCCGGCCCGCGCCGCGGCGATCAGTCCGTTCAGGCTGCCGCTGGTGCACACGATCCGCCACTCCCGCCCCTGCCGCTCCAGCGCCTCCAGGGCCAGCGTCCGGGTGATCCCCGGCGGCGGATAGACGATCAGCGGCACCGGGCGGTCCGTGTCCGGGCGCAGCCGCTCCGCGCCGATCCACACCAGCCGGTCGTGCCACACCAGCTCGCCCCGGGGATCCTCCGGGCGCCGTTTGGCCAGCACGAGGTCCAGCTTCCCGGCGGCCAGCTGCTCGTGCAGGGTGCCCGACAGCTCGACCGTGAGCTCCAGGTCCACCTCGGGGTGGTCGTACCGGAAGCCCTCCAGGATCTCCGGCAGCCGGGTGAGCACGAAGTCCTCCGACGCGCCGAAGCGCAGCCGCCCCCGCAGCCGCGTGCCCGTGAAGAACGCCGTCGCCTGGTCGTGCACCTCCAGGATCCGCCGCGCGAACCCCAGCATCGCCTCGCCGTCCTCCGTCAGCTCCACGGAGTGGGTGTCCCGGCTGAACAGCTGCCGCCCGGCGGCCTCCTCCAGCCGCCGCACGTGCTGGCTCACCGTCGACTGGCGCAGCCCCAGCCGCCGGGCGGCCTGCGTGAAACTCAGGGTCTGCGCCACCGCCAGGAACGTCCGCAACTGCGACGGGTCGTACATGACCCCGAGATTATCGCGGAACGTGATAACAGTCAGAGTGGTATGCGGGATTCCCGATCAAGGAGTGAGAGAGGACGATGGAGGGGGACCCTCCGCCCCGAGGGAGGTGTCCGTCATGAGCCCGTACCGTCGTCGAACACGAGCAAGTGGAGCACCGTGAAGCGCCTGAAGTGGCCGGCCTGGATGCCGGTCGACCCGTACATCCTGCTGCTGCTCGGCACCGTGGCCCTCGCGGCCCTCGTACCGGCACGCGGGACCTCGGCGGACGTGGCCTCCGGAGCCTCCACGGCGGCGATCGCCTTCCTCTTCTTCCTGTACGGCGCCCGCCTGTCCACCCGTGAGGCCCTGGACGGCCTGAGGCACTGGCGCCTCCACGTCACGGTCCTCGCCTGTACGTTCGTGATCTTCCCGCTGCTGGGTCTGGCCGCCCGCGGACTCGTGCCGGTCTTCCTGACCGACCCGCTCTACCAGGGCCTGCTCTTCCTCACCCTGGTCCCCTCCACCATCCAGTCCTCCATCGCCTTCACCTCGATCGCCCGCGGCAACGTGCCCGCCGCGATCTGTGCCGGCTCCTTCTCCTCCCTGGTCGGCATCGTCGTCACCCCGCTCCTCGCGGCCGCCCTGCTCGGCAGCAGCGGCGGCGGGTTCTCGGCGGACTCGCTCCTGAAGATCGTGCTCCAGCTGCTCGTGCCGTTCCTGGCGGGCCAGTTGACGCGCCGCTGGATCGGCGCCTTCGTCGCCCGGCACAAGAAGATCCTCGGCCTCGTCGACCGCGGGTCGATCCTGCTGGTCGTCTACACCGCGTTCAGTGAGGGCATGGTCCAGGGCATCTGGCACCAGGTGAGCCCGCTCCGGCTCGGTGGGCTCATGATCGTCGAGGCCGTCCTGCTCGCCCTGATGCTCGCCCTGAGCTGGTACGGCGCCAAGGCGCTGCGCTTCGGCCGCGAGGACCGCATCGCCATCCAGTTCGCCGGCTCGAAGAAGTCCCTCGCCTCCGGACTGCCCATGGCCAGCGTCCTGTTCGGCGCGCACGCCTCGCTCGCCGTGCTGCCGCTGATGCTCTTCCACCAGATGCAGCTGATGGTCTGCGCGGTGATCGCCAAGCGCCGCTCGCACGACCCCGTCACGGAGGAGCCCGGGAAGGTCAGCGCGGCCGGGTCAGCCGCAGCGTCACGAACCGCGGTCGGTACAACGACACGTTCCGGCTGAGCTCGGCCGAAGCCAGGCTCGTCTCCAGCCAGTTGACGTCGTAGCTGAGCACCAGCCGGCCCCCTCCGCTGAGTTCGGGGTGCGCCTGCGGGTTGTAGGCGGCGACCTGACCGGAGGGCAGGGACGGCGTGAAGTCCTCCTCCGGACCGTGCCACGGCCCGGTGGGGGAGCAGGACCAGTACGAGGTCACCGCCGCGAGCCCCTTCGTCCCCGCGGCCATCGTGAACAGCACGTACGTCCCGTCCTGCCGTACGACGGAGAAGGCACTGCCCACCCCGGTGCGCCGCCCGTCCCCGAGCACCGGGCGCGGACGGGCGCCGGTCGTCCACCGCGAGCCGTCCCAGTACTCCCAGGCGCCCGGCTCGGCCAGCCCGCCCCTCGGCACCCGGGCCACATGGGCCGAGGAGACCGGACGGGACGCGGCCCGGCCGTCGTCGCCGCCGAAGACGTACGTCCACTCGCCGTCCTCGACCAGCGTGGTTCCGAACAGCACCCGCCGGGACGGGTCCTGGACCCGCTGCTCGTCCAGGATCCTCGTGACCGACTCGACGCGCAGGCCGGGCAGCGAGAGCGTGGCGACCTCGGTGGCGGTCGGGACGCCGTAGATCCACGGGGACGGGCCCGCCGTCCGCACCCACAGCAGCACCCTGACGACCTGCTCGTCCGAGCCGGGGGAGCGGGGTTCGACACGGGCGGCGACCGGCCAGCGCCACTGGTTCGGAGCGGGGTCCGGGAACAGGGGGGCCGGAAGGGTGGCCTCCAGGTGGCCGCCGCGCATCAGCACCGCCGAGTTGCGCACCAGGGGCGCGGTGGTGTCGCGCCAGGCGTGCGACTCGCCGAACGGGTTGGGCGGGCCGTACACCTGGCCGAGATAGGTGTCGGAGAACAGCCACAGCAGCCGCCCGTCGGGCAGCCGCACCGAGTGGGTGCCGTCGCCGCCCGTCCAGTCGTCGGCGCGGGCGCCGTCGTCGCCGTAGCGGGCGAACTCACCGGTGAGACGGTCCTGTGCCGACCAGGAGCCGACGGTCAGCGGCGCGCAGTCGCCGCCGTTCCGCCCGCCGCCGCCGGGGAGGGCGGTGAGCAGCACGGCTGCGAGCACCAGCGCCAGCAGCAGACCGACGCCGGTGCCGGTGCGCTGTCGTGCTCGTGCGTCCTCGGGCACGGGTCGCGACGTTAGCGGCTGCCGTCCACCCGGTCCATGGGCAGCCACAGGACGCTGTCGGCGGAGCCGGCGTGCGCGCCGGTGACCTCCGCGTCGGTCAGGGCCCGCCCCCACACCCGGACTTCGTCGATCGCTCCGGTGAAGTGGGCCCGGCCGTCCACGCGTTGCCCGATGTGCACACCGAACGGCGCGTTGCGGCTGACCGATCCCGGCACGTCCGGTACGCCGGTCGCCGTACCGTCGACGAACAGGGTCAGCCGGCCTCCGCCCCGGCGCAGGACCAGATGATGCCACCGCCCGTCGTTCCAGGCGCCGTCCGCGCTCACCGTCGCGGTCCGCACGGCCGTCGCACCCTCCCGCACGGTGATCAGCCCGCGCACCCGCCCGTCCGCCGGCTCCCCGCGCAGCCACACCTGCGGTTGGGTGGTGCCCACGCCGCCCATCCACAGCAGCGGCTGCTCCCCGGACGCGGCCGTGTACCGGAACCACAGGGACGCGGTGAAGTCCCGTGCACCGAGCGGGAGTTCCTCGCGGTACGGAAGGCGTACGGCGTCGTCGGCGCCGTCGAACCCCAGGGCGCCGCCGATGACCCCGGTCCGCTCACGGGCGCCGCCGAGCAC
>NZ_RSAJ01000071.1 GCF_003933965.1 Streptomyces sp. RP5T
GGCGGGGGTCTGGGTGCGGCTCCGGGAGCGTCGGTCGCTCACGAACGCCGCGATCGCCGCCGCCCACACCGCCGCGACCACCGCCAGCCCCACCGGCCGGGTCAGACCCGCCAGGGACGCCAGGAGACCCGCCGTCACCCAGCGGCCCCTCAGGACCGCGTACAGCGACCAGGCCGCCAGCGCCGTGAACAGCGACTCGCTGTACGCCATCGACTGGACGATCCCGACCGGCAGGACGGCCCACAGCAGGACCGCGCAGACGCCCGCCCGACGGCCGTACACCTGGTCCGCCACCGCGAAGACGCCCCAGGCGGCGGCCAGGGACGCGAGCAGCGACACCGCGAAGCCCGCGTCGGCGTACGACAGCGGGGTCACCGCGGACAGCAGCCGCTCCAGCCACGGCAGGAGCGGGAAGAAGGCCAGGTTGGAGTGCACGTCGCCGTTCGGCAGCCGCACCTCGTAGCCGTAACCGAGCTCGGCGACCCGGGTGTACCAGAGGGCGTCCCAGCGGGCGGTCAGCAGGGTGTACGCGCTCTTGTCGCGCGCCGCGCTCCACAGGGCCAGCGTGAGGAGGCCCAGGGCGCGGACGGCCGCGTAGCCGAGCAGCGCCGGGGCGGCTCGGCGCAGGGCCGGTGCGGTGCGCGTTCCAAGATCGGTCACGGGGCCGATTATCGACCGGGCGCCCCGGCCGCCCGCTCACCGGGGCGGGACGGCGGGCGGCGGAAGTGGTGTACGCCACACATGTTCCGTCCGCGGTGTGAGAGGTCCGCCACTGGGACCGCGCGCGAACTCGCGTACGCTGACGTGTCACCCGCCGTTCGCTGCGCGGGCCGGAGACCACCGCTCCTCTCCGGCCGAGATCATGGGGAGTCCCCACCCCGTGTGCCCGCCGAACGCGAGGGAACATCTGGGAGGTACGTACATGTCCGGGACGACCACGGCCGCCGATGTGCTGCGCCGTCGGGCGGCCGGGGCCGGTGCAAACCGCTGGGTCGTCCTCGTCGTCCTGTGCGTGAGCCTGCTCCTGGTCGCCCTGGACGCGACCGTGCTGCACGTGGCGGTGCCCGCCGTCACCGAGGACCTCAAGCCCGGCGCGATCGAACTGCTCTGGATCGTCGACGTCTATCCGCTCGTCTGCGCCGCGCTGCTCATCCTCTTCGGCACCCTCGGTGACCGTGTGGGCCGCCGGAGAATCCTTCTGCTCGGTTACACCCTGTTCGGCGTCGCCTCGGGTGTCGCCGCCGTCGCGGACACCGCGCAGGTGCTGATCCTCGCGCGGGCGCTGCTCGGCGTCGGCGGCGCGATGATCATGCCCGCGACGCTGTCGATCCTGCGCCAGGTCTTCCCCGACCGGCGTGAGCGGGCGCTGGCGATCGGCATCTGGAGCGCCGTCGCCGCGGTCGGCGCGGCCGTCGGACCGCTGCTCGGCGGCTTCCTCCTCGAACACTTCTGGTGGGGCTCGGTCTTCCTCGTCAACATTCCGTTGATGCTGGTCAGCCTGCCGGTGGGCCGACTGCTGCTGCCCGAGTCGAAGGGCAGCGGGGACGGCCCCTGGGACGTGGTCGGCGCGCTGATGGCCGCCGCCGGACTGTTCGCCCTCGTGCTCGGCGTCAAGCGGCTCGGCGGCGGGGACCTCGACGCGTTCACCGCGGTGCCCCTGATCGTGGGCGCGGCCCTGCTCGTCCTCTTCGTACGGCGGCAGCGGCGGCTCGCGCATCCCCTGGTGGACCTGCGGATGTTCGCCCGCCCCGCGTTCAGCACCTCCGTCGGCTGCATCGTCCTCGCGATGCTCGCCCTGGTGGGGCTCGAACTGATCGCGGCGCAGTACCTCCAGCTGGTCCTCGACCTGTCCCCGCTGGAGACCGGACTCAGGCTGCTGCCGCTGACGATCGCCGCGATGGCGGCGGGGCTGGCCGGGGCGCGGCTGCTGCGACGGTTCGGGCCGCGCCGGATGGTCAGCGCCGGGTTCTGCCTCACGGCCCTTGCCGTGCTGTTGCTCACCGCGATGGGCGACGCGGACAACACCGGCCTGCTGGTGTCCGGGTTCCTGCTGCTCGGGTTCGGTCTGGAGACGACGCTGTTCGGGGCGTACGAGTCGATGCTCAGCGAGGCTCCGCCGGAGCAGGCGGGCGGGGCCGCGGCGATCGGCGAGACCTCGTACCAGCTCGGCGCGGGCATCGGGATCGCGCTGCTCGGCAGCGTGATGAACGCGGCGTACACACCCGGCCTGTCGGGCGTGCCCGGCGTCCCGCAGTCGGCGTCCAGGTCGGCCGGGCACTCCCTGGGCGAGGCCTACGAGGTGGCCGGACGCCTCGGCGGACCCGCCGGGGTGGCCCTGCGCCGGGCCGCCCAGGACTCCTTCGTGCACGGGCTGCACGTGACCTTGCTGGTGAGCGCGGGGTTGTTGCTGCTGGGTGCGGTGATGGCGCTGCGGTTGCCGCGCACCATGCAGTGCGGTGAGTCCCCGGCCGAGGTGGAGCTCCCGGCGCCCAGGGAAGTCGCGGAGTCGCGCGTCTCGGCCTGACGGCGTCTGGCTGTGCGCGGGAGCGCGCTGTAACGTCGGCCGCGCCGCTGAATTAGCGCTGCTAGTTTCGAGTCGCTCGTCTGCCGGAGGATGTGCCATGCCCCCGTTCGACCCCGCCGACCCCCTCGGCATCGACGACCTCCTGGAGCCGGAGGACCTGGCGATCCGCGCGACCGTGCGGACCTGGGCCGCCGACCGCGTGCTGCCCCATGTCGCCGACTGGTACGAGAAGGGCGAGCTGCCGGGGATCAGGGAACTCGCCCGGGACCTCGGTCGGATCGGCGCCCTCGGGATGTCGCTCAGCGGGTACGGCTGCGCCGGAGCCTCCGCGGTGCAGTACGGGCTCGCCTGTCTGGAGCTGGAGGCCGCCGACTCCGGGATCCGCTCCCTCGTCTCGGTGCAGGGCTCGCTCGCCATGTACGCGATCCACCGGTTCGGCAGCGAGGAGCAGAAGCAGACCTGGCTGCCCCGCATGGCCGCCGGTGAGGTCATCGGCTGCTTCGGGCTGACCGAACCGGATCACGGCTCCGACCCCGCCTCCATGCGCACGTACGCCAAGAAGGACGGCACGGACTGGGTTCTCAACGGGCGCAAGATGTGGATCACCAACGGGTCGGTCGCCGGGGTCGCCGTGGTGTGGGCGCAGACCGACGAGGGGATCCGCGGTTTCGTGGTGCCGACCGACGCGGCCGGTTTCTCGGCGCCGGAGATCAAGCACAAGTGGTCGCTGCGGGCCAGCGTCACCAGTGAGCTGGTCATGGACGACGTACGGCTGCCCGCAGACGCGGTGCTGCCGGAGGTCGTCGGGCTGAAGGGGCCGCTGAGCTGTCTCTCGCACGCCCGGTACGGGATCGTGTGGGGTGCGATGGGGGCGGCGCGGTCGTGTTTCGAGACCGCCGTCGACTACGCGAAGACACGGGAGCAGTTCGGGCGGCCGATCGGGGGCTTCCAGCTCACCCAGGCCAAACTCGCCGACATGGCGGTCGAACTGCACAAGGGGATTCTGCTCGCCCACCATCTGGGGCGGCGCATGGACGCCGGCCGCCTGCGTCCCGAGCAGGTCAGCTTCGGCAAGCTCAACAACGTCCGCGAGGCCATCGAGATCTGCCGTACGGCGCGGACGATCCTCGGGGCCAACGGGATCTCGCTCGAATACCCGGTGATGCGGCACGCGACGAACCTCGAGTCGGTGCTCACGTACGAGGGCACCGTCGAGATGCACCAGCTCGTGCTGGGCAAGGCGCTCACCGGGCTGGATGCCTTCCGGTGAGACCTGCTGGGGGCAGGGCCGGTGAGCGGCCCTGCCTCAGCTCTGGTTGAAGAAGCCGTCCGTGCGGTGCGCGGCCGGATCGCCGTTCACGATCTCCGTGTTGGCGGGGGTCAGCAGGAACACCCGGGTGGACACGCGCTCGATGGAGCCGCGCAGTCCGAAGATCAGCCCGGCCGCGAAGTCGACGACGCGCTTGGCGTCACCGGCCTCCATCGCGGTGAGGTTCATGATGACGGGCACGCCGTCGCGGAACAGTTCGCCGATGGCGCGGGCGTCCCGGAAGCTGTCCGGGGTCACCGTGCCGATGCGTCGGCCCTTCTCCTCGGCGACGTCCGAGGCCACCTTGACCCGCGGGTCGGTGACCCAGGCATCCCCGGGCTCGGTCCCTTCGGAGTATCCGTCGTCGTCGTAGTAACGCTCGTCATCGTTGTCGTCAACGAGGCCCAGCCAGGCACTCGCCTTGCGCACCGATCCCATGGACGCCTCCTCTCACAGCGGTTTCTCTTGCTTCTGTATCCCTATGGTCATCCATGATGCGGATCGCGCGCCAAGTGGATAGCCGCCGCGCGGGGGGTTTGTGACGGTACTGGTGCACAGCGAATCCGTCGAGAGCCCAGGTACCCCAAGGGTCGTGTCCCATACGGCTGCTGACTGTGAGTGAAATATGATTCTTCACGGCGTACGGGTGAGGCGCGGAGCGTACGGGTGAACGCGGCGGCCGGGAAGAACCCGCTGCTCAACGCGATCCCGGCCACGATGGATCACGGTGACTGTCCGTGCTGCACCACGCCATCACCGGCCCGGGGAAGGTTTTCTAAGTGTGTGTCACTTCCGCTGATGCAGGTCGAGCTGGTCGGCGTGCGTGAGTGGAGGCACGGCGAAGGGGTCTCCTGGAGACGGGGAACGCCGGGTGAGGGGAGGGTGTGAGTGAAGGTCACCGCCCCGCCTGCGGTACGCCGGTGTTTCCCTGGTGCGTGCCGCGAGCGCCGCACAGGCCGGCGCCGTACGAGAGCAACTGCGGGCAGACGCGCTGGATCGCTGCGCTCCAGCACCGCGGGCTGTTCCGCATCTTCTACCCGGGCAGTACGTTCCGCGAGCACCTGGGTCTCGCCGGGCCGGCCGGCCAATTCGCCGTGGCCGGGGCGTAAGCCGTAAGCGGACGCGTCCGGCCCGCACTTCCCGGGGGTCGGGCACCTGGTGTGGACCTTTCGCCGGGGGCGGTTTTCGGCGATGCCGGGAAGCGGAACGGCGACCCCCTGTTCCGCTTCTCGTGCTCGTGCGTGCGAGGCGTCGAGGAACGAGCCACCGGCGGCCCCTGGTTGCCGTCGGCGACGCGGGTTCCCGGCGTCGACCTCGGTGTCTGTCACTCGGCGCTGTCCGGGAACGCCCTCCGCGTGGTCGCCGGGGCAGGGGAGCGGGACGGAATTAGAAGGAGGGAGGTTCCCTCCGAACCGCAAAGGTGTTTCAAAGGTTGACGGCCGAAAGGCGCCCTTGCGCCGACCGTCCGTTCGGCCGAATACTCCCCCTCAGCGCTTGTCAGGAGCACGGCGTGTTCGAAATCCGGACGGCCGTGCCGCTGACTGCGCCTCACGGGCCCCGACCCCACGCGGGCCCCCGACTTCCCTTGGAGGGAACGAAACGTGAGGATCAAGCGCACCAACCCCCGCAGTGGCATGGCGAGACGGACCCGGCTGATCGCCGGTACCACCGGCCTCGTGGCCGCGGCCGCGATCGCGGTCCCCAGCGCGAACGCGACCGCTGCGACCCCGTTCAGCAGCGCCGAACTCAAGAGCGCCAGCAGTTCGGTGCTCAAGGCCGACATCCCGGGTACCGCCTGGGCCGTCGACAGCAAGACCAACCGTGTCGTCGTCACCGTCGACAGCACGGTCTCGCAGGCGGAGATCGCCAAGATCAAGGAGCAGGCGGGCAGCAACGCCGACGCGCTCACGATCAAGCGGACCCCGGGCAAGTTCAACAAGCTGATCTCCGGCGGCGACGCCATCTATGCGAGTAGCTGGCGCTGCTCCCTCGGCTTCAACGTCCGCAGCGGCAGCACCTACTACTTCCTGACCGCCGGTCACTGCACCGACGGCGCGGGCACCTGGTGGTCGAACTCCGGGCACACCACCACGCTCGGTTCGACGGCGGGCTCCAGCTTCCCGACCAACGACTACGGCCTCGTCAAGTACTCGACGAGCTACCCGACCTCGTCGATCTCCGGCACCGTCGGCAGCGTCGACATCACCAGCGCCGCCACCCCGAGCGTGGGCACCACGGTCTACCGCCGCGGTTCCACCACCGGCACCCACAGCGGTCGGGTCACCGCGCTGAACGCGACCGTCAACTACGGCGGCGGCGACGTCGTCTACGGCATGATCCAGACCACGGTCTGCGCCGAGCCCGGCGACTCCGGCGGCCCGCTCTACTCCAACAGCGGTGTGGCCTACGGTCTGACCTCCGGCGGCAGCGGCAACTGCTCCTCCGGCGGCACGACCTTCTTCCAGCCGGTCACCGAGGCCCTGAGCGCCTACGGCGTCAGCGTCTTCTAGGCCCGGCACAGGGTGAACCCCCGTACGCATCCGCCGTACGGGGGTTCGTCGTGATCACGGCGTGGCCCGCCGCGCCGGCGCGCAGAGCCAGTCCAGTACGTCCGGCAGCGCCGCCAGGGCGCCGAAGTGGCCGGCGTCCTTCTGAAGTACGGGCCGGGCGCGGGGGATACGGTCCGCCAGCCAGGTGAAGTGGCCGACCGGGGAGAGGGTGTCCTCGGCACCGTGCCACAGCAGGACCGGCCGGGGGACGGCCGCCGGGTCGAACCCCCAGGAGCTGAGCAGGGCGAGAACGTCGTCGAGCCAGCCGTACGACGATCCGCGCAGCGCCTCCCGGTAGGCGCGCAGCAGCATCTCGCCGACCGCGGGGGCGGAGACGATCCGCCGGTCGGCATCGGTGAGTCCGTCGCGCAGGGAGACGAGCAGCTGCGCGGGGTCGCGGCGGATGTCGGCGGCGCGGGCGGCCAGGTGTCCGGCGAAGTCGAGCGGGTCGGTGAGCGCCCGGGTGAACTCCTCGACGCGGGAGGGGGCCATGCCGTCGAACCAGCGCAGGTCCCTGGCGTCCGGGGGTGCGGGAGAGGCCAGTACGGCCGTCCGCCGCACCCGCGAGGGCAGCAGTGCGGCGCAGGCCAGGGCATGCGGGGCGCCGCCGCAGTGGCCGAGCACCGAGAAACGGCCGAGTCCGAGGGCGTCGGCCAACTCGGCCACGTCCCGGGCGGCGTCGGCCACGCGGCGGCCCGGAAGCCGGTCGGAGTCGCCGTAGCCGGGGCGGTCGTAGGCGAGGAACCGGATGTGCGGGTGCGCGGTCACGACGTCCCCGGGGACGACTCCGAAGCGGCAGCCCGGGGTGTCGTGCAGCAGGACGACGGGGCTGCCGTCCGGGTCCCCGTACTCCTCGACCGTCAAGCGGCGGCCGTCCCGTGTCCTGATGTCGTGCACCACCGGTGTCCTCCGTCTCCCTTTGTGTACACGTCGGGGTTACCGTCGAAGTACACACCTAGAGCGCCTGGTTCGGACCCTGGGGGTCGCGATGGTCGAGGAACTGGTGGCGGCGGGCGTGACACTCGTGTCCGCCGGAGCGGTGTACGTCATGGCGGCCGCGCGGGTCGTCAAGCAGTACGAACGGGGCGTGGTCTTCCGCCTCGGCAAGCTCCGGCCGGACGTGCGGGGGCCGGGGTTCACGATGATCGTCCCGGGGGTGGACAAGCTCCGGAAGGTCAACATGCAGATCGTGACCATGCCGGTGCCCGGGCAGGAGGGCATCACCCGGGACAACGTCACGGTACGGGTGGACGCCGTCGTCTACTTCAAGGTGACCTCGCCGGCCGAGGCGGTCGTCCGGGTCGAGGACTACCGGTTCGCCGTCGCGCAGATGGCGCAGACCTCGCTGCGGTCGATCATCGGCAAGAGCGAGCTGGACGATCTGCTGTCCAACCGCGAAAAGCTCAACCAGGGGCTGGAGTTGATGATCGACAGTCCCGCGGTGGAGTGGGGGGTCACCATCGACCGGGTCGAGATCAAGGACGTCTCCCTGCCCGAGACCATGAAGCGGTCCATGGCCCGGCAGGCCGAGGCGGACCGGGAACGCCGGGCGCGGGTCATCAACGCGGACGCGGAGCTCCAGGCATCGAAGAAGCTCGCCGAGGCGGCCAAGGAGATGTCCGAGCAGCCCGCCGCGCTGCAACTGCGGCTGCTGCAGACGGTGGTGGCGGTGGCGGCGGAGAAGAACTCGACGTTGGTGCTGCCCTTCCCCGTCGAGCTGCTGCGGTTCCTGGAGAAGGCGCAGCAGGGGGTGGCGGCCGCGCCGCCCGCCGTTCCGCAACCGGTGCAGGAGCAACGTCCGCCTCTTGAGTCCCGGCCGAATCCGGATGCCGGAGGGTCGATTTCAGGACAGGACTAGACCTCACAGGCTGATGCGGTGTTACTCGCTCGTAGTGTTTGCAGCGTGAACGGCCAAGGATGACCGTGGTCTGTCAAAAATGACGGGGGCGTGCAACCGCGTTCTACGCGCGTCCGGAAGTCACCCTTGTGCGCTCCCGACGGGGTTCGGAAGAGTAAGGGCTCGTCAACCAGCCTTCCGGCTCCCGAGACCCCCACGCTCTCGCGGGCCGACCCCCCACAGGAGGACGCGAGTTGAAGCACCGACGCATACCCCGGCGGCGGATTGTCATGGCGGGTGCGGGCGTCACCGCACTGGTCGCCGCGGGAGTCACCTTGCAGACTGCGAACGCCAGCGAGACGCCGGCCACGCCCCACGTCAGGACCCTCTCGGCTATCGCGGCCGGAAAGCTCGCCTCGACGCTCGGCACGGAACTCGGCGCGGACGCGGCCGGGACGTTCTACGACGCGAAGACCAGGACGCTCGTGGTGAACGTGCTCGACGAGGGCGCGGCGCGGACCGTCTCGGCGGCCGGGGCCACGGCCAGAGTCGTCTCGAACTCCCTCGCCGAGCTGAGGAGCGCGCGCACGACCCTCGCGGACGACGCGACCATCCCGGGGACGTCCTGGGTGACCGACCCCACCACCAACAAGGTCGTCGTCACCGCGGACCGTACGGTGTCCGCCGCCGAGTGGGGCAAGCTCACCAAGGTGGTCGACGGGCTCGGTCAGGTGGCCGAACTCCAGCGCGCCAAGGGGGAGTTCAAGCCCTTCATCGCCGGTGGCGACGCGATCAGCGGCTCCGGCGGGCGGTGCTCGCTCGGGTTCAACGTGGTCAAGGGCGGCCAGCCCTACTTCCTCACCGCCGGGCACTGCACCGAGGCGATCTCGACGTGGTCGGACTCCAGCGGCAAGCAGATCGGCACCAACGAGGTGTCGAGTTTCCCGGGTGACGACTTCGGGCTGGTGAAGTACACGGCAGAGGTCGACCACCCCAGCGAGGTGGATCTCTACAACGGGTCCGCGCAGGCGATCACAGGGGCGGCCTCGGCGACCGTCGGCCAGTCGGTGACGCGCAGCGGGTCCACGACCCAGGTGCACTCCGGGAAGGTCACCGGCCTGGACGCGACGGTGAACTACGGCAACGGCGACATCGTGAACGGGCTGATCCAGACCGATGTGTGCGCGGAGCCCGGGGACAGCGGCGGCTCGCTCTTCTCGGGGAGCAGCGCGATCGGGCTGACGTCCGGAGGCAGCGGTGACTGCACCTCCGGCGGGCAGACGTTCTTCCAGCCGGTGACCGAGGCGCTGTCGGCGACGGGCGCGTCGATCGGCTGACGCCCGCTCCTGTGGAGCGCTGAGCCCCGCCCCCCTGTGCCTGGGGGCGGGGCTCTCGCGTCTCTCGCCATCGTTATCCGTTCGAGACCTCAAGTTGCTCACGCTGTGCTTGGGGCGGCCGTTACATTTGCGTTTCCTGGGCGCCGACTTCCCTCTGACCAATGGAAGTTGATCACCCAGTGAGTAGCTCAGTGGGTTGCTTCACAGCCGACCGTTTCGGGGGAAACGCCGTGCAGAAGATCCAGTTGACCTATTGGTGGAACGGGCACGAGCCCGGTGACGTCGTGGACGTGGACGACCTCGCCGCGCGGGAACTGCTCGGTGTCATCGCGCGCCCCGCGGAGGGCCTCGCGGACTCCGAAGGCTCCGCGGACTCCGCCGACTCCGATGAGTGAGCCGTACGTCACCTTCCCGGACGTGGAACAGCTGGTCGTCGACCTGCTCAAGGACCGCAGCGAACTGGCGGGCGTCGTCGTCGACGTCGCGCCGCCGGCCGGCTTCGACGGCTCCCAGCGCGCCGTCCTGGTCTCCAGGATGGGCGGTGCCTGGGCGGAGGACCCGCGGCTCGACAACCCACTGGTCGACCTGGAGGTGTACGGCCCCTCCAAGGCGGCGGCCCACACCGTCTCCCTCGTGGCCCGTTCCCTGATGCTCCAGCTCAGAGGCGTGCGCCATGGCGGGGCGACCGTCGTGGACGTCGTCGAGGAGGACGGGCCGCGCTGGCTGCCCGACTACCGCCACGCCAGCGCCAACCGCTATGTCTCGACCACCCGCCTGGTGGTCCGCCCGGCCTGAACGGCCGTGTTCCCGGCGTGACTTCGCCTTACTCCCACAGCAGCACGTCATGTCCATCTCCCAGCAAGGAGCAGTGATGGCCGGAACGAACGCCAAGGAGATCCGGGTCGCGGGCAGTGGCCGTGTGCTCATCGCCCCGCTCGCCACCGCACCGCCCGCCGACACCGCCGCGGCCTGGGGGGCCGGGTGGAAGGACCTCGGCTACACCACCACCGACGGGGTCAAGATCTCCAAGAAGGACAAGCTCGACCCCGTGGACACCTGGCAGAGCGTCAGCTCGGCGAGGTTCGTCTACTCCGACCGCGATCTCAGCTTCAAGTTCCAGCTCCTCCAGCTGAACGAGGACACCCTGCCGTTCTTCTTCGGCGGCGGGCAGGTCAAGGAGACGGCGACCGGGTCCGGCCTCTACAAGTACGAGCTGGCGGCCGAGCCGAAGTTCGACGAGCGGATGCTCGGGCTGGAGTTCGCGGACGGCGACGAGGTCAAGTACCGCATGATCGTCGCCCGCGGCCAGGTGACCGAGACGGAGGAGCTCGCCCTCGTCCGTACCGCTCCCGTGAAGCTCGGCGTCACCTTCACCGCGCTGGCCACCGTGGACGGTGCCCCGCTGGCGACCTTCCTGATGAAGGACCCGAGCTTCAGCGCGGCCTGACCCTCTTCGTTCCCCTCGCAGCAAGGAGCTCCACCGACATGGCCCCCTTCAACGTCAACGCCGCCCGTGCCCAGCGTCTCGAAGCAGTCGGGAAGAACTGGGAGTTCGAGGTGGACGGCGATGTGTTCCGGCTGCCCACCGAGTTTCCGCGCAGTATCGCCAAGCAGATCGCCGCGCTCGACGACAACGACATCGACGGGTTGCTGGCGCTGCTGCTCGGAACGGAGCAGTTCGAGCGCTTCTGCAAGTACGACACCAGTGTCCAGGACGTCTCCGCGATCCTGGAGGCGTACGGCAACGACACCGGGATGTCGTTGGGGGAAGGCTGAGCCTCGGCGCGCTGATCGAGGAGCACGCCGAGGCTCTGGAGGCGGATCTGCTCCGCCACTACGGGGTCGACCTCCTCGACTGGCACCGGGGCCGGCTCTCCTCCCGCCGCCTGCGCGTCCTCGTCGAACACCTTCCCGCGGACTCCTCGTACGCCCGGGCGGTCCACGGCGAACAGGCGGACTGGACGGTCACGGACCACCTGCTGGCGGCGGCCGTCGACCATCTCGCCGTGGCGAACTGGATGTTCGCGACGGTGCACAGGGACGAGGACGCGGAACCCGCGGATTACCCGGAGGCGGTGCCGAGGCCGTCCCGAGCGAACACCGAGAGCGGCGAGACCGTGCAGGCGGTGGCGGAGAAACGCGCCGCGACCCCGGCCGAGATCGTGGCCTTCCTGAGTTCTCCCCTGTGAAAGGAGGTATACCTTGCCCCCTTCGGACCCCGCCGGAACCATCCCCGCGTGGATCTACGAGTACGCGGCCTCCAGGTCCTTCCAGGACGCCGTGAGGAAGGTCGTGGACGCCAAGTGGCTGGCCGACAACGTGCCGGTCACCGGTGCGAAGGCCGAAGTCACGGGTGTGAAGGCGGAAGCCAACGCCCTCGCTGCCACCGCCTTCGGGGTGCAGACCGAATACGGTCTGGTCAAGCACGAAGCCACAGTCATCGATGTCAACAAGATCCTTGAAGGCCGTGTCCAGGAGGCGCGGGACAAGGAGCAGGATCGCCGGTTGCACGTCCTGAGCGTCGAGGCCGTGAGCATCAAGGACCTCGTGCAGAAAGTGAAGACGGACCTGATCCGTGACGCGGGGGACATCCGGCGGGCCCAGAGCGCCGGCGACCGGCAGGTGGAGCGCCTGGTGGCCGATCTTCGGGGCAAGGTCGTGACCATTCAGAAGAAGCTGCTGGCCGACGACCGGGTGCTGCACGAGCGGATTACCAAACTCACCACCAGAGTCGGCAAGGTCAGCGAGGTCGCGCACAACGCGGATGCTCGCAGCAAGGCCTCGCGGGTCAAGACCAATGAGGTCCTCGGGAAAGTGAAAGCCCTGGACCGTGAGGTCGAAAGGGGCCGGAAGCTGGTCGGCAAGCTGGACAAAGAGGTGGGGACGGGCATGCAGCGGGTTGGCGCGCTGGAGCGGAGCGCCACGAGTGCGAGCCGGTCGATCCAGAGCCTTCACAACCATATCGACGGTCTGGAACAGGCCTTGCGCAGGTAGCCGCTCACCTGCCCGCACCCCAAAGACCCCATCGGCGAAAGCGACGGAGCCAATCCACCATGCAGACGTCACTCGTATCGGTCACCCGGGCGCTGAACCAGATGCGATCCGCGGCCACCAGCACCGGCGGTGCCGTCACTCGCATGCGGACCGCGGTCACCGGGGCCAGTAGTTCCGTCGATCGGCTCAAGAACGCGGCCACCCAGGCAAGTACCGCCACCGGTCGGCTGCGGAGTGCCGCCGCTCAGGCGAGTGGGGGACTCAACCAGGTGCGGACCGCTGCCGCTCGGGCATCGAGTGATGTGCAGCGGGCCGGGCGCAGCGCGGCGTCCGGGGGTGGGCTGTTCAGCCGGTTCAGCCAGGGGCTGCGGACCGCCACGACCGCCCAGCGCGGGCTCAACACCGCCATGAAGGCCAACATCCTCGGCGCCATCCTCGCCCTCGTCATGCCGCTCATCACCAAGCTCATCGACATGGCGATGCAGTCCAAGACCGTGCAGGCGGTCATGCAGGCGGCGTTCAAGATCATCGGGCAGGTGGTGGGGACCGTCATGAAGGGGGCGTCGGTCGCCATCAACTGGCTGATCGACGCCGGGAAGAACGTCGTCAACTGGCTCAAGGCCAACTGGCCGTTGCTCGTCGCCATCCTCACCGGACCCGTCGGCATCGCCGTGCTCGCGATCGTCAAGCACTGGGACCGGATCAAGGAGGCCGTCGGGTCGGTGCGGGACTGGATCGTCGACAAATGGAACGCCGTGGTGGACTTCCTGCGGGGAGTGCCCGGGAAGATCTGGGGGTTCTTCGCCGAACTCCCCGACAAACTCATGCACTTGGGCGGCGACCTCGTCCAGGGCCTCATCAACGGCATCAAGAACTCGGCCTCAGCGCTGCTCAACACCGTGAAGAACTTCATCGTCAACACCATTCCGGGACCCATCCGCAGCATCCTCGGCATCGCCTCCCCGTCCAAGGTGATGATGGGCTTCGGCGGGGACGTCGGCGAAGGGCTCGCCCTCGGCATGGAGGGCGCCGGCAACCGGGTCGCGGGCGCCGCCGGCCGGCTCGCCACCGCCACCGCGCGGAGCGTGATCGGCCCCGGTTACAGCCTCGCCGGAGTCGCCGCCGGCGCCTCGGCCCGGCCCGGCACCGCCACGGCGAACGCCCCCGTCACCGTCAACGTCCACCCCCGCCCCGGCCAGTCCGAGTACGAGATCGGCCGGATCACCGCCCGCGAACTCGCCTGGGCGGCCAAGCGATGAGCGGCCGCCAGCTCCAGCAGCCGGTGTTCGAGGTGGACGGCTGGGCCGGGAACACCGTCGACGACGACGGCGTCGAGTGGTGGGTCACCAGCGAGCAGGGCTGGGCCGCCACCCCGCCCGTCCGGCTCACCCTGACCGACCGCCCCGAGCGCAACGGCGCGTTCGACGCCCCCTCCTACCGGGGCCCTCGCGTGGTCACCCTGGAGGGCATGGCCATCGCCCCCGAACGCGCCGTACGGGAAGAGGCCAAGGACCGGCTGGCCGCCGTACTCGCCGACGGCAGCACGCTGTCGCCGCTCGTCGTCACCGAACCGCACCGCGTGCGGCGGGCGTTGGTCCGGCTCACCGCCGAGACGAAGATCGTCGACCGCAAGTCCGGCGCCTTCGAGTTCTCCCTGACCATGACCGCGCCGGACCCGCTGCGGTACTCCTACGGGCTCAACACCAGCACCTGCCCGCTGCCCTCCTCCAGCGGTGGTGTCGCCTTCCCGCTCACCTTCCCCCTGGACTTCGGCAGCGGCTCCTCGGGCGGCCGGCTGCTGCTGGAGAACAAGGGCACCGTCCCGACCTGGCCCGTCTGGCGGATCGTCGGGCCCTGCGCGCAGCCGGTGATCAGCAACACCGCGACCGGTGAGGAGCTGGCCTTCGAACTCACCCTCCAGGAGGGCGAGTTCCTGGTCGTCGACACCGACGCACGGTCGGTCCTGCTCCAGGGCACGGCCTCCCGTCGCGCCACGCTGCTGCCCGGCTCGGACTGGTTCCCGCTCCGGCCGGGTGCGACGCCCGTGCTCTTCCGCGCCCGCGACTACGCCTCGGCCGCCCGGCTGACCGCGGAGTGGCGGGACGCCTGGCTCTGACCCGCCCGCCCTCGGCTACCAGAAGGAACGCACCCGCATGGCTGACTTCGAGCGTGACTCCGGATGGCTCTCCGGAAGCGTCGTCGACGCCGAGGACGCCCGGCTCGCCACCGGCGTACTCGCCTCGGCGGCCGCGGACCCCGGCAACCCGATCGCGGCCCGCACCGGTATCAGGCCCGGCCCCGGCAGCCCGGGCAACGTCGAGGCGACCTCCACACCCTCGCGCAATGTGACGGTGCGTCCCTTCCAGGGCGTCGTCCAGGGCACCCGTACCACCGCCGCGGGCGCGTATCTGATCACCCTCGCCCAGCAGAAGACCCTCGACGTGCTCACCGCGGCCCCGGCCCACTCGTCGTACTCCCGGATCGCCCTAGTGGTGGCCCGGCAGACCGACCGGCAGTACGGCGACGCGAGCGACGGCATGCTGGTGCAGGTGGTGGCCGGGGCGCCCGCGGTGACCCCCGTCCCTCCCACGGTCACCGGCGACCACCTGCCTCTCGCGCAGATCACCGTGCGGGCGAACGCGGGCTCCGTCACCCAGGCGGACATCAAGGACCTGCGGATGTTCACCGTGGCCGCGGGCGGAGTGCTGCCCCTGCAGTCCTACGAGTCGCTCCCCGCCGACGGCTACGCCGGACAGCGGCTGTACGACCTGGAGAGCGGCCTCGACCTGGTCCGCACCGGCACGGCCTGGCGTCCCGCGGCCACGGGGGCGGTGGAGTTCTTCGGGCCGGCCGACGCGGGCTGGCCGCTGACCAGCGGCTCGGCGGGAGCCACCGGGTACACCTTCAACCAGGTCACCGTGCCCGCGGCGCCGTACCCCCGCATGCTGCTGATCACAGGGCAGTTGTACGCGGTCACCTCGGGCCCCGACGAGCGGTGGGACCACGTGGTGCGCAAGCAGGACGGGACGGCTCTGTCCCTTGCCTGCTTCCACGGCGGTCCCACGAGGATCACCACCAGCGTCGCCCAGGGACATCACCTGCTGCCCGCCGCGACCCCGCTGGTGCTGACGCAGTACGTCGGCCGGGGCGGCGGCATGACGACCGGTACCGCCAGTGTGGGCTCGGCCGCCGCGCACTACACCGGCCTGCGTGTGATCGCGTTCCCCGTCCCGTGACGCCCCGACCGGAAGAGGCATCCTGATGAGCACGCCCACTCCAGAACGCGACTCCGGCTGGATCTCCGGCGGAGTCGTCGACGCCGAGGACGCCCGGCTGGCCACGGGCGTGTTCGCCGCGCCCGGCCCGAGCCCGGTCCAGGCCCGCAGCGGCATCCGGCCCGCCACCGGGGACCCTGGCCGGGTGCAGGTCACCGCCACCGTCTCCGGCAAGGTCATCGTGGCCCCCTTCCAGGGCGTCATCCAGGGGACCCGGGCCAGTGCGACCGGGGCCTACCTCGTCACCCTCGGCCAGCAGAAGACCCTCGACGTCCTCGGCACGAACCCCGCCGACTCCAGCAACCCGCGCAACGACCTGGTCATCGCCCGGCAGCGCGACGCGCAGTACGGCGACGCCACCACCGGCATGACCGTGGAACTCGTGAAGGGGAGCGCCGCCGCCACCCCCGTCGACCCCGCGGTGAGCGGCGACTTCATCCCGCTCGCCCGGATCAGGGTGGCGAAGAACGCCTCGTCCGTCGCCGCCACCGACATCGACGACCTGCGCCCCTGGACCGCGGCGGCCGGCGGCATCCTGCGGGTCTGGGGCGAGGGGGGCCGGCCGGCGTACCCCTACTCGGGCATGTACATCCACCGCTGGGACACCAACCACCTGGAGTGGTACGACAGTTCGGCCGGGTGGCGGGCGGTCAACGACGACACCGGGTGGAACAACCTCACCCTCCTGCCCAACTGGGTGGTGTACAACGCCGAGACACCGGCGGTACGCCGGGTGGGCGCCACGGTCCATCTGCGGGGCGCTGTCCAGAGCACGGTCGCCCTGACGGCCAACGCCACCTCCCTCATCGCCGTCCCGGCCGGTTTCCGCCCGGCGGTGAGGCACCACTGGTACACGGTGATCGGTGGCACCACGCGAGGCCTCGAACTCATGCTTCGTCCGGACGGTGGCATCGCGTTGTATCCCCAGGACTCCCCGCTTCCGGTCAACCAGCTGATCTACCTCAACACCACCTGGCTGGTGGGCTAGTGGCCGCCCGCCCGACCCGCTACACCTACTACACCGCCGACCTCGCCACCGGCCTCGTCACCGACGAACTCCCGCTCTACGACGTCACGTTCAGCACCGAGCTCAACGAAGCCGGCGAGTTCCGCGCCCGGTTGCCCCTCGGCGACCCGCGGATCACCGTCCACGGTCCCCGTGAACTCACCGAACCGGGACGCGCCGCCCTCTACGTCGAGCGGGACGGCGTGCTGGTCTGGGGCGGGGTGATCTGGACCGTCAAGTACACCTCCGCCGACCGGCACCTGGAGATCGGCGCGGCCGGCTTCCTCTCCTACTTCGACCACCGGCGCGTCCTGCCCGCGGCCTTCGACCCGGCCCTCACCGACCTGGCCTCCGTCTCCGTCCCCTTCACCGACCGCGACCAGAGCGACATCGCCCGCGAACTGGTCGCCGTCGCGCAGGCGCACCCCGGCGGCGACATCCGCGTACGCCCCGAGTCCACCGCCCTCTCCGGCATCACCCGCACCCTGGTCTACCCCGGCAGCGACCTCAAGAGCACCGGCGAGGCGCTGCGCGAGCTGGCGAGTCTGGAGGACGGCCCCGACTTCGTCATCGACATGGCGTACGGCAGCGACGGCCGTCCCGCGCGCCGGCTCCGCGTCGGCACCCCGCAGCTCGGCCGGCAGGGCACCCCGCATGTGTGGGAGTACGGCGCCAACCTCATCGACTACACCTGGCCGGCCGACGGCGCCTCCACCGCGAGCCGGGTCTTCGCCCTCGGGGAGCAGGGCGAGAGCGGTCAGCTCGTCGCGGTCGCCGAGGACAGCGGCACCGGACGCCCGCTCACCGAGACCGAGGTCTCCTACGTCCATCTCACCGACGCGGACCTCCTGCGCTCCCAGGCCCGCTCGGCCCTCGCCGCCGTCTCCGCCCCGGTCGTCCTGCCCGAGCTGACCGTGCGCGCCGACCTGGAGCCCGTCCTCGGCTCCTACCAGGTCGGCGACGACGCCCTCGTCGTCATCAAGGACGTGTTCTTTCCCGAGGGCACCCGGTTCGGCGTACGGATCACCGGGATCGAGGTCACCCCCGGCAACGACGCGGGCGAGGAGCAGGTCCGGCTGACCGTCACCCTCGCCACCGGCACCCCATGAATCCAAGGAGCACCTCGTGACCAGGATCAACCGCCCCGACACCCTCCTCACCGAGCTCCGCGACATCAAACGGCGCCTGCACGCCCTGGAGACCGCGCAGCGTGCGACGGCCACCGGCACGCCGTCGGCCGCCGTGGCCGAGCCCCTCGCCGAGGAATCCGCCGAGACCGACACATCCGGGTCCGAATAGGCCGTTTCCGCAGGTGAGAGGTGACTCGAACGCTGTCGTACGCATGTTCGGTTTTTGGTCTATGGTGGAGGTGAGGCGATAGGGAACTGATGTTCGACAGCGGGAGGTGCGGATGCCTGGCTTCACTCATCTGCACACCGTCTCCGGGTTCTCCCTGCGCTACGGCGCCTCGCACCCGGAGCGCCTGGCGGAGCGCGCCGGCGAGCGGGGGATGGACGCCCTCGCCCTCACCGACCGCGACACCCTCGCGGGCACGGTCCGCTTCGCCAAGGCCTGCGCGAAGGCGGGGGTGCGTCCGCTGTTCGGGGCGGAGCTGGCCGTGGAGGAGGCCGAGCCGCTACGGCAGGAGCGGCGCCGTGCCCCCGTGCGCGGAGGTGCCTTCGTCGACGAGTCGGCCCCCCGTGTCACCTTCCTCGCCCGGGACGGCGCCCGCGGCTGGGCCGACCTGTGCCGGCTCGTCACGGCGGCGCACGCCGACAGGGGGGAGCGGGGCACGCCCCTGGTGCCCCGGGCCGAGAACCGGGGGGACGGCCTGACCGTGCTGCTCGGACCCGCCTCCGACGTCGGCCGTGCCCTGGCCGCCGGCCGCCCCGACCGGGCCGCCCGGCTCCTCGTCCCCTGGCGGGAGACCTACGGCGACGCCCTGCGCCTCGAAACCGTCTGGCACGGACGCAAGGGCACCGGCCCCGGCTCCTTGCGGCTGGCCGCCCGTACCGTCGGATTCGCCGCCGAGCAGCGGATCCGGCCCGTGCTCAGCAACGCCGTACGGTACGCCGACCCCGGCCTCGGCCCGGTCGCCGACGTCCTGGACTCCGCCCGCCGCCTGGTCCCCGTGAGCGCCGTCGAGGAACTGGACTCCGGCGAGGCCTGGCTCAAGGACGCGGGCGCCATGCTGGCGGCCGCCGAGCGGATCGTCGAGGCCGCGGGCTTCCGGCGCGACACCGCGCACCGGCTGCTGGAGCAGACGCGGGCGACGGCCGCCGAGTGCCTGGTCGACCCCGAGGACGACCTCGGCATCGGGACCGTCCACTTCCCCGAACCGCACCTCGTCGGCGCGGGCCGGCGCGGCGCCCAGCGTGCCCTGGCCTCGCGGGCGGCGGCCGGGATGGTGCTGAAGGGCTACGCGGGCAGGCGCGCCTACTGGGAGCGGATGCACGAGGAACTCGACATCATCGCCCACCACGGCTTCGCCTCCTACTTCCTGACGGTCGCTCAAGTCGTCGACGACGTAAGGGACATGGGCATCCGGGTCGCCGCCCGCGGCTCCGGTGCGGGCTCGCTCGTCAACCACCTCCTCGGCATCGCCCACGCCGACCCCGTCGAGCACGGGCTGCTGATGGAGCGGTTCCTGTCCACACGGCGGCTCGTCCTGCCCGACATCGACATCGACGTGGAGTCCGCGCGCCGCATCGAGGTCTACCGGGCGATCATCGGGCGGTTCGGGACCGAGCGGGTGGCCACCGTCTCGATGCCGGAGACGTACCGGGTGCGGCACGCGATCCGGGACGTGGGGGCGGCCCTGTCCATGGACCCGGCCGACATCGACCGCATCGCCAAGTCCTTCCCGCACATCCGGGCGCGGGACGCCCGCGCGGCACTGGAGGAACTGCCCGAACTCAAGGCGCTCGCGGAGGAGAAGCAGCGGTACGGCCGGCTGTGGGAGCTGGTCGAGGCACTCGACGCCCTTCCCCGGGGGATCGCCATGCACCCGTGCGGGGTGCTGCTCTCCGACGCGTCCCTGCTCCGCCGCACCCCGGTCGTGCCGACCAGCGGCGAGGGGCTGCCCATGTCCCAGTTCGACAAGGAGGACGTGGAGGATCTCGGACTGCTCAAGCTCGATGTGCTGGGCGTGCGGATGCAGTCGGCGATGGCGCACGCGGTCACGGAGGTGGAGCGGGCGACGGGGGAGCGGGTCGACCTGGACGCCGTACCGCCGGGCGACCCGGAGACGTACCGGCTCATCCGGTCCGCCGAGACGCTGGGGTGCTTCCAGATCGAGTCACCGGGGCAGCGGGACCTGGTCGGGCGGTTGCAGCCGGCCACCTTTCACGATCTCGTCGTGGACATCTCGCTCTTCCGGCCCGGTCCGGTCGCCGCCGACATGGTGCGGCCGTTCATCGAGGCACGGCACGGACGGGCGCCCGTCCGGTATCCGCACCCGGACCTGGAGCGGCCGCTGGAGGAGACGTACGGGGTCGTCGTCTTCCACGAGCAGATCATCGACATCGTCGACATCATGACCGGGTGCGGGCGCGGCGAGGCGGACCGGGTCCGGCGCGGGCTGTCCGACCCGGAGTCGCAGGGCCGGATCCGGTTCTGGTTCGCCCAGCACGCGGCGGCCAACGGATACAGCGCGGAAACGATTCAGCGCACCTGGGAGATCGTAGAGGCCTTCGGGTCGTACGGCTTCTGCAAGGCGCACGCGGTCGCCTTCGCCGTACCGACGTACCAGTCGGCGTGGCTGAAGGCGCATCACCCGGCGGCCTTCTACGCCGGGCTGCTCACGCACGACCCCGGCATGTACCCGAAGCGGCTGCTGCTGGCGGACGCGCGGCGGCGCGGGGTGCCGATCCTGCCGTTGGACGTGAACGCGTCGGGGGTCGCACACAGGATCGAACTGGTGTCTGATAAACCTTCGGTGTGGGGCCTGCGGCTCGCGCTCTCCGACGTCCACGGCATCAGTGAGGCCGAGGCGGAGCGGATCGCCGAGGGACAGCCGTACTCCTCGCTGCTGGACTTCTGGGAGCGAGGGCGGCCGAGCCGTCCGGTGGCCGGGCGGCTGGCCCAGGTCGGCGCGTTGGACGCCTTCGGAGCCAACCGGCGCGATCTGCAACTGCACCTGACCGAGCTGCACCGGGGCGCACGCGCCGGCCGCGGGGGCCAACTCCCCCTGTCCGGCGGGCGCAGGACGGCCCCGGCCGGACTGCCGGACCTGTCCTCCGTGGAGAAGCTCAGCGCCGAGCTGGGAGTGCTGTCGATGGACGTCTCGCGCAACCTGATGGACGACCACCAGGAGTTCCTTACGGAGTTGGGCGTGGTCAGCGCGCGGCGGCTGCGCGAGGCA
Organism: Streptomyces sp. RP5T; assembly: GCF_003933965.1. Classification (GTDB taxonomy): domain Bacteria; phylum Actinomycetota; class Actinomycetes; order Streptomycetales; family Streptomycetaceae; genus Streptomyces. The sequence goes on from NZ_RSAJ01000071.1 coordinate 21,195, forward strand.
CGGCACGGCGAGACCGTGCTGGTCGCGGGGGCCAAGGCGGCCACCCAGACGCCACCGATCCGGTCCGGAAAGCGGGTCATCTTCAGCACCCTGGACGACGGCACCGGACTGGTCGACCTCGCCTTCTTCGACGACTCCCACGACGCCTGCGCGCACACCGTCTTCCACTCCTGGCTGCTGCTGGTGCGCGGGGTGGTGCAGCGGCGCGGCCCGCGCAGCCTCAGCGTGGTGGGCGCGGCCGCCTGGAACCTCGCCGAACTGGTCGAACTGCGGGACGGGGAGGGCCTCGACGCGGTGGCGGCGCGACTGGCCGAGCCGCTGCCGACGGGGGACGGTGACGCGACCGGCGATCCGACCGGTGGCCGGCGAATCCAAATGCCGACGGGATACGAACTGCATCCGTGGGCCGATCTGCGACCGGCGGGTCAAGAGGCCTCACAGGTAAGGAAGTTGTGGCACCAGAGTCCGGGGAGTGCGGGATGACCATCCTCTGCGTACGTTTCCAGCTGCCGCCGACGCGGGAGGCGGCCCTGCCCGAACTGCTGGGCCTCCTGGAGGAGTTCACCCCGGTCGTCGAGGCGCTGCCACCGGACCGGGCACTGGCCGATCTGCGGGGCGCCGAACGGTACTTCAAGCGGGACGCCGTCGAACTGGCCTCGGTGATCCGGGTCCGCGCCCTCGCCCTGCACGGCGTCGACTGCGTGATCGGCGCCGGACCCGGGCCGATGCTGGCCCGCATGGCACTGAAGGAGGCCCGGCCCGGGATGACCCGCGCGGTGCCCGAGGACGCGGTGGCGGACTTCCTCGCCGGCCGGCCCGTCGCCGCGCTCCCCGGCGTCGGCACCGCGACCGCCCGCACCCTGTGCGAGTACGGTCTGGACACCCTGGGCCGGGTCGCCGCCGCACCCCTGTCCACGCTCCAGCGCCTGGTCGGCGCGAAGGCCGGCCGCGAACTGCACGAGAAGGCGAACGGCGTGGACCGCGGCCGGGTGGTCCCGAACGGTGTCTCGCGCTCCCTCGCCACCGAACGCCCCTTCACCCGCGACGAGTTGGACCCCGACCGGCACCGCCGTGCCCTGCTCTCCGCCGCCGAGGAACTGGGCTCCCGGCTGCGCGCCCTCGACAAGGTCTGCCGCACCCTGACCCTCACCGTCCGCTACGCCGACCGCACCGCGACCACCCGCAGCCGCACCCTCGGTGAACCCACCGCCCATTCGGCGGCCCTCACCAGGGCGGCCTACGGCATGTACGAGGCCCTCGGTCTCCAGCGCGCCCGGGTCCGCTCGATCGCCCTGCGCGCCGAGGGCCTCGACCCCGCGGAACAGGCTTCCCACCAGCTCACCTTCGACCCCACCGACGACAAGCTCCGCCGTATCGAGGAGGCCGCGGACCGCGTCCGGGCGAAGTTCGGGCCCCTGGCGGTCCTGCCGGGCACGCTGGCCGCGTAGGGCCTGTCCGGAGTGCCGGGCCCCGCGACGCCGGCATGGTCCGCCGGACAGGCCCGGGTCAGTTGGCCCACGGCGGGGTGATGCGGGTGCCGTCCGCCAGGGTCGCCTCCAGGCCGATGGAGGTGGTGACCCAGGTGAGGGCGGTGTGGTCGGTGGGGTTCTCGACGGTGAAGGTCGCGCCGGGGGTGACGATCACCGTGTCGCCGGCGGTGATCCGCCGGGTGCTGTCGTCGAGGGTGACCAGCAGTTCGCCGATGAGCAGATGGAAGATCTCCTCGCGGCTCACGGTGTGCGCCGGTGCCTTCGTCCCGGCGGGGATCTCGCCGCGCCAGGCGCAGAGCTCCTTGGCGCCGCTGAGGGGAGTGGCGTACGAGACGAAACGGGCGCCGTGGATCTCATGGGTGACGGCTTCGGACGAGCGGACGACGGGCATGGGGGCCTCCTGAACGACAGATGGTCAAGAAGATTGACTATATGGCTCCATAGTCAAGCTGCTTGACCAGTTCGTCAAGGGTGTTTCAATGCCTGGGTGCAGAACTCCGAAGCCCTCGCCCTGTCCGCCGCCCTGCTCGCCGCCGCCGGCGACCTGACCCAGCGCATCAACGAGGGGGTCGTCGCGCGGGGCTTCGAGGCGCGCCCCGCCTGGGGGTTCGCGTTCTCGCGGCTCGCGCCGGACGGGGCCACGGTCACGGAGCTCGCCGCTCATCTCGGGGTGACCAAGCAGGCCGCGAGTCAGCTGGTCGACGAGATCGTGCGCAAGGGATACGCCGAGCGGCGGCCGCATCCCGGTGACGCCCGGGCCCGGCTCGTCGTGCTGACCGAGCGGGGGTGGGCCTGCACCCGTGCGGCGGAGGAGGCTGCCGCGGAGGCCGTGGGCGCGTGGATCGACGTACTCGGTGAGGGTGAGGTGCGGGCGTTGCGTGAGCGATTGGGGCGTATCGCTCCCTATGGTCCCCTCAGGCCCGCCTGGTGACGGTTCATCGGCAGATGCGCGTGCGGTGGTTAGCGCTGGAAGTTTTTACTGACGCGTAACTTCCCAAGCGTCCTACTCGTCCGTAACTTTCGAATTGAACAGCATCCTCGTGATCCGGGTCACAGGGCGTACGGCCATCGCAACTCCCTTGAGCCGCAAGGAGATCACCCGATGCTGCCCTGGAAAAGACTGCTCAGACCCCTCGCCGCCCTGCTGCTGACCGCCACGGTCGCCGTCGTCCCCGCCGCCACCGCCGCCCAGG
>NZ_RSAJ01000720.1 GCF_003933965.1 Streptomyces sp. RP5T
CCGATCCCTCCGAAAGGCCCCCACATGACTGCCTCCCCCCTGCCGCTCAGCCGGCGCCGACTGCTGGCGGCGGCCGGTGCGTCGGCGGCCGCCGGCCTGCTGCGGTTCGCCCCCGAGGCCGCCGCGACCGACGGCCCCGGCAGCTACACCGCGAGCTGGACCTCCGTGGACCAGCACCCCCCGGCCCCGGCCTGGTTCCAGGACGCCAAGTTCGGCATCTACTACCACTGGGGCGCCTTCAGCGTCCCCGCCTTCGGCAACGAGTGGTACCCGCGCAACATGTACATCGGCGGCTCGGCCGAGAACAACCACCACAAGGCCACCTACGGCGACCCCTCGGCGTGGCCGTACAACAACTTCATCGACGGAGCCCGCGACAAGGCGGGCACCTTCGTCCAGTTCGCCCCCAAGCTCGTCTCCCAGGGCGGCAAGTGGGACCCGGAAGCCTGGGCCCGGCTGTTCAAGGCCGCGGGCGCCAGATTCGCCGGCCCGGTCGCCGAGCACCACGACGGCTTCTCCATGTGGAACAGCCGCTCCAACCCGTGGAACTCGGTCCAGCACGGCCCCAAGCTCGACCTGGTGGGACTGCACGCGCAGGCCATCCGCGGGCAGGGGCTGAAGTTCATGGCCTCGCTGCACCACGCCTACCACTTCAACGGCTTCTACGACCACGTGCCCTCCCAGTCGGACCCGACCCTGCGCGTCCTGTACGGCCAGCAGGGCACGGCGGCGGAGAACAAGCTCTGGTACGACAAGCTGGTCGAGGTCATCGACGACTACCAGCCGGACCTGGTCTGGCAGGACTTCGACCTCAACCTGGTGCAGGAGTCCTACCGGCTCCAGTTCCTCGCGCACTACTACAACCAGGCCGTCGCGTGGAACAAGGACGTCGTCGCCACCTACAAGGACGGCCTCAACAACAAGGGCGAGGTCTTCGACTTCGAGCGCGGCGGCCCGGCGGACCTGCTCACCCCCTACTGGCTCACCGACGACAGCATCTCCTCCTCCAGCTGGTGCTACACGGTGGGCATCGGCTACTACTCGACGCAGGCGCTGCTCCACTCGCTGATCGACCGGGTCAGCAAGGGCGGCAACATGCTGCTGAACATCGCCCCGATGGCCGACGGCACCATCCCCTCCGGGCAGCAGTCCATCCTGCTCGCCATGGGCGACTGGCTCGGCCGCTTCGGAGAGGCCGTCTACGCCACCCGCTCCTGGAGCAGTTACGGCGAGGGCCCCACGAAGATGGGCGGAGGCTCCTTCAGCGGACCGGTGGCCGGCAAACCGCAGGACGTCCGGTTCACCCGCAGCCGGGACAACAAGGTCCTGTACGCCACCGCGCTGGGCTGGCAGGGCGGCACCATGACCGTCACGACACTGAACTCGAACCGGATCAATCTCAGCAGTCTGACCGGGGCCCAACTGCTGGGCAACACCGCGGGGACCTATATCGACCTGCCCGCACCGACCCAGGACGCGGGTGGGCTGCACCTGACGATGCCCTCGTCCAACGCGCCCTTCAGCGCGCTGGCGTACACGGTCAAGCTCACCTTCTCCGGTGAGATCCCCGTCCTGGGCGCGCCGGGCGGCTCCACGACCTGGGTGAGGATCGCCAACGGCACCAGCGGACTGGTGCTCGACAGCGGGGGCAGCGTCGCCGCCGGCTCCAACCTCAAGCAGTGGAGCTACGACGGGAGCACCAACCTGCAGTGGCAGCTGATCGACCTCGGCAACGGCTACCACCGCATCATCAACCGCACCAACGGCATGGCCGCCGACAGTTACGGCAACACCGCCAACGGGGCGCCCGCCCGCCAACAGGCTTGGAACGGCGGCAACAACCAGCAGTGGTCGCTGGTCAGCCTCGGCAACAACCGCTACCGGATCGTCAACCGGGGCACCGGCACCGCCCTGGACGGAAGCGGCAGCACCACGAACGGCTCCACCACCGTGTTGTGGACACCCAACTCCAGCACCAACAACGAATGGACCATCACGGCCGTGTGAACCCCTGCGCTCCCCGCGCCCACCCCCACGGAAGAAGGAACGCATGAAACGCTTACCGCTCCTGATGTCCCTCGCCGCCGCGCTGCTTCTCGTCCTGTCGGCCGCGGGCAGCTCGTTCAGCAGCGGCCTCGGCGCACTCGCGCCGACCAGGGCCGCAGGCGCCGCAGCAGCGACGCCCGGCTGCGGCAAGGCCCCCACACTGACGAGTGGTACCCACACGATTCAGAGCGGCGGCCAGAACCGCACCTACATACTGCGCGTCCCCGCCGGCTACGACAGCAACCACCCCTACCGGTTGGTCTTCGGCTTCCACTGGCGTGGCGGCACCGCCAACGACGTCGACTCGGGTGGCACGGACGGATACAACTGGTCCTACTACGGCCTCAGGCGCCTGGCGGACAACGCCAACAACAGCACGATCTTCGTCGCCCCCCAGGGCAACGGCAACGGCTGGGCCAACCCCGGCGGCCAGGACGTGGCCTTCGTCGACGCCATGGTCAACCAGATCGAGTCGGGACTGTGCGTGGACACCGGCCAGCTGTTCGCCGCCGGCTTCAGCTACGGCGGCGCGATGTCGTACGCCCTCGCCTGCTCCCGTGCGACGGTCTTCCGTGCGGTCGCGGTCTACTCGGGCGCGAACCTCAGCGGCTGCAACGGCGGCACTCAGCCCATCGCCTACATGGGTCTGCACGGCATCAGGGACAACGTGCTGCCCATCGCGTCGGGACGCCAACTGCGCGACACCTTCGTCCGCACCAACGGCTGCACCCCGCAGAACCCGCCCGAGCCGGCCAACGGAAGCCTGACGCACATCATCACCGCCTACTCCGGATGCAGGTCCGGATACCCCGTCGTCTGGGCGGCGTTCGACGGAGCGGGCCACGACCCCGGTCCCATCGACGGTTCCACCGGTGACGGCTGGCGCACCTGGACGTCGGCGGCGGTGTGGCAGTTCTTCACCCAGTTCGGCTCGGGCACGCCGCCGACACCGCAGCCCACCGAGAATCAGCAGATCGTCGGCCAGCAGTCGGGACGCTGCGTCGACATCAACAACTCGACCACGGCCAACGGCACGCAGGCACAGCTGTGGGACTGCAACGGCGGCGCCAACCAGCGGTGGACCCACACCACCGGAAAGCAGCTGCTCGTCTACGGCAACAAGTGCCTGGGCGTGGGCCAGGGCGCGGGCAACGGCACACCGGCGGCGATCTGGGACTGCAACGGTCAGCCGGACCAGCAATGGAACATCAATGCCGACGGCACGATCACAGCAGCTCAGTCGGGGCTCTGCCTGGACGCCAACGGCCAGGGAACGGCCAACGGGACGAAGATCCAGCTGTGGAGTTGCTCGGGCGGCGCCAACCAGCACTGGCGCCTGCAGAACTGACGGACCGGGGCCAGGCCCGAGACGGCACGGGCCTGGCCCCGAAAACCTTGGTATCCAGGCCGAAAACAGCGTTCGCGTGTGGCGATTTGCCCGGCAAGCATGGTCAGTTTCAAGCCGTAATGTTGAGGCTTGCATGACAAGGTGAGGCACGCGGTGTCACTCTTCTTCGGGAACTCACAGTTCCTTCACAGTTCCAGCGTGCGACCAGTCGCGTTTCCCTCACCCCCCACCTCCTTCCACCCGCATGCCGTGCAGCGCTCCGGACCGGCGTACCCCGCCGCTCCGTCTCGTCCACGGTCCCCACCACGGGCCGGCCTCGTACCGAAGGAGAACCCGTTGTCCCTGAACCACCGCGCGCTCGTGCGACGCAGACGCGCAACCGCCCTTGCCCTCACCGCCGTTGGCTCCCTGTTCGTCGTGGCC
>NZ_RSAJ01000721.1 GCF_003933965.1 Streptomyces sp. RP5T
CCACCGCCCTGGTCACCGCGTCCCCCCGCGCGGTCGCCGACACCGTCCTGGCGGCCCTCGGCGCGAGCCGGTTCGCCGTCTCCGTCACCGCCGACGACACCGAGCACACCAAGCCCGCCCCCGACCCCTACCTGGCCGCCTGCCGCGCGCTCGGCGTGCAGCCCTCGGGCTGTGTGGCCGTCGAGGACACGGAGACCGGCGTCCGCTCCGCCGAGGCGGCCGGCTGCGCGGTCCTCGCCGTGCCCTCCCTGGCCCCCATCGAGGCGGGCCCGGGGCGCACGGTCCTGACCGGCCTGGAGGACGTCACCGTGACCCGGCTGCGCGCCCTGCTGCCGTACCGGCTCCGCGTGATGACCTGGAACCTCTGGTACGGCGGCACCAAGGTCCACGACCACCGGGCCAAGCAGCTCAAGGTCATCGCCGAGACCGACGTGGACGTGGTCGGGCTCCAGGAGACGTACGGCACCGCCGCGGAGGAACTCGCCCGCGCACTCGGCTGGCACCACCACAGTGCCGGACCGAACCTCGGCGTCATCAGCCGCTTCCCGATCACCGCCGCGCCGGGCGACCCCGACGTCGGCTTCTACGGGGCGGCGGGCGCGCGGATCACCGTCGGGGAGCGGGAGGTCGAGATCTGGACGGCCCATCTGGACTCCGCGCGCTACGGGCCCTACGAGGAGGAGCCGCTCGCCCACGAGGAGGTGCGGCTCGGGCAGCTGCGGGACACCCTGCGCCGGATCGGGGACGCGGCGCCCGTCGTCCTCGTCGGGGACTTCAACTGCCCCTCCCACCTGGACCGGCCGGGCGTCGAGTGGCCGGTGACGAAGGCGGCCGAGGAGGCGGGTTTCCGGGACTCCTTCCGGGAGGCCCGCCCGGACCCCGTGCGCGATCCCGGGCACACCTGGTCGCCGGTGCACGCCCACCCGGAGCCGCGGGACCGGATCGACTTCGTCCTGCACCGCGGACTGCGCGTGCTCGACTCGCGGACGTACGTCAGCGGCACGCCCCGGACCTGGCCGGATGTCGAGGACAACGACTGGCCGTCCGACCATGCCGCGGTGATCACCACATTCTCACTGGGCAGCGGGCCCGCGACTGTCTAGCATCGATGCCATGACCTGGCGACATTGATCCACCAGCCGTGCCTCCCGAGGGCCGCCTCGGACGCCGTGCCCACGACGTCCGAACCGCCCTTCCGGGAAGGCCCCATGACACTCTCACCCGCACCCGTGTCCGCGACCGGCGTCCGCCGGCTGACGACCACGCTGTACGGCTACGCGTTCCTCGACGACCTCGTCCTGCTCTACCCGGTGTACGCGCTGCTGTTCGCGGACACCGGCCTGCCGCTCTGGCAGATCTCCTCGCTGTTCGCCCTGTGGTCCCTCACGGCCGTCGTCCTGGAGGTGCCCTCCGGCGCCTGGGCCGACACCGTCTCGCGGCGCCGCCTGCTGTGGCTCGGCCCGCTGCTCACGGCCGCCGGCTTCGCGCTGTGGGTGACCGTGCCGTCGTACGGCGCCTTCGCGCTGGGCTTCGTCCTGTGGGGAGCCGGCGGCGCGCTCGGCTCCGGCTCGCTGGAGGCCCTCGTCTACGACGAACTGGAACGGCTCGGGGCCACCGAGCGGTACGCGCGCGCGATGGGGCGGACCCGGGCGGTCCGGCTGCTGGCCACGGTCGCCGCGATGGGCCTCGCCGGCCCGGTCCTCGCGCTCGGCGGCTACGAGGCCGTGGGCGCCGCGAGCGTCCTGGCCTGTCTGCTGGCGGCGCTGACGGCGACCCGGCTCCCGGAGCACCGGGTCCCGGCGGAGCGGGGCAGCGCCCGCTGGTCGGCGACCCTGCGGGCCGGACTCGCCGAGGCCCGCGGGGACCGGAGCGTCCAGGGCGCCCTGCTGCTCGTACCCGCCGTCGCCGCGGTCTGGGGCGCCCTGGACGAGTACGTGTCCCTGCTGATCCGCGATCTCGGCGTGGCCGACGCGACCGTCCCCTACCTGGTCCTGCTGGTCTGGTCGATCGTTACCGTCGGCAGCCTGTGCGCCGGGCCCGCCGAGCGCCTCGGCACCCGGGGCCTGGCCGCACTGGTCGCGGGTGCCGCGCTCGCCCTGGCCGTGGGCGCGGGTGTCCGCACCCCGGCCGGCATCGCCCTGGTCGGCCTCGCCTTCGCCGGCTTCCAGCTGGCCGAGGTACTCGCCGACGTCCGCCTCCAGCACCGCATCGACGACGCCCGCCGGGCCACCCTGACCTCGGTGGCGAGTCTGGGCACGGAACTGGTCACGGTCGCCGTGTTCGGGCTGTACGGCCTGCTCGGCGCGTCCCTGGCGCACAGCACGGTGTTCGTGATCCTCTCCGTGCCCTATCTGGTGACGGCGCTGGTGCTGTCCAGGAGCGGGCGCCGGCGTCACGGATCACCGGACGGCCGCCCGCGCAAGGCGTCGCCGCGGGACACCCCGCGCAACGAATCGCCGCGGGAGCGCCCCCGCGCGCAATGAACCGCTCAGCAGCGCGCAACGGCTCCTCCTTGTCCGCCCCGGTGAGCCGCCCGTACCGTCTACGTGGCCCTTCATGTGGCCCCCACATCCACTTCCGCCCGGTGAGGATCACGCATGCGCACCGCCCTGCTCCAGAGCTCCGGCCGCCCCGGCTCCGTCGAGGGGAACCTCAAGGTCCTCGACGAGGCCGCGGGCCGGGCCGCCGCCGCGGGCGCCGCGCTGCTGGCCGCACCCGAGATGTTCCTCACCGGGTACGCGATCGGCGACGACATCGCCCGCCTCGCCGAGGCGGCCGACGGCGACTCGGCGGACGCGGTAGCGGAGATCGCCGAGCGGCACGGGATCGCGATCGCGTACGGATACCCCGAGCGCCTGGCCGACACGGTCCTCAACTCCGCCCAGCTGATCTCCGCCGACGGCACCCGGCTCGCCAACTACCGCAAGACGCACCTCTTCGGCTGCTTCGAGCGCGAGCACTTCGAGCCGGGCGAACAGACGGTCGTCCAGGCCGAGGTGGGCGGCCTCACGGTCGGCCTCATGATCTGCTACGACGTCGAGTTCCCGGAGAACGTCCGGGCCCACGCCCTCGCCGGCACCGACCTCCTGATCGTGCCGACGGCCCAGATGCACCCGTTCCAGTTCGTCGCCGAGTCCCTGGTGCCGGTGCGGGCCTGGGAGAACCAGATGTACGTCGCCTACGTCAACCGGGTCGGTGCGGAAGGGGAGTTCGAGTTCGTCGGGCTCTCCACGCTGGCCGGCCCCGACGGGGTGGCCCGGGCCCGCGCCGGCCGCGGTGAGGAGCTGGTGTTCGCCGACGCCGACCCCGCCTTCCTCACCGCCTCCCGCGCGGCGAACCCGTACCTCGCCGACCGCCGGCCCGGCCTCTACGCGTCCCTCGTCTGAACCACCCCTTTGTGCTAGGAGTCCGTACCCCATGACGTCCACCGTGCCCAACGCCGTCGAGCACGCAGACGAGCAGCAGCCGCCGATCACCATGTTCGGACCGGACTTCCCTTACGCCTACGACGACTTCCTCGCCCACCCGGCGGGCCTCGGCCAGATACCGGCGACCGAGCACGGCAGCGAGGTCGCGGTGATCGGCGGCGGTCTCTCCGGGATCGTGGCCGCGTACGAGCTGATGAAGATGGGCCTCAAGCCGGTCGTGTACGAGGCCGACCGGATCGGCGGACGGCTCAGGACCGTGGGGTTCGAGGGCTGCGATCCCACGCTGACCGCGGAGATGGGCGCGATGCGCTTCCCGCCCTCCTCCACCGCCCTCCAGCACTACATCGACCTCGTCGGCCTTGAGACCCGTCCC
>NZ_RSAJ01000722.1 GCF_003933965.1 Streptomyces sp. RP5T
GTCGGGCAGAGGGCGCCCCGGCGAACGGCGCGCTGGTCGGCCGGGCCACCCGCCGCTGAGCGGGCAGTCTGCTCATCTGCGGATCAGCCTCTCCAAACGCGCAAAGTCACGCTTATCCGGCGGAGTCGTGGGCACTTGGGGGTCACCCCTGAGACGGGTGGGACCTACGGCACACCTCAAGGAGCGACAGTGGTCATGCGCATTGGAGTGGAGGAAGAATTCCACATCCTGGAAGTGGAGAGCGGGCTGCTCGTGCCGCGCGCCGACGCGGTCCTGCGCCGGCTTCCCCCACGCACCTTCACCACGGAACTGCACCAGTCCACCGTGGAGTCCAACAGCGGCGTGCACACCACGCTGAGCGGCCTGTACGCCGACCTCGCCAGAACCAGACGGCTCCTCGACGCGGCCGCCTCCTCGCTCGGGCTCGCGGTCGTGGCCGCCGGCACGGCACCCCTCGCCCCGGCCGCCTCCGGGCACCCCACCGCCGACCCGCGCTATCGCCACATGGTCGAGGAGTACCGCCAGGTCGCCGACGAGCAGCTGATCTGCGGCGCCCAGGTCCACGTGGACATACCCGACCGCGACACGGCCGTGGCGGTGATGTGCGCGGTCTCGCCCTGGCTGCCCGCCCTGCTGGCGCTCTCCGCCAGCTCACCGCTGTGGCAGGGAGCAGACACCGGCTACGCCAGCTGGCGCACCCTGCTGTGGCAGCGCTGGCCCACCGCGGGCCCCGTGGGCTGCTTCACCGACGCGGCCGACTACGACGCGGCGGTGGGCGATCTCGTACGGGCCGGCGTCATCAGCGACCCGGGGATGATCTACTACGACGTCCGTCCCTCCGCCCATCTGCAGACCCTGGAACTGCGTATCTGCGACGCCAGCCCGCGGGTGGAGACCGTCGTGCTCGTCGCCGGCCTGTTCCGTGCCCTGGTGACCGAGGCCCTGGAGCGCCGCGCGGCCGGCAAAGCCCTGTGCGACGGCCGCCACGACTGGCTGCGCGGCGCCTCCTGGCGCGCCGCCCGCTCCGGCCTGGAAGGCGTTCTGGTGGATCCCCGCACGCACCGGGAAGCGCCCGCCGCCGACGTCGTGTGCACGCTGCTCGCCCGGCTGCGGCCCGCTCTGGAGGCCCACGGCGACTGGCAGACCGTCCGGGACCTGACCGCCGCGGCCCTCGCGGAGGGCAGCGCCGCCGAGCGCATCCGCCGCAAGGCGCGGGAAGAGGATCTGCTGGCCTGCGCCGACCTGTTGATCGCGGAGACCCGCGGCGAGCGGCGCCGCCGCGGGCGGGCCCCCGTCGCCCGCCCCGACGTCCCGCACTCCGTCGCGGGCACGGCGGGCCCCGGCGCCCCGGAGGTCCTGGGCAGCTGAACCGGCTCCGCGCCGCGCACCCGGCTGTCCCGTCCGTCCCGCACCCGACAACCCCGAGGAGACTTTTCGTCATGTCCAGCAATTCCGCCCGGGTCGCGACCGGCAGGCGCGACCCGGGGTCCCTGTCCCGGCCCGGGTCCGACGGCTCCTGGGAAGGGGGCGGCGTGTCATGTGCGGTCTGAGCGGCGAGATCCGCTTCGACGGCAGCCGGCCCGACCTCGGGGCCGTCGAGCGCATGACCGACCGGCTCGCCGCCCGCGGACCCGACGGCGAAGGCATCTGGACACGGGGCGCGGTGGCGCTGGGCCACCGGCGGCTGAAGATCATCGACCTGTCCGACCTCGGAGCCCAGCCGATGACCGACGCGGACGACGAGATCACCGGCGTCTTCAACGGCTGCGTCTACAACTACCAGGAGCTGCGCGAGGAGCTCGGGCGCCTCGGGCACCGCTTCAGGTCGACGTCCGACACGGAGGTCGTGCTCCACGCCTACCGGCAGTGGGGGACCGCCTGTGTGGAGCGGTTCCACGGCATGTTCGCCTTCGCGCTCGTCGAGCACCGCACCGGCCGGGTCGTGCTCGGCCGCGACCGGCTGGGCATCAAGCCGCTGTACCTGGCGCCCGCGCCGGGCCGGCTGCGGTTCGCCTCCTCGCTGCCCGCCCTGCTGGCCGCCGGGGACGTGGACACCTCCCTCGACCCGGTGGCCGTCCACCAGTACCTGAGCTGGCACGCCACCGTCGCCCCGCCGCACACCGTGCTCAACGGCGTGCGCAAACTGCCGCCCGCCACCGTACGGGTCGTCGAGCCGGACGGCAGCCACCACGACCACCGCTACTGGCAGCCGTCCTACACCCGGCGGCCCGAGTACGCGGACATGGGGCCCGACGAGTGGCGTGACGCGGTGCTGGAGGCGCTGCGCACAGCCGTACGCCGCAGGATGGTCTCCGACGTGCCGGTGGGCGTCCTGCTCTCCGGCGGTCTGGACTCCAGCCTGATCGTCGCGTTGCTGGCCGAGGAGGGGCAGCGCGGCCTGAAGACGTTCAGCGTGGGGTTCGAGGCCGAGGGCGGCGAACAGGGCGACGAGTTCCGCTACTCGGACCTGGTCGCCCGGGAGTTCGGCACGGACCACCGCCGGATGATGGTGCCCTCGGACCGGGTCTCGACCGCCCTCGACGACGCCGTCGCCGCGATGAGCGAGCCGATGATCAGCCACGACGTGGTCGCCTTCCACCTGCTGTCCGAGCAGGTCTCCAAGGAGGTGAAGGTCGTGCAGAGCGGTCAGGGCGCCGACGAGGTGTTCGCCGGATACCACTGGTACCCGGAGCTGGCCGCGGCCCCGCGCGAGGAGGAGCCGCGCCAGTACGCCGAGACGTACTTCGACCGCCCCCACACCGACCTCGCCGACGTCCTCCACCCGCACATGCTGCCCGCGGACGACGTGTCGGGCCGCTTCGTCACGGAACACATGGCCCGCCCCGGCGCCCAGACCGCCCTGGACGCGGCGCTGCGGCTGGACACGCACGTCATGCTCGTCGACGACCCGGTGAAGCGGGTCGACAACATGACCATGGCCTGGGGCCTGGAGGCCCGCGTGCCCTTCCTCGACCACGAACTGGTGGAGCTGGCCGCGGCCTGTCCGCCGGAGCTCAAACTCGCCGACGACGGCAAGGGCGTACTCAAGGAGGTCGGCCGCAAACTCCTGCCGCGGGAGATCGTCGACCGGCCCAAGGGCTACTTCCCGGTCCCGGCCATCCGGCACATGGCCGGCCCCGTCCTGGACCGGGTGCGCGAGGCGCTCGCGGCGCCCGCGGCCAGGCAGCGGAACGTCTTCCGGCAGCCGTACGTCGCCGAACTCCTGGCGGCACCCGACGAACACCGGACCAAGCGCGGAGCCAACGCCCTGTGGCAGGTGGCACTTCTGGAGATATGGCTGCAGACGCACGGAATCACGTGACCGGCGGGCAGCGCACCCGGCCCCCGCACGCGACGGCCTCCGCACCGGGGCAGGGGCCCGCCCGCGCCACGGCACCCGCCCCGATGGCGCTGCCCGAGACGGAGGGCCCCCGGGACGCCGTGACCCGGTTGCAGGCGCACGGCTGCTGGTATCCCTCCGTGGATCCCGACGGCACCCGGGTGGCCTTCATCTGCGACCGGGGCGGCGTCCCCCAGCTGTGGGCCGGCCCCGTGGACGGGGAGGGCATCCGGCTGCTCGACTCCTCCCCGGACCCCGTCAAGGAGGTGGCCTGGTCGCCCGACGGCCGCTGGATCGCGTACACCACCGCACCGGGCGGCGGTGAGCACACCCGCGTGCTGTGCGTACGGCCCGACGGCACCGGTCGCCGCCTGCTGGCCGGTGCCGACCCCGACACGTCCGCCTACCTCGGCTGCTGGGCCCACGACGGCTCGGCCGTCGCCGTCACC
>NZ_RSAJ01000723.1 GCF_003933965.1 Streptomyces sp. RP5T
AGGCTACGCCGTCCCGTTGATCCGCTCGATGGCCTGGCGGGCCTGGTCGGCGGGCGGGCGGGGCGGCAGGGCCGAGACGGAGGCGCTGGTGGTGGGGGGCATCGCCGAGGGCTGCTCACCGGCCGGCTTGGCGTGCGCCGCGGACCGCGTGGACCGCAGCCGGTTGCTCACCGCCTCGTCGAGCGTCACCGGCCGCTGCATCTGGGACGCCAGCCGCCCGGCCTCCTGACCGAGCCTGGCCACGTCCTCCCACGGCAGTCGCACCACCAGGGAGAGCTCGGCCTCACCGTCGGGAAGAGCGTGCATCGGCGTCATACGGTCGTTCATCGCTGTTCCTCACGTAGTCCCCGCGGCCCGCCTTCCCCGTGCCGCGGGCGGTTGAGGAGTCATACGCACGCGCGCGTGCGGGTGTTCACCGACGCGCCACCGATTCACCGGGCCCATCGCGGGCAGTACTTCCTTGTGGTCATCCCCGTCCATGACGTGAACCCCGTGCGCCGCACCCCCGTGGTGACGTACGCGCTCATCGCCGCGAACGTCCTCGTGTTCCTGTACATGCCCGGCCTGGCCGGGTCCGTGGCGGGCGACAGCAGCGTGTCGCAGCTGTGCCATCTCCAGGCGTTCCTGGACCACTGGGCGGCGATCCCGCAGGAGTTGATCCACCATCAGATGCCGAAGCTCGTCCCCACGGGCGACGTCGGCACGAACGCGCAGGGCGCGACGGGCTGTGTGGTGGCCCCGCCGGACTACGAGAAGTCGCCCGCGCTGTCGGTCCTGACGGCGATGTTCCTGCACGGCGGCTGGCTGCACCTGCTGGGCAACATGCTGTTCCTGCTGATCTTCGGCAACAACGTCGAGGACCGCATGGGCCATGTGCGCTTCGCGCTCTTCTACGTCGTCTGCGGCTACGCGGCCTCGTACGGCTTCGCGCTGCTCAACGCCGACTCCGGCGACCCGCTGATCGGCGCCTCGGGGGCCATCGCCGGGGTCCTGGGCGCCTATCTGGTGCTGTACCCGAAGGCCAGGGTGTGGGTCCTGGTGCCGTTCCTGGTGTTCCTGCCGCTGAGACTGCCGGCCTGGCTGGTGCTGGGCTTCTGGTTCGTGCTCCAGGCGTTCTACTCGTCCGGCGAGGGCGTCTCCGCCGCGGGCACGGTCGCGTACGCGGCGCATGTCGTCGGCTTCCTCGCCGGGATGGCGCTCGCCTGGCCGCTGAAGCCGGGCACTCCCCCTCCGCCGGAACCGCGCGGCCTGCTGTTCGGCAGGAAGGCGCGGCCCCGGCACACGTGGTGACTCAGCGAGCGGTGTGCGTGTGCACGTACTCCACGAGGCGGGTCAGCGCGTCCGGGTCGGTGGACGGCATGACGCCGTGGCCGAGGTTGAAGACGTGGCCCTCCAGGCCGGCGGCCGCGTCGAGCACCTCGCGGGTCTTGGCCTCGACGGCCTCCGTGGACGCGAACAGGACCGTCGGGTCGAGGTTGCCCTGGAGCGCCTTGCCGGGGCCGACGCGGCGGGCGGCCTCGTCGAGCGGGACCCGCCAGTCGACGCCGACGACGTCCGCGCCGGCCTCGCCCATCAGTTGCAGCAGCTCACCGGTGCCGACGCCGAAGTGGATGCGGGGCACGCCGTAGCCCTCGACGGCGTCGAAGACCTTCGCGGAGGCGGGCAGCACCGAGCGGCGGTAGTCGGCGGGGGCGAGGGCGCCGGCCCAGGAGTCGAAGAGCTGGACGGCGGAGGCGCCGGCCTCGATCTGGACCTTCAGGAAGGCCGCGGTGATGTCGGCGAGGCGGTCGAGCAGGTCGGCCCACAGCTCGGGGTCGCCGTACATGATCGCCTTGGCGTTCTCGTAGGTGCGCGAGGGGCCGCCCTCGACGAGGTAACTCGCGAGGGTGAAAGGTGCGCCGGCGAATCCGATGAGGGGGGTCGGGCCGAGCTCGCGGGTCAGCAGGCCGATGGCCTCGGTGACGTAGGAGACGTCCTCGGGAGTGAGGTCGCGCAGCTGGGCCAGGTCGGCGCGGGTGCGGATCGGGCGCTCGACGACCGGGCCGACGCCGGGCTTGATGTCGAGGTCGATGCCGATGGCCTTGAGCGGGACGACGATGTCGCTGTAGTAGATCGCCGCGTCCACGTTGTGCCGGCGCACCGGCTGGAGCGTGATCTCGGCGACCAGCTCGGGCCGCGTGCAGGACTCCAGCATCGGGATGCCCTCGCGCACCTTGCGGTACTCGGGAAGCGAACGCCCGGCCTGGCGCATGAACCACACCGGGGTGTGCGGCACGGGCTCGCGCCGGCATGCCTTGAGGAAGGCGGAATCGTACGTGGCTGACGGCGGCGTCTGGTGTGCACTCACGTCGGAAAGTCTCGCACGGTGCGACGGGTGCCGAGTGCGCGGTGTCCGTGTGGGCAAGGAGCGGAGTCAGGGTGTCTAGGCCCGCACCACGGCCCCCTTCCCCTTAACCTTCCCGCATGGCTGCGGCACAAGAACGACTGTCGGACGACTCGGGCGGAATGGACGACGCGAAGGGGAGCGACCGGGAGGGGAGCGGTGGGGCTCCGCCGGCCTTCCGGGCCGCGGTTCACGCCCTGCGCGGCAGTCGGCTGCGGCCGCAGATCGAGATCGAGGCGACACGGGCTCCCCAGCGGCTCGCCCCGCACGCGTACGCGCTGGAGGCGACCGTCGTCGACGGCGACCAGGACCTCGCCGACGGGCGCCTGGTGCTGCTGCACGACCCGGACGGCCACGACGCCTGGCGGGGCACCTTCCGGCTGGTGACGCTGGTGCGCGCGGAGCTGGAGCCGGAGATGGCCGCCGACCCGCTGCTGCCCGAGGTGTGCTGGTCCTGGCTGACCGGGGCGCTCTCGGCGCGCGGGCTGTCGTACGGCGAGCCGAGCGGCACCGTCACGCGCGCGAGCTCGCACTACTTCGGAGGTCTGTCCGAGCGCCCCGCGGCCTCGCAGATCGAGATCCGCGCCTCCTGGACGCCCCGTGAGGGCCTGGGCGGGGTGCCGGACACGGCGGCGCACCTCGCCTCCTGGTGCGATCTGCTGGCCCAGGTCGCGGGCCTGCCGCCGGCCGGGCCGGGCGACGCGTCGGTGGTCACGCTTCCCCAGCGGCGGGATCCGCAGGCGCGCTGACCGTCCGGGGCGGGGGGTGGCACGCCAGCGGGGTGGCCACCCACATGGAGCATCAATTTGTCGATACGGCCACTTTCAGTCAGGAGTGGCCCCTCGAACGAACCGATACGTTCACCGAACGATCGACCGTACGTCCGAATTGCACTAATTGTTACTCACTAGATCGTGATCATTCTCTAAAGGACGCCGGGTTCGGTGCCGAAGACGTCTGTGACCTTCCAAGCCGTCCCGCACCCCAGGAGGCCCGGTGTCCGTTCTCCTCGAGCAGCCCGCAAGCCTGGTCGCCTACCGCCCGAACAAGCCCACCGCCATGGTGGTCGTGGCCGACCCGCGCGTCCGCTCCACCGTCACCCGTCACCTCTGGGCGCTCGGTGTGCGCGATGTCATCGAGGCCTCGTCCGTTGCGGAGGCCCGTCCCCGTATCGGCAGTCCCAGAGACATCTGCGTCGCCGAGGTCCATCTCCCCGACGGCTCCGGCCTCACGCTGCTGTCGGAAACCCGCGCCGCGGGCTGGCCCAACGGCCTCGCCCTCTCCGCGGCCGACGACATCGGCGCCGTGCGCAACGCCCTCGCGGGCGGCGTCAAGGGCTACGTCGTCACCGGCACCCGGACCAACCTCGGGCTCCCCACCCGACCGGGAGCCGCCCCCATC
>NZ_RSAJ01000724.1 GCF_003933965.1 Streptomyces sp. RP5T
CTCCTCCCCTGCCCCACAAGGAGACGGCTCTTGAGTGTGGTCCTGTTCCGCCGCCCGGCCCGGCGCCGTGGCCCGGAGATGCCCGACGGGGAACTCAGCCTTCAGGAACCGCCGCCCCTGCCCGAAGTGGTACCGGACTCCTCCGCCATCTGGACCTACCTCCCGATGGCCCTGATGTCGGTGTCCATGATGTTCATGTTCATGCGCCCCGGCGCGACCCGCGGCAGCGGCGGGTTCATCTACCTCGCCCTGGGCGTGATGGTGGTGGCCGCCGCCGCGATGTTCGTCGGCCAGGCGATGCGCCGCAGCAGTGAACGCAAGCAGCGCCTGAAGGGCGAACGGCGCGACTACCTGCGCTATCTCGGCCAGATGCGGCGCAAGGTGTCCGGCGCCGTCGCCGACCAGCAGCTCGCCCTGTCCTGGCGGCACCCGGAACCCGCGGCCCTGCTGTCGATGGTGGGCACCACCAGGCTGTGGGAGCGGCGGCCGCGGGACGAGGACTTCGGTGAGATCCGCATCGCGGTCGGCGACCAGAAACTTGGCCTGAAACTCACCCCTGTCTCCACCAGTCCCGTCGAGGACCTGGAGCCGCTCAGCGCACACGCGCTGCGCAGCTTCATGCGCGCCTACGCGACCGTGCCGAACCAGCCGATCGCCATCTACCTGCGGGCCTGGGCCCGGGTCCTGTTCCGGGGCGACGAGGAGCACATACGTGCCGTCACCCGCGCCCTCCTGGCCCAACTGGCCACCTTCCACTCGCCGGACGACCTGTGGCTCGCCTTCTGCGTCGCGGACGACCGGCGCGCGGACTGGGAGTGGACCAAGTGGCTGCCGCACGCCCTGCACCCGCACGACATCGACGGCGCCGGTCCCCTCCGTATGACCGTCTCCGCCCTGGGCGAGCTGGAGGACCTGCTCGGCGCCGAGTTCCAGGAGCGGCCCGCCTTCGACCCCGACGCCGCCCCCGGCCGCGAGGAGCCCTTCACCGTCATCGTGATCGACGGCGGCACCGTCCCCAGCGGCCACCGGCTCGACGGCCCCGGCTACCGCAACACCGTCGTCCTCGACCTCTCCGGCGCCCTGACCTGGCGGCCCGGTCGCGTCACGCTGCGTTTCGAGGTGTCCGCGGACGCCCTCGCCCTGGTGCGCACCGACCGGGACCGCAAGGAACAGACCACCGTGCTCGGCCGCCCCGACGCCTTCGGCACCACGGGCGCCACCGTCCTGGCCCGCCGCCTCGCCCCGTACCGGATGGGCATGGGCACCGGCCCCGACGCGGCCGAGCCGCTGTCCACCAACGTCGAACTGACCACGCTGCTGGGCATCCCCGACCTGCACCGGCACGATCCGGCCGCCCTGTGGCAGCAGCACACCGGCCCCGGGCGACTGCGCGTACCCATCGCCGTCGGCGCGGACGGGCAACCCGTGGAACTCGACATCAAGGAGTCCGCGCAGGGCGGCACCGGACCGCACGGCATGCTCATCGGCGCCACCGGGTCCGGCAAGAGCGAACTGCTGCGCACCCTCGTCCTCGCGCTCGCCCTCACCAACTCCTCCGAGACCCTCAACTTCGTCCTCGTCGACTTCAAGGGCGGCGCGACCTTCCTGGGCCTCGACGAACTCCCCCACACCTCCGCCGTGATCACCAACCTGGCCGGCGAGGCCGCGCTGGTCTCCCGTATGCAGGACGCCCTGCACGGCGAGTTGATGCGGCGCCAGGAACTGCTGCGGGCGGCGGGCAACTACACCTCGGCCCTGGACTACGAGAAGGCCCGCGCTTCCGGGGTCCCGCTGGAGCCGCTGCCCAGCCTCTTCGTCGTCGTCGACGAGTTCAGCGAACTGCTGGCCGCGCACCGCGAGTTCATGGAACTCTTCGTGATGATCGGCCGCCTCGGACGCTCGCTCGGCGTGCATCTGCTGCTCGCCTCGCAGCGCCTGGACGAGGGCCGTATGCACCAGTTGGAGAGCCACCTGTCCTACCGGATCGGCCTGCGCACCTTCTCCGCCATGGAGAGCCGCGGTGTCCTCGGCGTACCGGACGCCTACCAGTTGCCGCCGGCACCGGGCAGCGGCTTCCTCAAGTCCGGTGTGGAGGCGCTGACCCGCTTCCGTGCCGCGTACGTCTCCGGCCCCTACCAGGAGCGGCGGGGCGTCGCCCACCAGGCCCGTGTGACCAGCCAGACCGTGCCGTGGACGACGGCGTACGTCATGCCCAGGCAGCTGTCCATGGCACCGGACCCCGACCCGCAGCCCGAGCCCGAGGAGAGCGGCGAGACACTGCTCTCGGCCGCCGTGGCCAGGCTGCGGGACGCCGGTCCCGCCGCCCACCAGGTGTGGCTGCCGCCCCTGGACCGGCCCACCACGCTCGACCAGGTCCTGCCCCCGCTCACCCCCGACCCCGAGCTGGGACTCACCGCCGTCGACTGGCCCGGACGGGGCCGGCTCACCATCCCCATCGGCATCGTCGACCGCCCCTTCGACCAGCTGCGCGATCTGCTGACGCTCGACCTGTCGGGCGCGGGCGGCCACATCGCCGTCGCGGGCGGCCCGCAGAGCGGCAAGAGCACCATGGTCCGCACCATTCTGACCGCGCTCGCCCTCACCCACACCCCCCGCGAAGTGCAGTTCTACTGCCTGGACTTCGGCGGCGGCACCCTGTCGGGGCTGTCCGGCCTGCCCCACATGAGCGGCGTCGCGGCGCGTCTGGAGACCGAACGCGTCAGCCGTACGATCGCCGAGGTCACCTCCCTGCTCGCCGCGCGCGAACGCTTCTTCCTCGACCACGGCATCGACTCCATGGCGACCTTCCGCCGCCGCCGCAACGCCGGCGAGTTCCCGGACGAGCGGCACGGCGACGTGTTCCTGGTCATCGACGGCTGGTCGACCGTCCGCCAGGACTTCGACCGGCACATCCAGACCTTCGGCGCGATCGCCGCACGCGGTCTCAACTACGGCATCCACCTGATCGTCACCACCGCCCGCTGGGTGGAGCTGACCTCCGCGATCCGCGACCAGGCCGCCACCCATCTGGAGCTGCGGATGGGCGATCCCATGGACTCGGAGATCGACATGCGGCGGGCCGCGAGCGTGCCCCGGCTGCCGGGCCGCGGCCTGACCCGTGACACCAAGCTGCACTACCTCACCGCGCTCCCCCGCATCGACGGCACGGAGGCGGCGGACGACCTCACCGAAGGCGTCGCCGACCTCGTCGCCGCGATCAGCGAGAGCTGGCCGGGCCCGCCCGCCCCGCCGGTACGGATGCTGCCGACCAAGCTCCCCTACGCCGAACTCCCGGCCCCCGCGAAGGAGTCGGGCCCCGAGGGCGGCTTCCGGATGGCGATCGGCCTGGAGGAGGAGGAACTCTCCCCCGTCTGGCACGACTTCACCGAGAGCCCGCACATGATCGTGGTCGGTGACACCGAGAGCGGCAAGACCAACATGCTGCGGATGGCGGCCAAGGCGGTCATGGACCGGTACACGCCCGCCGAGGCCCGGATCCTGGTGGTCGACTACCGCCGTGAGCTGGTCGAGGCGATCCCCGACGAGTACCGCCTCGGGCACGCCGTGTCGATGGACGCCCTCAAGGACATGCTCTCCGGCGCCGCCCGGGCGGTCACCACGCGGCTGCCGGGCCCGGAGATCACACCGTCCCGGATGCGCAAGTGCGACTGGTGGAAGGGCCCGCGACTGTTCATCCTGGTGGACGACTACGACCTGCTGGGCACCGGTCCCATGAACGCCCCCTTCGACCCCCTGCTCAACCACCTCGCCCTCGGCTGGGA